>JAWOBF010000077.1:0-14574 GCA_046498225.1 Candidatus Aegiribacteria sp.
GGGTGGGATTACTGACCCATTCGCTCTCCACCATCTCCAGTTCCCGCGCGGATCTGTTATCAGCCATTTTCTTCCCCCGGCATGAATGTGTTCATTATGAGCCACCCCTCTCGAATGTATGGTTCCTTCTCCCTCCGCTCATGGAAGACCACCATGTCCAGAAGGTATCTTCTGCCTTCACTCCTCAGGACATAACTGGTGAAGGCGCCGGCGTTCAGGTACTCCGGGTTCCTCCACATGCCCAGCAGTTTCCAGCCCTCCAGTCCGCGGAGATCAAGTGGTTCCACCCGGACCCTGGACCTGTCCACCGAATCGGCCTCGGCGGCGTAGAAATGGTTCCTGGCCACCGCTTCCCTCCAGGTAACCGCCTCCTCCGGGGAAAGGGCCTTGTCGTCCTCTATCCACCTTACGCTCAGGAGAAGGAGACAGTCGTCCGATACCCTTCTCTGGTACTGGATGAAGCCGGTTTCGGGATCCCAGTCGGCCAGTGAATAGGATTTGGGTATGTCCATGCTGAATCCCAGTTCGAGAAGGCTGTCTATCCTGGCGGGGCTGGTCATCTGGGTGGAGACGAAGCTTCCGTATATGTGATGGTGGAGGTGGCGGTCGTATATGGTCTCCAGTCTGTCGGACAGGGCTTCCCAGTCATCGAATTCCGGCACTACTACTCCGAGGACGTACTGGTCGGAAGCCCACAGGTCCTCGCCGCTGTAAATTCCGCCGGAAGACTCCAGTTCCTCCGGTAGCCCGGACCTGTCATCGGCCAGGAAGAGAACTGTCCGGCGGGTTTTCAGGTCTCCCTGGAACTCCTCGACGGTGCATACGGAAAAATCGAAGACGTCTTCCGGCTCCACCGTGTCCACCTGCTTCTGGATACGGTCCAGTACAGTGTTCAGCCGCTGCGCCTCCGTCCCGTCCGGGTAGACCACCAGCACACCCTTCAGGGGTCCGGTGGCCGGTCCCGCGCAGCCCGCCAGGAACATCAGAAAAACGGGGAGTATCCGGAAGTACCTCATCAGTCCCTCTTCCCGGACTTGAACATCGGTATGACATGACGGGCCAGACCGATAACGGCCGGAAGGTACCTGGCGGCTCCCTCCATCACAGGTGAGTTCCATTCGCTGCCGTTAATCCTGTTTATCAGCGATGTGGTGGCGTTGGCGGTGATGCTGATATCCTCCCCCGTCCTCTCTATCTCCTGAAGGGCCGATGATATTCTTGGAGTAAGCTCCTCTATCTCGTCGCTGAGGGAGTGGAGCGTGGACTCCATCTCGCTTAGAGTTTTGTGCATCTTGAGGACCACCGAAACGAAGAACCCTATCCCTATGAAAATGCCTGCCACACCCACAAGCTGTACAACGAATAAACCTTCCATCAGATATTCCAATCCCCTTTGCGCTGCAGTGCTTTCCCCGCCGCAGCCGGTACATTTGATATTCATCTTTCAGCCCGGGAGATACCGGGTCATGCGGAGCGGCCGGCAAATGCCGTTGCTCCATGCTCAACTATAGGGATAAAGCATATCGTAGGCGAATGTCAAGCTCCCTCGAAACGATCCCCGGGGGCGGTCAGGAAATGCTGTTCCTCCAGGCCTTGACCGTGTTGCTCAGAAGGAAGGCTATGGTGAGCGGACCGACACCTCCGGGCACCGGAGTGATGGCTCCGCTGATCCCGGCCACGGAGTCGAAGTCCACGTCTCCCGCCAGGCCTTCCTCCGTGCGACTGATACCCACGTCGATAACCGTCGCGCCCGGTTTCACGAACTCCGGCGTGATGAACCGGGGACGGCCCACCGCAGCCACCAGGATATCGGCGGTTCTGCACAGCCCGGGAAGCTCCCCGGTGTGTGAATGGGCCAGCGAAACAGTCGCGTGACGGCGGAGGAGCATTGCTGCCATGGGCTTTCCCACGATGTTGCTTCTTCCGACTATCACCGCTCTGCTGCCGTCGATTTCTATGCCGTAGTGCGCGAGCATAGCGGTTATTCCCAGCGGTGTGCAGGGAAAGAGGCCGTCCTCGCCCCTCCAGAGCTTTCCCACGTTGACCGGGTGAAAACCGTCCACATCCTTCTGTGGAAGTATGGCCGACGCCACTCTGTGGGGGGAGATGTGGTCCGGCAGCGGAAGCTGACAGAGTATCCCGTGAACGGAGTCGTCCCGGTTGAGCCGGTCTATCACCGCCAGCAGCTCCTCCAGGGATGCCGAACCGTCCAGCTTCACAACGCTGCTCCTGATACCGGCCCTGCGGCAGGCTTTCTCCTTCATGGAGACGTATACCCGGCTGGCCGGGTCATCGCCCACCACTACCACCGTCAACCCGGGGGGGGAGCCCTGGACGGATTCTATCTCCCCGGCCAGTTCCTTCCTGACCGACGCGGCGAATTCCTTTCCTGAAAGCAGCAGAGGGTCGGACATTTCGTACCCCTATACTCTGTCTATGGACTTGATCTCTATCCTGGTGTAATCCTGCCGGTGGCCGCGGGTCCTCTCGTAACCCTTGCGCCTCTTCCTCTTGTAGACGGTTATCTTGCCTCCCCTGCCATGCTCCAGCACTTCGGCCTTCACAGAAGCGCCCTCTACAAGGGGACTGCCCACCTGTACATCATCTCCGTCCTCCAGAAGCAGGACTCTCTCCAGGTTCACCGATTCGCCCTCGTCCGAGGCCAGTCTGGGCACGTTGAGTTTCATTCCGGGCTCGACCCTGAACTGAAGACCTCCCGTTTCGACTATCGCGTACAATTATTCACCTCCGTGACAGGTAACACTTTTCATATCGGGGTCTCTGTCGTCACCCCGAACGGCTGTAAAGGCTTGTTATCTCCTCGTGCAGGTCCAGTGAGTATACCTTGAACTCATCCACACGCAGGTCCGGGTCCTCCCTGAACTCGATGCTCAGCTGAGAGAGGGACGCGATGTGGTCCATCCTCTTGCCCTCCTCCTCGTACAGGTACTGCGCCAGGCTGGGATGTACGGATATCACCAGATTCCTGTGCTTCTTGTCAAGCGATGCCCTCTCTATGAACCGTTCCAGCATCGTGGCGGTGGAAACGGTGGAGAGAACCCTGCCGGACCCGCCGCAGCAGGCGCAGGGCTCGGAGAGGGCCTGGAACACGCTGGGTCTCACCCTTTTTCTGGTCATCTCCACCAGACCCATCGGACTGACCTGGCAGGTCTTGGTCGGGGACCTGTCCCTGCCCAGTTCAGTTCGAAGGGCGTTGAGCACCTTGTCCCTGTGGTCGGGAATATCCATGTCGATGAAATCGATTACTATTATCCCGCCGAGGTCACGCAGCCGGAGCTGGCGGGCCACTTCCTTGGCCGCCTCCATGTTGTTCTTGAATATGGTGCTCTCCTGGTTCCTCCGGCCCACGTACTTCTTGGTGTTCACGTCGATGGCCACCAGCGCCTCGGTATGCTCGATGACCAGCGACCCGCCGCTCTTCAGGGGGACCTCCCTGGCCATGATGCCGGTTATCTCCTGCTCTATTCCGAAGTGGTCGAAGATCGGCGTCTTGCCCCGGTAGAACTTCACCTTGCCGGTCATTCCGCTGGCGAAGGTCTTGAGGTATTTCCTGGCGTTCCTGGCCACGACCCTGGAATCGGTGACTATGGAGTTCGTGTCGGGAGTGACCAGGTCCCTCATGGCTATGGTCACGATGTCCTGCTCCTGGTGAAGGAGGGCGGGCGCCTTCTTCTTCAGAACGGACTGCCCTATCTCCTGCCATTTGCCGATTATCCTCTCCATGTCCATCTTGAAGGATTTCTCGTCCTGGGAGACTCCCGCGGTCCTGGCGATGATACCGTAGCCGGGAGTCTTGACGCTGGAGAGTATCTTGCGCAGGCGCGACCTCTCCGACCGGTCGGATATCTTCCGTGATATGCCGGTGACGTTCTCCCCCGGCATGCTCACTATGTACCTGCCCGCTATGGATATCCTGGTGGTGACCCTGGCGCCCTTCGTTCCGATTGGTTCCTTTGTCACCTGGACCAGGATGTCCTGTCCCTTCCGAAGCACCTTCTCGATGGAATCGTGCACCTCCCTGGTGGTGGCGGGTGAACCGCTGGCAAGGGACCTCGCGAACTTGTCCGCGTCCACCGCGCCCATCCTCACGTCGCTTACGTGGAGAAAGGCGCTTCGCTCCAGCCCTATGTCCACGAAGGCTGCCTGCATCCCCGGGAGGACGGCATTCACCTTCCCCAGGTAGATGTTTCCCACCTGCCTTTTCTCGTTCGAATCCTCTACTATTATCTCCATCAGCCTGTTGTCCTCCAGAATGCCTATTCTGGTGACCTCGGGGTGGGAGTTTATTATGAAATCAACTTTCAAAGAACATCTTCTCCAAATCCTCGCTGTGAGATCTCATCGACCTCCAGCCTTTTTCGTCGAGCTTGCTGTACAGCCCTATCTTCCTTATTCCCACCGGACGGTCCAGTACCCTGGACATTATCAGGTCCGGGCGGGACTCTTTGTCATCCGCCGGCGCCATGAACCTGACACCGGTATCATCTTCGTTTTTCGCCTTCAGCACCCCCTCCAGCCCGCGAAGCTTCGCAACGGCGCTTTCCGCCTCATCCGCGGTAAGCCCGAAACCGCCGGGGACCAGAACATATTCCGCCGCCACCGGCGGCTGGTCGGGAGGAGGGCTGTTCGGGTCGATGACCCATGTCTCCTCCGCCCTGTAGCCGCGGGGCATGAAGCCGGTCAGAAGCTCCGCCGGATTATCGCCCGGCGGTGCTTCAAGTCTAATATCCACATATTCGGCAACGCTTTCAATGCCCAGGGGCAATGGCGGCCCGAACTGCACTCTTGGCCTGCTAACATAACCATCGGACCATGATACAGGCAAACCAGACCTTCGAAGGGTCCGTCCCCACATCCTGACGGTGTCCAGATGGGAGGTGCACGCGGCCGGTCCCGTCTTCGAATAGCGGACCCTCAGCACCGCGCTGTACTCCCCGGAACCCTCCGTCCCTTTCCCGTCGTCCTTCATCCCCCCGGTTCGGGCTCGGTTCGTCGATACCCCCTCGCCGGAACAGGCGCCGCAGCCCTGGCAGCCCTCCTCCCTGCAGTCCGGGGTCACGGTGCCGGCTGTGTACTTCAGGTACTCCCTCTTCAGGTGACCATCCGACACTCCGGTGGAGATGAAATCCCATGGAAGCGGGTCCTCCAGTTCCAGCCCCTCCCTCAGCCTTCTTACGGTTTCGGGGTGCCGGTCCAGGACCGACCTCCAGATATCCCAGCGGAACCGGTCGGTCCAGGCGTCGAACCTGGCTCCCCCGCTGACCGCCTCCTCGAGGATGTCCGCCGTGGTCTCCATGTCACCCAGCGACAGTACAGCCTCCACCATGGCCACCCTGGGACTGTTCCAGCTGAGGTTCACCTTTCGGCCGCACATCTTCTTTACCAGGCGTATCCTCCTCCAGATCTCCTCCTCGTCCAGCTGGGGGGCCCACTGAAGTGGTGTCCGGGCCTTGGGCACGAATGGGGAAAGGGCCACGGTGACGCTCTTCCGGGGATTGCGCCGGTGTTTCCTGCAGATGGACGCCACCTCCAGGGCCAGCTTCGAAATGCCCCTGATATCATCCTCGGTCTCCAGCGGAAGCCCTACGATGAAGTACAGCTTGACGCCCCGCGCTCCCATGCCGAAGACCGTCCTCACGGCTTCCAGGATGGTGCGGTCACTTATGGGCTTGTTCATTCTTTCCCGCAGGGATTCGCTGCCCCCCTCCGGGGCCAGGGTGAGCCTTCCGGTGAGGTCGCAGGCGTCCTTCAGTCTCAGCACAGAGTCCGGCCTCATGGAAGGCATGCTTGACGCGGCGTGATGCCGGCGGGTGAGGGATTCCATGCCGCCGAGCAGCGCGGGAAGCTCCGAGTAGTCTGACAGTGAGAGGGTAAGCAGGCCGGCCTTCTCCCATCCTGTGGACTTCAGGGCACGGTCCATCAGTTCAAGCGTCTCGTCCACCGGCCGCTGGCGAACGGGTCTGTAAAGCTGGGATGCCTGGCAGAACCTGCAGCCCCTGGTGCAGCCCCGGGCTATCTCCACCACCGCCCTGTCCTGGGAGACCCTGGAGTTTGGCACCAGCTGGTCCACCGGAGCGCAGCGGGAAGCCAGCGAGGCTACCCTCTGGAATTCCACCCTTCCGCCGTCCAGGCCGGGAACGAAGACACCGGGCACTTCCGCCGCTCTGTTCAGCCGTTCGTCGCGGGAGTTCTCCGAAGCCAGTATGCGGAAGAGTTCCTCCGCCCTCTCCTCCACCTCCCCCAGGTAGAAAAGGTCGGCGAAGGGAGCCAGGGGAAGGGGATTGGCGAGACCTCCTCCGCCGAAGATTATCAGCGGGGCGTCACTCCCGCGGTCCCGGCCGCGGAGCGGCAGGCCCATCCTGCCTATCAGATGCAGCGCGTTGGTGTAGAGGGATTCCGACGGTATGGTGAAACCCACCACCCTGCTGTGACGCACCGGTTCGTATTCCTCCAGGTCCACCCATTCCAGCGATTCCCTGTCCATCAATTCGTCCATGTCCGGAGCCGGGCAGAAAGCCCTTCTGACGTCGAACGACCCGGTCTCCAGAAGAACGTGCCGCAGGACCGCCAGGCCGAAGTTGGACATGCCCATCTCGTATACGTCGGGGTATACCAGGGTCACCCTGGGCCTGTCCTTGGGCGCGGGCTGAAGGTTCCATTCGCCGCCGGTGTACTGCTGCGGCCTCCTCACGCTGAGAAGGAAACGTCCGTAGGGATGGTCCTGGTATATCAAGCGGTTCCCGGTCCCGATATCTCGATCTCCTGTGACACCGGATTGGCCAGCAGACCCCGCTCCCGGTGGGTTGCCACGGCCAGGTCCTTAGCCCGTCTCCCGGCCTCATCTTCCGGCAGTTGGGGGCGGAAGCCCAGCCTCCAGAGGACCGAGTACCGGACGGATACCACCGGAAATCCCTTCCCGGATATGATACGGGACCAATTCTCGGAAACGCTGTCCACCCGGTCGGTGACCAGGACTCCGGTCCATCTGAGTTCCTCTTCATGTCCCCGGGAATGGAGCCCGTCCCCGGTGAAGGACCAGGACTGCTTGTTGGGGTTAACAATGTCCGGATAATGGGAGACTATCTCCTCCACCACCTTCCGGGTGACCCCCGGGCCGGTGAAGCGCCAGTGATCGTACCGCTCCAGGCCGACCGGACATATGTCGGGACTCACCCTCCTGAGGGTGGCGAGGGCGGTCATGGCCTCCGGGTCCGGGGCTTTCAGCCTTACCAGTATGGATATATCACTCATCTGGGCCTCCCTCGAAGTGGTCCTTCAGGCTCAGAAAGAACAGGGCTCCCGGGCCCCGGGCTTCCGAAAAGGTGCCGGAGCTGAGCGCCAGTTCCCTCCGGTCTCCCCAGTCGCCCGGTATGGACGGGGGCAGCTGGCAGATCCTGAAAGCCCTCTCCGGATGGGGCATCATGGCCAGAACGTTGCCGCCGGTATTCATCACCGCCGCCAGGTTGCGCACAGAGCCGTTGGGATTGACCGGATATTCGGAGGATTCCGCCCCGCCGGGGTCGCAGTAGGCCAGGGCCTCGACCTCGGCGATCCTTGGCAGGTCCTCCTCCCTGAAGACGAAACGGCCCTCGGCGTGGGCGATGGGCAGGGGCAGGGGACTGTCCTCGAGCCTGCTCAGCCAGGGACAGGCCTTTCCGGCGTTCCCCCTGAGATGAAGGAATATCCACCTGCTCAGGTAACCGCTTCTTCCGGTTATGTGGTTCGCCGCCAGGGATGCCTCTATGCGCCCCGCCTCCCATCCCGGGACCAGTCCGCTCTCCACCAGGACCTGGGCCCCGTTGCAGATGCCCAGTACCGGCCTGCCCAGGGAGGCAGCTCCGAAGACCAGGTCCATCAGCCTCTCCTTGGCCGCCACCGCGCCGGCCCTTACCCTGTCCTGAAAGGAGAACCCCCCCGGAATGATGAAAGCGTCCGGGGCCGCGTCCCTTATCTCATCCAGCTGGTTCCATCTGAAGACCAGCCCCTCCATGCCGGACATCCTCACCGCTCTGGCCGTCTCGCGCTCACAGTTGGAGCCGGGGAACTGAATAACCGCCACCATGGGGAGCGAACTCATTCCGCCGCCTCCTCTCTCCAGATCATCCGGTCCAGGATATCGTCGTGCCGGGCCGCCGGGTCCTCCAGGCTGATGTTCCAGCCGTGAGAGGCTACCGAGAACTCCCCGGTCACCCTGCCGGCCACCGAGACGAATTCCGGTTTCTCCCGCATGGCCTCCCAGTCTTCCGGGGCTATCTCCAGGAGGTAGCCCGGCGTCTCCGAGTAGAGGTAGACAGGATCTTCCGCCGGACCCTCCAGATGTACTCCACGCCTGGCATCGGGCCTGGTGGCCATGGACATCTCCGCCGCGGCCATAAGCAGTCCCCCCTCGGATATGTCATGGGCCGAACGGGAAATCCCTTCCCGGGCGCATTCCAGCACGAACCGCGCCATGGCCCTCTCCAGGTCTCCCCTGAAATCGGGCACCTTCCCTCCATGATGCCCGAGGCATTCCCTGTAGTACAGGCTTCCTCCCAGCTCGTCCACCCTGTTACCCACCAGTACTATCAGATTGCCCGGCTCCTTCAGGGAAATGTCGGTGGCCCTGGACGGGTCATCCACCCTGCCGAAGACGGCCACGATGGGGGACGGGGGTATGGCCCCGCCCGAAGAGGACTGGTTGTAGAAGCTGACATTGCCGGAGACTATCGGAAGGGGCGCCCCCTCATCAACGAGGCCCAGTTTCCCGCAGGCCAGGGCAATTCCCTCCACTCCCTGCCGGAACTGCCAGAAGACCTCCGGGTCCTCCGGGTTTCCGTAATTCAGACAGTCGGTTGCCGCCAGGGGAACGGCCCCCGACGCCACCACGTTCCTGAAGGCCTCCCCCACGGCGTGGGCTCCGGCCAGGAACGGGTCCAGCCTTCCGTACCATGGATTGCCGTCTCCGGAGACGGCCAGTCCCGCGGGGCAGCCGGGAACGGGGAGAGTGACGCAGGCGTCCGCCTCTCCCGGACGGAAGAGGGTGTTTCCCTGGACTTCGCTGTCGTAATAGCTCCAGACCGGACTCCGCCCCGCTCCGTCCACTGAATGCAGCATGGTTGCCAGGTCCTTCGGGGGACTGCAGGGTCTGTGCTCCGGTTCCACCACGGTGACAGGGGCCGGCCTGGACTCCCGCCTGTAGACCACGCCCTCGGTGATACACGACACCGGGGCGTTGGCCACCTCATCCCCCCTGTGCATCACCCGGTAGGACGGATCGCTGGAGAAGGTTCCTATCAGGGTGGCTCCGGCTCCGGGGAAGAGACGGGGAAGCTCGTACCTCTCGTTGTATATGGCGATTACCTCCCGGGCCACCCTTTCGGGTATGGCCAGACCGTACCTCTCCTGGGTTTCCGCGCAGGCTATCACCTCCGACGGAAGGTCCGGAATGGAGACCGGAACCCGGTCCAGCTCCACTACTATTCCCAGACCGCCGTGGGCCGCCATCTCGCTGGTGACGCAGGCTATTCCCCCCGCGCCCAGGTCCTTGAAACCGAAACTTATGTCCTTATCGAACAGGTACTCCAGCACGGCCGCGTTCGCCTCTGAGAGAACCCTCTTGAGGAACGGGTCCGCCACCTGCACCGCCCCCTTCTCCGATTCGTCCTCCAGGTCGGACGATGCGAAGGTGGCTCCGCCGAAACCGGTATCGTCGGTGGGCTTGCCGGCAAGGACCAGCACGTACTGCTCATCGTGCGCCTCCGGCGGGGCGTAGCTGTGGACTATCCTGTCCCTTCTCACGATTCCCAGGGCAACGACGTTCACCAGGCAGTTGTCGTCGTAACCGGGATGGAACCTGGTGTCCCCTCCCAGGTTCGGCACGCCCAGTGCGTTGCCGTACTTCCATATGCCCTCCACAACACCGCGGCATATGGCCCTGCATCTCTCACCTGACGGACCCAGGGGGTCGCCGAACCGAAGCAGGTCCAGCGAGCCGGTCACCGTGGCGCCCATGCAGTACACGTCCCGAACTATTCCCCCTATACCGGTGGCGGCCCCCTCCACAGGCAGCACCTGGGAGGGATGGTTATGGCTCTCGTGGGCCACCACAAGGTCCCATTCAACACCTTCATGTCGGGTGAAAGCCACTATTCCGGCATCCTCTCCGGGACCGAGGACCACCCGGGGGCCGCGGGTCGGCAGCTGCTTCAGATACTCCCTGGAGCTTTTGTAGGAGCAGTGCTCGCTCCACATCGTGTCGAACAGATGGAATTCCAGCGGAGTGGGCATCCGTCCCACGTATCCGGCCAGTTTCTCGGCCTCCTCCGGCTTCATGGCCAGATTTCTTCTCCTTATGGCGTCTTTCAGTTCTTCACTCAGGTCCATTGATGCCTTTCCGGTGGGGCGAAGTTCGCCGGGACGGAGGCTGCGGTCGGCGGCCGGCTAGGTTATGGATGATATGAAAGCTTTGGCGCCAAGGTCCTGGAGCACACTTTCCGCGTCCTCACTGGCGCCCGCTTCTATGACCCCGTATCTCAGCCGCACCGAGCCCAGGGCTTCCCCGGCGTCGTTCCTGAGGGCCGGCAGCCCATCCATCAGCTTGTGCATGACGCTTTCCATTCCCCCCTGGTCGGTTCCGGGAAGAAGGAGGGTTATCCTGTCCGAAGCGGTTCGAAGACCGATGTCGATATTCCTCATCTTGGCCTTCAGGTGGTTGGCCGTCATGGACATGAATTCCCGGGCCCTGAAACGGTCCGCCATGGACCCCTTCTCCACCACCAGTTCCACTACGGCCAGGGGGCTGTCGAACCTTCTGACCCTTTCCAGCTCCTGGGTCAGCGCCGGAAGCAGTCTGCCCCTTCCGGGCAGCCCGGTGTCCGGGTCCAGGTCCGCCGCCGATTCGAACCTTCCCAGCAGCCTAATCCCCTCGAGGGCCGCGGCGCCCACCGCGGCTATGGAAACCACCCGCTCCCTGGGAAGCGTGGCGGTTACGGGCACATCGAGCAGGCAGATGACACCGTACAGGACACCCTGGGACATCATGGGCGCCGCTATGTCGGGAATGAAACCCGGTATGGCGGTCTTCTCAAGCCTGCTCCTGGTGAGTTCGCTCTCCCTCTCCAGGTTCTTCTTCTCGAAGACCAGACCGGTCTCGGCCACGAATCCGACGTGTCCGTCACCCACGTTCACAACCAGGGGCTGCCTGAGAACGTCTTTCAGTCCCTCGGAATAGACCAGACCCAGCTTCCCTCCCCGTACGTCCGCCAGGAAGACGGCTATCTTCCCGCATTCGGTGAGCTTCCTTATGGACCTGGCGAGTAGGTCCGCCAGCTCGTCCGGGGTCCTGGCGGAGAAGACCTGCTTGACGAACTCCGGGAACAGGACCGCCAGGTCCCTGTGCTTCTTCAGCTCTATGTCGAACCTGGTGTGCCTGGCGTCGGATTCCTGCTGCTGAAGCCGGAGTGAAGTGACGCTGTTCTTCAGATCGCCTATCCGTTCCTCGTATTCCCCCGCCCTCTTTCTGCTGACGCCCGTCTGTATTATCCACATTATCAGGAGGCCGGCGGCCAGTCCCGCTATCAAACCCTCTATCATCTATATCACCCTCCCCGGATCATAGTTTTCCGTCATCAAGCAGACCCAGCCTGCCAAGTGTATTATTCTCGTTGCGGAGATGATATTCAAGTGTGCATATCTCCCCTATCTCGTCGGCGGTCAAACGTGACAGGATGCCGGGGTCCTCTCCGGCTTCCTCCAGGAAGCTCCTGTTCCGGTCCATGGCCCTCATGGCCACGTTCTGCACGACCCCGTAGGCCTCCTCCCGTGTAGCGCCCTTCCGGATGAGCGCCAGGAGCAGGCTCTGGGAATAGAATCTGTCGCCGGCGGACCGGACGATCTCCAGCGACCTCCGGGGGAAGACCCGCAGACCCTCCACCAGCGCCACCGCCTTTCGCAGCATGTAGAAGGCTATGCCGCAGGCGTCGGGGAAGATGAACCGTTCAGCGGATGAATGGCTGATATCCCTCTCATGCCACAGGGCGGTGTTCTCCATGGAGGACAGAAGGTACCCCCTGAGCATCCTGGCCAGGCCGCACAGCCTCTCGCTGACGATGGGATTCCTCTTGTGGGGCATGGCGCTGGAACCCTTCTGGCCCTTGACGAACGGCTCCTCCACCTCTCCCACCTCGGACCTCTGAAGGTGTCTGATCTCCGTTCCCAGCCTCTCCAGCAGCCCTCCCAGCGAGACCAGGGCGTAGATGAAATCAGCGTGCCTGTCCCTGGCCACCACCTGGGTAGCCACCTGTTCGTAACCTATACCCAGCCTTCCGCAGACGAACTCCTCCACCGAGGGGTCCAGATGGGCGTAGGTTCCAACCGCCCCGGATATCTTTCCCACGCAGGCGGACTGCAGGCCGGCTTCCAGCCTCTCCTTCACTCTCAGATGCTCGGAATAGAAGCCGGCGAATTTCAGCCCCATGGTGGTGGGTTCGGCGAACATTCCGTGGCTGCGTCCCATGCATAGCATGCCCCTGGTCCTTCCCACCAGGTCCTTCAGGGCTTCACCCAGCCTGTCCAGCTCCCCGGAGATCAGGGCCCCGCTGTCCTTTATCTGGGTGGCAAGGCAGGTGTCCAGAACGTCGCTGGACGTCATTCCGTAGTGCACATGCCTCGATTCCGGTCCCAGGCTCTCGGAAACACTCGTCAGAAAGGCAATCACGTCGTGCCTCACCGTGCGCTCGATCTCCTCCACGCGCCGGACGTCGAATGATGCATCGGAACGTATCTTCCGGCAATCCTCGAGGGGCACCAGTCCCGCCTCCGCCCTGGCCTCCACCGCCAGTATCTCTATCTCCAGCCATCGGGAATACCTCGACTCCGTCGTCCATATCTCGGTCATTTCGGGAACGGAATAGCGCTCTATCATGGCAGACCCCTTCCAGCGTAGAAGTCACGTCGGTTAACTCCGGTAATATATCAAATCACCTGCCGGTACAGAGAAGCGGGCGCGGTACTACCTGATGTACCCGAGGTCCCGCAGCACCGGCGCGACCTTCCAGTCCTCCAGGAGCACCGGAGAGTACCGGAGCGGGGTCGACCAGTACAGCAGAGCCTTCTCCAGCATGGCGGTGTCGGGCTCTACCGGCTCCCGGGCCATGGGGTCGCTCTGCAGGTGGTACATTTCCGTATCATCGGTATCGGCGTTCCAGATGAGCTGTTTTCCTCTGGACCTCACCGAGACCTGATTGAAATCGGAGCCGGTATTGATTCCGCTGGAGGGAACCGTGCGGACGCCTTCGCCCTTCAGCATGAAGAGGGACCTGCCGTCCACCGGTTCCGGGGGCGCGATGGAGCAGAGGTCCAGGATGGTGGGAAGTATATCGTGCTGGCCGCACAGCGCGGTGTTGTCCAGGGAATCCAGCTCCTCCATGCCGGAGAGTATCAGGGGCACTTCGGTTATCTCGGGGTAGAAGGTCCTGCCGTGGCCCACGTAGCCGTGTTCCAGAAACTCCTCCCCGTGGTCGGCGGTGAGTACCACCAGAATGTCGTTCTCCGTTTCCAGCTCCCTTACCGCCGAGAACAGCAGCCCCAGCTGACGGTCAACGTAGGCTATCTCCCCGTCGTAGAGGTTCTTCAGATGGTCCAGCTGACCGGGTCTGGCCACTCCGCCCTCCGGAGTGAACTCCCAGAATACTTCACCCCCGGCCCCGTTGCTGGTATAAAAGCGGTCGTAGGGCTCCGGCGGGTCGTAGGGGTCGTGCGGGTCGAAGAAGTGCAGCGCCAGGAAGAAGGGTTCTTCCGGAGGATGCTCCTCCAGCCAGTCTATCGCCGTGACAACCGTGCTGTCCGCCTTTCCGTCGCCGTTCTCCCTGCACTGGAACACATCGAAACCCCGGTGAAAGCCGAAATCCGCCCCCAGAAAATACACGTTGAAGAAACCGGCGGTAGCGTATCCGTGCTCCTTCATTATCAGGGACAGAACAGGCATTCCGCTGTCCATCCCGTACACCCTGCCGGTGGGGACGTCGATCCGGGCGCCGTGGGATACGGGGGTGAGACCGCTCATTATGGTGGTCATGGCGGGAAGGGTCCAGGATGACTGGGAGACGGCATGTTCCATCATGACACCCTCCCGGGCCAGGCTGTCGATGACGGGGGATGTTTCCCTGTGGTACCCGTGGCAGGAAAGATGGTCCGCCCGCAGGGTATCAATGATTATCAGCACCACCGAGGGCCTGCGCATCTCTCCGGCGCATGAGAACGCCAGGGCCATCAGCACCGGCGCGAACGCGGCGGTCATGAACCTGACGGGGGTTCGAATGCTCACGGCAGCTCCGTTCCAGTGGTGAGAGGACCGTATATCCAGGCGAACATCGAAATTTCGGGGATGTATACCCTGTACCAGTCCTCCAGTCCCCCGGTGACCTGCAGCGTATCGTCGCGGGACACCTGTCCCACCACTTCGTATATCGTGCCGGGCCCGGAGCGAAGGTTCACCACGCTGCCGGTGACGGTCACCGTGTTCCATACGGAGGCATGCTCCGGTATGGGCGGTTCCTCGGTCACAACCGTATCACC
>JAWOBF010000108.1:0-8808 GCA_046498225.1 Candidatus Aegiribacteria sp.
CGTCCTCGCCCTCTTTCCCGTCCCCCCGGGTGGTTCCGTAGTCCAGCTCACCATCCCTGTAGACCACTTCCACGGACAGGCCGTCGAACTTGGGTTCGCCGGTGTACATGCCGTCGCTTCGTCCCGCCTTCTCCCTGACCCTCCGGTGGAATTCCCTTACCTCCTCCTGCCGCATGACCGTGTCCAGGCTCAGCATCACGGAGGTGTGCCCCCGTCTCTCCAGCTCGTCCAGGGGCGGGGCGCCCACCCTTTGAGTGGGAGAGTCGGGAGATTCCAGCTCCGGGAACTTCTCCTCCAGCTCCCTCAACCTGGAGAAGAGCCTGTCGTAGGTGGCGTCCGAGATCTCCGGGTCGTTCCGGACGTAGTAGAGGTAATCGTGGTACTCGATTCCTTCTCTCAGGGCCTCCGCCTGCTCCCTTGCCTCCTCCTTCGACAACTCATCCACGTCCCTGAAATCGGTGGAGGGGTCGTGCCGGTAATCCATCTGTCAGCTCCACTTCCCTATGATAAATATCCATGTAAGCTATTGATTGACATATATATAATCTAACTTAACCGATCAGGGCCCCAAGCGCAATACTTCCCCGCTCTCCGCGGCCGCGTAAGGGTTATTTTGACCCCTGTTACCATGGAAGGTATAGTCAATGTTAACTGTCTGCAGGAGGTAAGTGTGGATCGGATATCAGTCCTGTTGTTCCTGCTTTCCCCGGCGGTCTTCGCTGATGCCGGCAACCTCGGTTCGGTGGCACAGGGACCGGTCCCCCCTGGTTCGGCGGAACGCAGCTGTCCGGGTTCGCCGGGGGAAGTTTCGAGGCAGGTTACGAATGGAATTTTTCCGATTTCGAGCCGGAGGTCGCTTCAACCGGATGGAGGGCCCTCTATATTTCGAATACTGAACAGCATCTTGAAAGGAGACCGGAATGTCAGACCTGAAGAACGTCACGGTTATTCCCAGGGCGAACATCTACTACGACGGAAACGTAACCAGCAGGACCGTCATCATGCCGGACGGTTCCAGGAAGACGCTGGGCATCATGCAGCCGGGCGAGTACAGTTTCGACACCGCGTCCAGTGAGATTATGGAAGTAATGGCCGGCGAGGCAAGGGTGCTGCTTCCCGGAGAGGAAGAATGGAAAACCTACGGAGAGGGCGAGACCTTCGAGGTGGGAGCCAGCTCGTCATTCCGGATATCAACGGACGGGGTCCTGGACTACTGCTGCTCCTACGAATGACAGATCCCCCGGCCGGTCCGTAAAACTGTTCCGCGTTACGATTGTTTCCCCGGGCAGTTAAGATCTTCCCCGCCCGGGGCTTCCGCCCGCGGGCTCATAGTCAGTCTGTTTAACGCTATTCGATTCCGGCAAGCTGTCGGAAGTCGGGTCCGACACCGTCTCCGGGGAACTATTTCCTACCAATTTAGTATATATTTATCGCAAACTCACTGTGAGAGGGTCGGAACGTATGACGTTGAGAACAGCGCTCCTGAACGCGGTACTTCCCGTAGTTCTCTGCGGTACCGCTCGCAGCGCCGACACCCTGCGGTCCACACCGGGCAGCCTCTGGCATGCGGCCCTGGAGAATTCCAGCGGTCTGACTGCGGCCAGGCTGCTGTCTGAATCTGCCGACTACGCTTTCAGAGGCGCGGGAAGGCTTCCGGATCCATCAGTCAGGCTTGCGTATTCTCCAGGTCCCGTGGAAACCCGCAACGGCCCTGTTCGTTTCGCCGTTACACTCTCCCAGCGCATCCCCTGGCCTGGCGGCCTTTCGGACACACGCGAGGAAATGCGTTACATGAGCGAGGTGGCCTCACTCGACGAGACCATCGAATCCCTTCGGTTGAGGACCGAGGCAGCAGCATTATGGTCACAGCTGTACGTAGCCAGGAGTTCGGTCAGCCTGCTGGAAAATGAACTGGAGAGGCTCGATCACCTGGCGGAACTTGCGGATGTCCGCTACAGGTCCGGCCGGTCCGAGCTTTCCAGCCTCCTTCTTCTGGAGAACCGCGCCGCCGTGGTTGGATCTGCCCTTTACGCTGCGGCTCTTGAACTGGAATCGCTGGAAGAGGAACTCTCCAGCCTCATCGGCGTGAATGACTTCGTCCTGGAATGGGCGGATTCACTGCCGGCTGCCGATTACTTCCATGAAGGCGTCCGACGGACCACACCGGTGGAGGGAACTCCCGCCGGTCTCAGAAGCCTGGCTCGAGCACGGGCGGCGGAAGCCGCGGCCGCAGCGGCCGCCGCTTCCCTCTATCCCGGCTTCGAAGCCGGGGTGACATGGTCCGTGATAGGGGAGCCGGAGGTTGAGATGGGGGCAGTAGACCCCGGAAGGGACGGACTCACGGTGTTCGCAGGCATGAGCATTCCTCTCGGCTACAGCGGCGCGGGAACAAGAAGCGCTTCTTCACGGATAAGCGCGGCCGCCGCGGAGCACAAGCACCTGCAGGAGCTGACCGACAGGGAAGCAATGCTGCAGCGAGGCATGAATCGGGTCCTGAGCCTGCTGGACATGTACACCACCTACAGGGAGACCGTGGTGCCCAATACCGAGGCCATGTTCCAGCTCGCGATGGCCGACTGGCTGTCGGGAAGGACCGGTATCGAGGAAGTGCTCGAAAAGCTGGGCGAACTGGAGGAGGCCAGGCTGGAGGAGATGAAGTCGTACGGCGCAATGGTGACCGCCTACGCAGGGCTGCTGGAACTTGAAGGAAGAGAAACAATGAAGGGAGAATTCCTGTGAAGACCAACGTAGGAAGGCTGATGACCGGCACGGTTATCGGACTGATGTTCGCTGTGCTCGTAAGGGGCATTTCGGGCTGCGGAACCGGGGAGGCGGAGAATGCGGCCGGAACGGCAGCGTCGCCCGACCGGAGCAATGAAGAAACGGCGGAGGCAGAGGCCCGGACGGTTCCCGAGGACATCATCGATCTTCGGAATACTGTCTGTCCTGTCATGGGAAGTCCGGTGCAGGAGGGAGTATATGTGGACTGGGAAGGTTACAGGGTGCACTTCTGCTGCCCGGGTTGCGATGAGACCTTCCTGGCGAACCCTGAAGCCTACCTGGACATACTGGCCGAAGACCCCGCCGTTGCTGAAAAGCTGGGTCGCGAGCCCGAGGGAGAATAGCGTCATATGGGACGGTTGTGATAAGATGAGAAGGCTGGAGGGATACTCCGGGACTGCCGTATGGGCCGCCGGCTGCGCTATCGGGCTTCTGGTGGGAGCCATGCTGCCTGCCGGCCTGCTGTTCCGGGAACCCCGGGTGACTGACCACGCGGAGGAGAGTGACGATGAGCAGAGCTGGGCATGCCCCATGCTCTGTGTCGTACTGGATTCACCCGGTACCTGCCCGGTCTGCGGCATGGACCTGGAGCCCTTCTCGGCTGGTGGCGGCGAGGTGGTGCTCGACAGACGCGATCAGGAGATGATCGGGCTCTCAATAGCCACGGCCGCGGCAAGAGAGCTTCACTCCTCCTTCGATGCCACTGGAATAATCGAGTTCGATGGAACGGAAATGTATACCGTCACCGCCTGGACAGCCGGAAGGATAGAGAAGCTGTACGACTACTCAACGGGAGAAACCGTCACCGAAGGCTCCACCATCCTGGACATCTACTCGCCGGAGCTCTACTCTGCGCAGCAGGAACTTCTGCTGCTGGCCGACGGAGGAAGCACCCTCGGCGACAGGGGTCTTTCGGCCGCCGGAGAAAGACTGGAGCTGCTGGGAGTAACGGACGGCCAGGTCCGGGAGATCATCAGGACCGGAGAAGCCTCATCCGTATTTCCCGTAGTCTCTCCCCGCACCGGCACCGTCACCGCTGTCCACGTAACGGAGGGACAGCATGTGAACAGGGGACAGGAGCTTTTCAGCGTTTCCGGCATGGACCGGGTCTGGCTGACGGTGTACCTGACTGAAGACCGGGCCGGTCGTGTGGAGCCCGGGCAGACGGCGGAATTCAGGCTCCTTTCCCTGCCCGCTGCCCGGGACAGCGGGACAGTTGAAACCGTGGTTCCGTTCATGAACCGTCCGGGAGGTTCCTCGGAGGTGAGGATACCGCTGGACAACGGTGACCGCCGGTACATTCCGGGACGGACGGTCTCGGTCACCTTCACGGGAGCGAAGGAGGCCCCGGTGCTCTCGGTACCCAGGAGCAGCGTGCTGCGGCTGGGGGAGCGGTCGCTGGTCTACGTGCTGACGGCGCCAACTGTCTACCCGGTGAACCGGGACAGCACTCTCAGCATAGAGGAGGTCAGGTTCGAGCCAAGGGAAGTCACCGTTGGAGGGCTCATGCAGGATGACAGGGGAACTCTCTTCTACCCGGTACTCGAGGGACTGGAAGAGGGTGACGTAGTGGCCCTGGAAGGCCTGTTCCTTATCGATTCACAGGCGGAACTCACAGGCCTGCCTTCGCTCCTTCAGCCCGGCGGAAGGGACTGAGCCCGCTCGATGATCCACAGAGTGGTTAAGGCGTGTCTGCGGAACCCGGTAGCGGTGATACTGGCGGCGGCCATAGCCGGGGCGGCGGGATTATGGGCCTTCTCAACGGTCCCGGTAGACGCATTTCCGGATATTTCCGAGAACCAGATAATAGTTTCCACCCAGTGGCCCGGCAGAAGTCCCGATGACGTGCAGGACCAGGTGACGTACCCTCTTACGGCGGCGATGCAGGGTATCCCGGAAGTCACTCAGGTCAGGGGCATGTCCTCCTTCGGTTACAGCCAGATATACGTGGTATTCCAGGACCACACCGATTTTTACTGGGCGAGGACCAGAGTGCTGGAGAAGCTGTCCGGGGTCGGGAGCATACTGCCCGATGACGCCAGGCCGGAGCTTGGTCCGGATGCCACCCCCCTGGGCCAGATCTACTGGTACACCGTGGAGGGGCCCTACGACCTCGGCACCCTCCGGACCATACAGGACTACACGATACGGTACGCGCTGCAGAGCGTACCCGGAGTGTCCGAGGTTGCCAGTGTCGGAGGGCACGTGATGGAATACACGGTGGAGGTGAACCCCGCCATCCTCTACAGCTACGGCATTGACATCTCGGAGGTCATGAAGGCCGTGTCCATGGCCAACGTGGACACCGGAGCCAGGACCATAGAGGAATCCGGAATGGAATTCGTGGTCCATGGTTCCGGCCAGCTGGAGGATATTCGGGACCTGGAGCGGACCATGGTGGGCATGGTCGATGGAGTACCCGTCACGGTAGACGACATAGCCGCAGTTTCCACCGCCCCCGCCTTCAGACGTGGCGCGCTTGCCGATCACAGGGGGGAACTCGCGGGAGGCATAGTGGTGATGCGCAAAGGCGCGAATCCGGTGGATGTCATACAGGCGGTGGAGGAGAGACTGGAGCAGATTCGGCCCGGTCTGCCTGAAGGGGTTACGGTGAGCGCCTACTACGACCGGAGGCAGCTGATCGAGGAAACGGTGGAAACTCTTTCCGGCGCCATCTTCCTGCAGATGCTGATAACTCTGCTGGTCATCCTGCTGTTCCTTCTCCATCTCAGGAGTTCTCTCATCGTTGCTTCCTCGCTGCCCTACGCGGTGCTGCTGACCTTCATAGCCATGAAGGTCTTCGGTGTCTCCGCCAACATCATGAGCTTCGCGGGAATAGCCATAGCGATAGGGACCCTGGTGGACATGGGCATAGTGGTTACGGAGAACATTCACCTGGCCCTGGCGCCGGGAGGGAAGGACAGTCCGGCGGCTGCGAAGATAGCCGGGGCGGTGACCGAGGTCGCGCCCGCGCTGATGACCTCCCTGGGAACCACTGTTCTAAGCTTCATACCGGTGTTCTTCCTGTCAGGACAGGGTGGACGGCTCTTCGTGCCCCTGGCCTGGACGAAGACAATGGTCCTCGCGGCCGCCGGCATAACCGCGATTACCCTCATTCCCGTTCTGGCCATGATCTTCATAGTGAAGAAGCCGGATACGGGGAAGAGGCTCAGGATGCTGACAGGGGTAATAGGAGCCGGCGCGCTGTCTGCCTGGGCAGCGTGGTCGCTGGGTCCTCCCGCATGGCTTCCCCTTCGAAGCTGGCTGTTCTCCGGATTCGTTTTCGCGGGTGTTTCCCTCATTCTCTGGAAAGCCTCCGTGGAGACCCTCGACCACCGCCGGCAGGAGAAGATAACCGTAAGGATGACGGGTATCTACACCGTTGTGCTCGAATGGTGCATCGATCACATCAAAGTTTTCCTTGCCGTTCCCGCGGTGATCATACTGGCCGGGTTGACGGTGCTTCTCGGGGCCGGCCGGATACTGAAGCCGCTGGATGCGACCGGTTTCGATACGGACAGGTTCAGGCCCACCGCCTTCCTCAAGGAACAGCTGCCGGGAATCGGTACCCAGTTCATGCCTCCCCTGGATGAAGGGAGCTTCCTGTTCATGCCCTCGCTCCTGAACCAGGCCGCATTCACCGATGTAGTGGAAGCTATGGTAAGACAGAACGCGATGATGGCCCGAATTCCGGAGGTGGACCGGATAGTGGGCAAGGCCGGCAGGGCGGATTCTCCGCTGGATCCGGCCCCGCCGGGGATGATAGAGACGGTCATCACGCTGATACCAAGGGACAGGTGGCGCGACGGACTCACAGCCCGGGGAATTCTGGAAGAGTTGAGGGAAGCTGCTTCCATGCCGGGTATCGCCCCCTCCTGGCTGCAGCCCATCGAGACCAGGATAGTAATGCTCCAGTCGGGGATTCGCACCAGCATAGGCTGCGAGATCCACGGGGACGACTACAGGGAGATAGAGCGGCTTGCCATAGCGTTCGAAGACATACTGAGCGGGGTTCCCGGAGCCAGGGACGTCTCCGCCCTCAGAGCCGGCCGCAGGCCCTATGTGGAATTCGATATAGACAGAAGTGCCGCTGCTTCCTACGGACTGCCGATCGCGGACATACAGACGGCGGTGGCAGCCGCGCTGGGCGGGGTGAATGTGACCACCCTCATCTCCGGCAGGGAGAGGAGCGCGGTCAGGGTGATGTACGCGAGAGATTACCGTGACCGGATGGAAGACCTGGAAAGAATATACGTGAAGTCCGTCAGCGGGGAGATGATACCCCTGGCGCTTGTGGCCGACGTGCGGTCTGTCATCGGAGCTTCCTCCATCAGGTCAGTTGATGGTGAGCTGGTGGGATACGTCATGCTGAACTCCGGTGGAAGGGATGAAGGGGGGCTGGTGGAGGAGGCGGACAGGGTCCTCCGCCGGGCCATCGAGCTCGACAACCTGCTCCCCCTTGAGGAGAGGACCATCAACATGCCTTCAGGCTACTACTTCCGCTGGGTTGGCAACTACAGGAACCAGATGGAGGCAAGACAGCGTTTCACCATACTGATACCCATCTGCCTTTTCCTTATTTTTACCCTTATGTATCTGCAGTTCAAGACTATCGCTGTTCCCATGATTATCTTTCTCGGGGCTGTGCCCCTGGCTGTTGCCGGAGGAGTCGTCTTCATGCAGTTCTGGCCCCCCATCCAGGACTTTCTCTTCTCCGCTGGAATAATGTCCACCCCGTCCAGCGGCCCGGTCTACATAACCGTTGCCGTGATAGTGGGTTTCATCGCTCTTCTCGGAATATGCGTGGACGATGGTGTATTGATGGCGACATACATCAACCAGCTGGTGAATGAGCGAAAGCCGCGTGACGGGAGGGAACTCCGGGAGCTGGTGGTCACAGCGGGCCGGAGGCGCATAAGACCCGCCGTAATGACCACGGTAACAACGGTGTTTGCCCTTATACCGGTAATACTGGCTTCGGGGCGAGGTTCCGAACTGTCACGCCCCATGGCCCTTCCGGTCTTCGGCGGCATGCTCATCGAGTTCCTGACCATGCTGATCGTACCCGTTGTGTACTACCGGTTCCTGGAGAGGAGGCTTGCGGGAGGAAGTCCGGTCCGACGCCGTTGACCGGGACGGTTCACGGGGGGTATGGTAATGCGAGTAAGGGAAATGGATCGAAGGTCAGGCCTCTGCACCTGCGAGCCCGCGCGGCAAGCCGTGGTCCCGGGAAAGGACCGTTGATGGACCTGAACAAGCATGTCCGCAGCAGAATGGGCTTTGCGGCCCTATGCACCCTCATACTGGTTCTGTCGGCCGCGGGGGGGCTGCTCTGGGTAAGCTGGAAAACAGGCACCATAGACAAACGGATCAGAAGCGATATGCTGACCCACGCGAGGAACCTGGCCAGGGGCATCGACCCTCACGTGGCCGCCGGCCTTACGTTCACCCCCTCCGACACGGCGCTGGCCGAGTACCGGCGTCTGGATTCCCAGCTGAAGACCTACCATCGGGCGACGGGTTTCCATGGCATCTGGACCATGGCCCTCGTGGACGGCCGGCTGGTGTTCGGTCCCGAGTCATACTCCGACGACGAACCCCTGGGGGAGGGTCCGCCGGGGACGGTCTACCAGAACCCACCCGCCGCGGATTACGAGATATTCGAGACCGGAAGGGCTTTCGTCGCGGGTCCCTACGAGGACGAGTACGGTGAATTCCTCTCATCGTCCGCCCCGGTGATGGATCCGGCTACCGGAGAAGTGATAATGGTAGTTGGCCTTGACATGGAAGCCGATGAGTGGCGCGATGAGCTTCACCGGGCAAGGATGGTGGCCATACCCTTCGCCGCCGCGCCGGCACTGCTGCTCATACTCGGCATGCTGCTTCTTATCAGAAGGGGGAAGGTTTCAGATGAAACCCGCGGCCCGCTCCGGTACGGCGAAGTTGTGCTGGTGGTGTTCATGGGAGCGCTGCTGACCTTCCTGGCCATAATCGTCATCCTGGACATAAACGGAGAATCGAAGAGAA
>JAWOBF010000015.1:0-16459 GCA_046498225.1 Candidatus Aegiribacteria sp.
CTTTCATCTTCGGCCATATCAGGTTTACCAAGAAGCCGGCATAGTTCGCCAAACTGCTTGTCTGTCCCCACAGCCAGAACTATCTCTTTCTTATCAGCGGTTTTAAAAATTGTTCCGTAAGGCACTATATTGGGATGGTCAGAACCCATTCGCCCGGGAATTGTTTTTCCGACAAGCCAGTCGCTTCCACAAAGGTGGGTTCGGTCACCACCTCGATATCCAGGCCGCTCCTTCTGAGGTATTCCTCGGCGTTGTCACCCTCCATCACCCCTACAGTGAGCCCGGAGAGGTCTTCGGCGGAGAATATGGAATCGCAGTCGGCGCGAACCACCACAGCTCCGTGCAGGGTCATGTAGGGGAAGGTGAAATCGAAAATATCCTCGCGCTCGGGGGTCCGGCCCACGAGAGGAAGGGCGTCAACCGTCCCCGATTCCAGCCATCCCCTGACTTCGTTCCACGTCCCCATTGCGAAGGAGACGTCCCGTCCCATGGCGTCGACGGCTTCCGTGAAAAGCTCTACCGAGAAACCATCCGCTTCCCCGGAATCGTCTGCGAAACAGAAGGGGGGATAGTCGAACTCACAGCCGGAACGGACGACCTGGCCGGAAACACCGGAAATGAGATAGAACAGAACAATGAAACCTGCTGAAACACTTCTCACTCTGCGCTCCTTCGAGTAGCGCCTGTCTTGTTCATTGATATCTATATACTTGCAGGACAGATGTCAGGCAAGACGTGGTCCATCGTTCGGGCTGGAATGAACGAATGAAAGGCCGTCAGACCGGCTGGCTGAGACTGCCGTACTGATGGTTGGAGATGATCTCCGCGGGACTTGATGATTCCAGGACCGAGATGAAAACACGCCCGATGTCCCTGTCGAACTGGGAACCAAGGTTACTGTGCAGTTCCATTACAGCGTACTCCAGACCGGGGGACTTCCTGTATACCCTGTCCGAGACCATTGCGTCGAACGCGTCCGCCGCCGCCAGTATCCTCGCCTGGAACGGGATATCATTCCCGGAGAGGCCGTGGGGATAACCGGTGCCGTCGATCCTCTCGTGATGGTATCTGACCGCGTCGAGGAAACCGCTGAAGGCCGTTATGGGCTTGAGAATGTTGTACCCCATCTCCGGATGCGAGCGTATGAGTTCGAACTCCTCGTCGGTAAGAGGTCCCGCCTTGTTCAGTACGGCTTCCGGAATACCTATCTTCCCTATATCATGCAGCAGAGCGCCGTAGTTGAGCCTGGATATCTCTTTGGAAGTCAGGTCCAGACGGGACCCGATGATGGTGGCGTAGGCGGCCACGTTCCTGGAATGGTTGTGTGTGTAGGTGTCCTTGGCGTCCACCGCTTCGGCGAGGGCGGCAATGGTCTGGATATAGCTCCGCTCGCTTGATTCGAAGAGGTAGGCGTTGCTGAGCGCGGCGGCGGCGTGTCTCAGCAGAAGGTGAACATGGGATGATTCCCTGAAAGGCTTGACGGACGGATTCCATGAAGCCAGCACTATCATTCCGCTCAGCGAGCCGATATCACCGAGGTCCACCGTTTCCATGTTCGGCGCGGAGTCCCAGTCGGACCGGGATAGAGAGGCGAAGGAATCCACCTCGCCGGTCATGAGGAGATGATTCACATCGGTGATGGACTGCATTCTCTCAAGCTTCTTTTTGAAGCTTTTCTGAAGCACTTCCATCGGCAGGTCGGACCGGGCCATTACGTAACTGAAGGGCAACATGTTCTCTCCCCTCAGCATGACACCGAAAAAGTCGAACTGCACCATGGACCTGAGACCGATGCATACAGCGGAGAGCGACTTCTTGAGGGACAGTGAGGAGAAATTTCCCGCCAGAAGGTTGATGTTCTCCAGTATCGACGCCTTGTTCTCAAGGTCCGAAGTCATCCTGTGATTGACAATCTGCTTGCCCGCCTGGGCGGCGAACAGGTTGAGGAGCTTATGATCCCTGGGGGTGAAGGGAAAGGGGTTTACGGTCCTGGCAACTACGATGGTGCCTGTGTTCCTGTCCGAGCTGGGTATGGGCGCGGTCATTACGGAGGAGACGCCCAAGTCCCCGGTGATGAGATCGCCTGTTCGAGCATCGTCCACAAGCCCCCGGCTGCTCTTCAGAGACGCCCGCACTATCTTCTCCCACTTCTCTTCCTCCAGCAGGCTTTCATTACCGGAACCCGCTGCTTTCGACATTTCCTTCTTGACCGGGTCGTCGGTCAGGTACAACCGGCAGGCATCTCCCCTGAACGTCTTCCTGATGATCGCCGAAAGGCTGTTCAGGTACACGTGGTAAGAGCTGTCCGAGATCTTCACGTCCACGATCATGTTGTACAGATCGGTGAGTTCCGGCGACGGAAGCTCTGAGAGTTTCCTCTTCCTTATCTCCACGGCCCTTTCCATTGTTTTCCGCAGTTCATCCCTGCTGAAGGGTTTCGTAATGAAGTCGAAAGCTCCGCGCTGTATAGCGTCCTTGGCCAGATCGATGCTTCCGTAGCCGGTCATGAGTATCACGAAAGAATCAGGGAACTTGTCCATGAGTATCGAGGCCAGTTCCAGCCCGTTTATGTCGGGCATCATCACATCGATGAGAACTATGCTGAAGGGTTTCTCTGATGCCTTCCGCAGGGCCTCGCTTCCATTGCATGCTTCCTCCACTGCATAGCCGAAGCCCTCCAGGAGCTCCCTGATGAGGTTCAGCATGTCCTGCTCGTCATCAATAATCAGAATACTTTCGGTATCTTTCATTTTCTTATCTAGATGGAAAAGTTCTTTCTATGAAACTGGTGTTCATCCAACTCGTGTCAGCCTTCTGCTCTGCTGTTGTCCACCGGCCCGCCAACGGGGGCCGTCGGAATATTCCCGCACATATTAATGCATCCGGTCGGCGATGATGTCAAAGACCTCTTGCCATGCCTGCCCATCCGCCCGGTGATTGACACACCTCGTTTTCAGTCGGTATTGTCCTGTAGAATTGATTTTCGCTGAGGCGGGATCCGTAACTCACTCCATCAGGGAGAACTGAGATGCTGGCATCTGTACCGTTACTGTTGACGTTTTCTGAGGACCTTTGGGAGGAGGTGGCCCGTGGCTAGCGTGGACAAGCTTCTGGGCATCCTCAGGAAGAACGGCGGTTCGGACCTTCACATCTCACCTGAGAACCCCCCCGTAGTGCGAATATCGGGCGATCTTTTTCCACTTGGCGAGCGAAAGATGCAGCCGGACGAAACGGGTTCACTGCTGCTTGAGATAATGACTGAGTCCCAGAGGAAGGACTTCGATAGAACCAGCGACATCGATTTCGCGTACGAGGTCCCGGAACTCGACTCCCGGTTCAGGGTGAACGTCTTTCAGGGATACCACGGGGTCAGCGGCGTGTTCCGTCTTATCCCCAACGAGATACTGTCCATCGATGAACTGAAGCTCCCTCCTGTGGTCCTGGAATTCACCAAGTTCTCCAAGGGCCTGGTCCTGGTCACCGGACCCACCGGAAGCGGGAAGTCAACTACGCTCGCTTCCATCATCGACCACATAAACAGTAACAGCAAGAGCCATATAATTACCATCGAGGATCCGATAGAGTTCGTCCACGCCAGCAAGGCCGCCCTGGTCAATCAGAGGGAAGTGGGGAATCATACCAGCTCCTTCGGGGCTGCGCTCAGAGCAGCTCTTCGCGAAGACCCCGACATCATCCTGGTGGGTGAGATGCGGGACCTGGAAACCATCGAGCTGGCCATAACCGCCGCCGAGACCGGCCACCTGGTGTTCGGAACCCTTCATACCAGCAGCGCCGCGAAAACAGTGGACAGGATAATCAACGTATTCCCCACAGACCAGCAGGAGCAGATCAGGACCATGCTGGCAGAATCCATGCTGGGCGTGGTTGCCCAGCAGCTGGTCCGGACCGTGGATGGAAAACGCCGGGCGGCCGTGGAGATCCTCTTCGTCACGTCCGCCGTTTCCAACCTTATTCGGGAAGGAAAGACCTACCAGATACCTTCGGTGATCCAGACAGGCAGGAATCGGGGAATGCAGATGATGGACCAGGATTTGCTCGAGTTCGTCAGGAGGAAGATCATCACTGTGGAGGAAGCTCACAAGTACGCTACTGACAAGAGCTTGTTCCCTATAGATACGGAGGGGCTGCTGTACAGATGAGCGATGTCAAGATAGATATGGCAACCAGAGAGGTGGAGTTCGTCCTGACCGACGGAACGGAGCTCAAAGGCGATGTCTACCTCAGCATGCACTCCACAACCGGAGCCGGCTCGCAGAAGATAGACGAACTGCTCAGTGAGGGCGACCAGTTCCTGCCTTTTCGCACTCCCGACGGATTCCTTCTGGTGAACAGCTCCCGGGTGATGATGGCCAGGGTCGGTCTGGAAGAGAACGTCGGCGAACTGACCAGAATGGGCGAAAAGTACCGTGTGAAGATGGTGACTACCCTGGGCACTGCCATCGAGGCGGAGATCTTCGTAAACCTTCCCAAGGACTATCAGAGAGTGAAGGACTACCTGAACCATCAGTTGAAATACCTTACCTGCTTCACCGGGGAACATGTCCTCTACGTCAACCGGGAATACATACTCCTGGTTGAGGACTAGCGCGGCCTCCGGCTATATCGAGGCCCTGAGACGAAGGTAGAGCCTGGCGCTTCCCAGTCCCTCGCTGAAGGGAAATCCGGCGGCGGCGTCGGCGTGGAACATTCCGCTGATGCCCCTGATCCCGGCCCCGCAGCCGACCGGATAGGTATGGTCCCCGGTCCCCGTGAGGATGACCGCCATGTCCGTGAACAGATATATCCTGGTCTCCGTTTCGCCCAGTGAGAGTTCCGGCCGGGCGACGCCGTACCTCACCGCCCTGAACGCGTTCTCGGGATAGCCCCGGAGAGTCTTCTGACCACCCAGCTGCTGCAGCAGACCATCGAACCATTCACCCTGCATCACGCCACCGGCCAGGACATCCCCCCCCAGACCGAGCAGGCTCCCGTAGACATCGACCCGCACATCCAGCTCGGCCATGGTAAGCAATCCGGAGGAATCCTGAGCCGTCCTGCTGCCGGTGCGACCCTCCAGCTGAAGCTGGATACCGTTCCATCCCTGGGGAACCCGGCGGCCTGACCGCCAGCTGATGCCGGCAATGCCGTAATCGTATTCCTGCGTGGAGCCATCGGGGGGATAACCCCTCCACAATCCCGCTCCCGCCGTCAGTTCGGTGGTGCTCATGCTCCATATCCCCGAAAATCTGCCCTCCCTGTTGACCCAGGAACTCTCGGGTGTGTCCTGGGAGAACTCCAGCTGAAGGGACAGCGGCATTCCCAGTACCCATGGCTCCCGGTATCTGAGATAGGCATTCAGTCCTCCCCACTCCGTGGTCTGTCCCGTTATCTCCAGTTCCCTGGCGGTTCCGGCCAGGTTCAGGAACAGCATCTCTCCCATTCCCTCGAGGTAATCTCCCCGCCAGTCCATGGATGCCGAAAAATACCCGGCGCTGCCTTTTTCCAGCTGCTGCTCCAGGACAAGGTCACCCCCGCGACCCAGCAGCAGCCGGGTGGGTCCCACCGACCGGACGAAACCTATTCCCTCCAGCCTTGAAAGCCATTCGGAGACCGCTTCCCTGCTGTAGGCGTCGCCCGGCTCCAGGGAAAGAAGCCTGGTAAATACATGGAGCCTGGTCCCGGGCATTCCCTCCACCCGCACCTCCTCCAGCAGCGCGTGCCTGCCGGGAACCGCGCTTACCGCCAGAGTATCCGGAGAGGTGAAAACATAGCCGGCGGCCGCGAAGGGGTAGCCCTCCTCCAGGTACCACTGGAGGAGCTTTTCCTGAAGCCGGGCTATAGATGAATCCGCGGCGGTTACGGAGTCTATTCCCAGCTGGTGAAGACGTGGAAGCGGAGGGCTTCCCTGAATGACCACATCGATCTGCTCTGCCTCCGCGGGAAGAAGGGCCAGGAGGACCAGGAGCTGGACGAGCATCAGAAATTCACCGTTCCCTCCAGGCCGGCGCGCTGGTTCCAGACGCTTCCCGCCGGCCTTCTTCCCCAGTAGAACAGACTGATATCAAGTCCCGAAGAGAGGCTTTTCCCCACCCTGCCGCTGGCGCGCCAGGACACACCGCTGTCGCTTCCGTCGAAGAACCACGCGGGAAGGGTCTCGTCACCCGGAATGTAGCCGGCGGAAAGCCTGGCCGAGGCAGACCAGCCTCCGCCGGTCCATGAGAGGTGAGGGCCGGCCTCCATCATGTACTTCGAAAGTTCCGAGATAACCTCCCGGCGGGATTCCCAGGCGAACAGCAGCCCGGGTTTCAGACCGGCAGTGACCTCCAGGACAGGATCAGCTTCCAGCCTGATGCCCCTTGTGTCCCTTGGAGCGTAGAGTTCTTCCTCCTCCCTCCATATCCTGCCGGAGCTGTTCACTTCCAGGCCATCCATCGGGGCCAGCTTCACGGAGACCCTGAGCGACCATTCGCGCTGGTCCCTGAGGCCTGCTCCGCTGTAGGATATTCTTCTGTTGCTGAGCCTGCCGGTGAGCCCGAGCCTGGTCAGCAGGGCGTCGCTCCATCTGAACCAGGGGGAGAGGTCCACGCTGTAGCCTCCTTCCTGTTCGATATCGAAAGCGCCGTAGAGAAGCAGTGCCTTTGCCCTGTCCTCCGGGTTGCTGGAGGACAGCCGGATCACCGAACCGAGGCCGGATGAGGTTCCGGAGTAGGAAATTGTGGACTCCAGCGTGGCGGAGGTCATGGTCTCCCCCTCGCTCCCCGGCTGATAGCTGACGATGTAGTCGCCGTCGGGGTCGGAGAAGTACTGTCCCGTTTCCGGGTCGTAGCTGTAATCGCCCTCCCCCTCCCCCGCGTAGATGTAGATAACGTTCAGTGATCTGCTCACGGTCCCGGATCCGCTGTAGACCGTTTCGGACCATACACCTCCGGCGGTACCGGTGACCGTGAGGCTTACGGCGTCGGCCTGAAGCTCTCCACCCGCTTCGTATGAGGTCGCCGAGTGCTCCATGCTCCCCCTGATCCTGAAATCTCCCACGGGTCCCTCCCCCTCCATTCGGGCCCGCCAGACCCTGAAAGGCCCGGGGGAGAGGGCTCCAGAGCGGGAATCCCGCTGAAGCTCCAGGCGCAGCAGGGCGCGGGACGCGCTCCGGCTGAATGAGAGGCCGGCGAAACCGGTCCTGACCGGGCCTGAGAGACTGTCCCTCCATGTTTCCCGGGAAAGGGTGAAACCGGCGAAGGGCTTGAACTCCCCCGATACAGGCGTGCCCGAAAGGCTGAGCGAGGCGGTCTCCCCCCTGGCCAGACTGTCGGTGTTGTTCCTCTTCAGGTACCCTCCCGCCGCCGAGATTCCCACTCCGGCAACCACCGGACTGGACCTGACCCGGTACTTCTCCAGCACCCCTCCGGCTTCCATGAACCTCCCCGCCCCGGAGACCGTCAATCCGCTGCCTCCGAGACTGACGGTCACCAGGTTGTCGTTGCCCCTGTAACCCGGTGGAAGGGACCATGCGGAGAGCGAGCTGTCGGATTCCAGCTCCCCTGGCGGACGGTAACCGCTGGAGACCACTCTTCCGCCGAGGCCCAGTCCGGGCCCGTCCTGCCAGAAATCCAGCCGGCCCGAAGCAATGATGCAGCTGCCCTCGCGTGTCGTCATCTCCGGATTGAACAGGTTGCCGGTCCGGCTGGAGAAAGCGGCGTCCAGTGCCAGGTCCAGCCCGTCATTCCCGTATTCCGCCGAGAAACCTCCCGTACTGTAGCTTTCGGGTATCTGCACATACTGCCTGGGCAGATGGGTACCGATGCCTTCCCCGGCCCAGAGGAATCCACCGAGGGAGCTGTCGTAGATGTAATCACCGCTGCCTCCGGGGGGTCTTCCGAACACCACGGTCCAGTCTCCCTGGCCGGGCCCGAGGTAGACGTAATGATCGAGTGAGTCCAGGGTATAGTCGCCGTTTCCCTCCCCCGCGTAGGTGGCCCCGTCCACCCAGGCTTCCGCGGGATCCTCACCTGCCTGACTGAGGACTTCCACGGCCTCGTCCGTCAGGGCGAAACCAAGGGGGGCATCCCTGTCATCCCCGCTGAGATAGCCCTGTACGGTGATGACGGCCGGCCCGCCGGCGTAGCTGCTGAAGGCTGTTGCAAAATCCTTGCGAAACCCGTCCCCCCTCTGGAAGAACGTTATCTCCACCCTCTGGTCCTTCCTGATGAGACGGGTGGAGGTGAAGGTTATCAGACCGGCCGTATACTCCATCTGGTAATCCTCGGTGGCTCCCCGCCGCAGGAGCTGCCCGTCGAGCCAGACCTTTTCGCTTCCCGGTACCACCTCCCAGCCGGAGGTTACCTGGTATGGTCCCTGTATCCCCTCGCTGGTGTAGAACACGGTCCTCCGCCTGGTGTCACCAGAAGTCCCGTAACCGGCTCCGAGGGAGTAGTCCCCGGCAGGTTCGACCTCAGCGTATACTCCGCTCAGCTCCCTGCGCCACGAGAATGGACCGGTTTCCTCCTCGCCCCGAGACCATTCCATGTCGCCAAGCCTGGTCCTCCATCCGCTCCCTTCCACCAGGAAGTAGATCCTGTCCAGCTGCGAAACAAGCTCGGAGGAGTAGCGGCCGGAAGCCAGGTTCTGGTCGGTGACGCTTCCGGAAACGGTTATTCCCGGCGCCGCGGTACCGTCCACCGATATCCTCGTGCCCTGGTCCAGACCTCCCCCGTCGCCTACTGAAAAACCGATCTTCTTCGAACCGGATATGTACAGGCCGTGCTCCTGGAACGGATCCACCGTGTAGGCGGGCAGCTCTCCTACCACCTGCCTCTCCGCGAAGCCAACATCAAGGCTGGTGGAGGATGGCACGCCGAGGTCGAGAGTCTCGAAGGTGACGGTAACGGAACTTCCCGAAGGCGGAGGCGGGGAGAATACGATACCGGTGCGGGAACCGGAGGTGCCGGCGGAAGCGCTGAGCGTATCGCCTTCGGCCACAGCGGTTACGGTACCCGGGGCTATCCACACAGAGTCCGGCGTCTCGAAGAAGCTCGACCCGTCGGTCTGGAACTCCAGGGTGACAGACGCGCCGCAAAGGAGGACCAGGGCGGGGATGGTCATTCCGCCACCAGTACCCTGTCCTCTCCGGGAGTCCACAGCAGGCAGCGGGAACCGCCGTCGGAGAAGGAGAACCTGGAAAACCGGCTTCCGGCGGGCAGCCGCAGCAGCTCCGTCCCGTCCCCGCGGCACACGCAGGAATCCAGCAGGACCACCGGACGGTTACCGAAGGCAGCCCAGGTCCCCACGTCCGGAAGGGGTTCGGGGTGGCGGAACTCCCCCAGGGTCATGGACCCGTCCGGTCCGGAGTACACCGCCCCGCTTCCCAGGGAAGTGAGCTGACCGTCTCCGGAACCGTTCAGCTCCGCGATCTCCGCGTCAGGGTCGTAAAGGGAACGGACGGTACCGGCCGCCCTGGATACGTAGAGTACGGAGAGGCCCGCCAGGGCTATGTCACCGGGAAGGCCCGCCGAATCCCAGGAATCTATCAGCTCCCCGCTGCTGTGGTAACGGTAGACCCTGTCCGTCACCTCCCCGGTGACGAACCACCCCCATCCCCGGTCCACGCACATGCCGCCGGGGATGATGATATCATCGAGGTCGAATTCAGCGGTGGAACCGTCGGAGTGAACTATCATCAGATGGGGCAGACCGCGCATGAGGAGGAATACGTCTCCGGAATCGTTCACATGGGCGTCGATCAGGCCCCCGGGAACATCCATGTATCGGAAATCTGTGAACTGCCCCCCTCCGGACACTCCGGCTGCCAGCAGTACTGCGGTGACCAGGCGGAAAGGGAAAGGATTAACGCACAACTGCGAACGAGCCGGTTTCCACCCTGTCTCCCTGGCTGTACCTGAAGAAGTAGGTACCGGAGGCAAGGTCGGAAGCCCCGGGGTAGGACAGGGTGACCTCCCCGGTCTCCAGGGTTCCCAGGCCAACCGTTTCCACGTGTTCACCGGTGACGGTGAAGATATCCAGCTGAGCGCTGCCGCCCGTGGACCACAGCTGGAAGTGGAGGGTTCCCAGGCACGGCTGAGGGTAGAATGTGAAAAGGTCGGGGGATGAGGCAACCGAACCTGCGGAGACGTCGAGATCCAGGCCGCTGAAGGAACTGCACATGAGGAGGATGTCGCCGGAGAAGGGGAGGGGAACCGCCATGTCGTTGGCGGAGCCGGTGCTCAATTCCTCCAGGGAGCCCGCCGCTTCGTCGTACAGGTAGGCCCTCATTCGGCCAAGACCTGTGCCCTTGGCTCTGAAACTCCCGCCTATGGAGCTGTCGACGGTAAAGTAACTGCCCTGATAGGATGAAATATTCTCCCCGTTACTGACGAAGGGATCGGTTTCAACCTCGAAATCGTAGTCAAGTCCGGCCCTGTTCCCCGGGGATACGGTATCGTAATCCGCTATCCTGAACGATTCCCATCCGTATCTCCCGTCGCCCAGCTCCACGTCATCTATCCAGCAGGCCAGCATCCAGCGGGAGAGGATCTCATCCATGTCCGGCGTCTGCCCGGTGGCATCGAGAATGGCCTGACTGACACCCGAGACGCCCCTGGTGTCCTGTCTCAGGGAGTGATAGAGGAAATCATCCCCGCCGTAGTTCTCGTACAGGTATGAGAAGAAGAGGTAACCTGCGCCGTATCCGGCCACGTATTCTATCTCGTCGGCAAGGCTGGTCCACTTGATCGGAGTTATCCCCCCAACCTCGAGGAAGGTCTCCACCTGAAAGGCGGGATAGCCGCATACGAACGTTCCCGACTGAGCCTGGTTCTCTATCACCCACAGCTCCTCCGAGCTGAACGGCTGTATTCCCCACTGTATCAGGTGCACCAGCTCGTGGGAGGCGGTATAGGCCGCGTCGTACTGGTCCGCGGGGAAGCAGTCTATGTAGAGCATCTCCACCTCGTTGGAATGCCCCCCGTAGTAGAGGTAGGCTTCGGTCTCGGTAAACTGGTTGTAGGGGCTGAAGAAACCCGCTATGTAGGCGCCCCCCTGCTGAGGGTCGAACCCGTCCCGAATGTCCAGGACCAGGAAGTATACCCTGGGGTCGCCGTCTATGGCGTCCGGCGGCTGGCCGAACACTTCGATGTCGGTTTCCACTATTCCTCCAGGTCCGGAGGGCGTGCTGTCCTCCAGGGCGGAGGCCAGAGCGTCCACCGCGTCCTGGTCGTAGTGTACGCCCCACTGGGAATCCTCCACGAATATGTAGGTGTGTTCACCAACGAACCTGCAGGTGGCCGGGGTCAGGTAAAAGAAGGGACTGCCCTGGCTGTAGTCGATGGACCAGAAATTGATGGTGTCGCCTATCTCGTGGCCCTTTGCTCCCGCGAGGGGGCCGGAGGGGCGGAAGGCGGGGTCGTGGCGGGTGTCGATCTCCATTATTCCCGGTACCAGAGGTGTGCCGTCGGTCCAGTAGGCCGGTGGTGAAGCCGCGGCGGCAAGCAGCACCGTCATAAGCAGCGCGCCCATCAGAACCTCGCTCCCATGGAAAATCTGACGGAGGAGAAGTCCCGGGTCTCGGGGAAGGAGAGTTAGGTATAGACCCCCGGCCTCCTCTCGTCCAGCAGTGAGGCGTCGATCATGCTCACCGCCCGGTTGACCAGGGCGAAGGCCGCTATGTAGAGGCTTCTCCTGAACCACTGCCTGCTGTCCCGCAGCCGGCTGTCGAACATTCCCCTGGCGGCGTCGGAAGACCAGTCCCAGCTTTCGTCGCCATGCCTGGAATGTGTCTCGTAGTAATCACGCTGAGCTTCCGGGTCTTCAGGGTAGTAGTACCTGGCCAGCCTGTGAATGTAATCATTGTATTCCATGCTCGAGCCGAAATCCGCCATGTCGTCCAGGAAATCCCCGGACTTCCCATCCACCGACAAACCGGCCTCGGATATCGCAAGCCATCGGTAATCGTCACGGTTGAAGGTCCCCTCCAGATAGGACAGTCCCACTCCCGCCCATGTGACCAGGTCCAGGCTCATGAAGACCACCCCCCTGCTCCCGTGGCCGAGATGCATCTGTCCCCAGCCGGGAAGTATTGCCGACCTCAGCATGGCTCCCCCCCGGGAGTTGACGGCGGATGAAGCGGACACGGAAGTCGTCAGCATTATCATCGTCAACAGGACGAATGTCCTTTTCATCAGTTTATCACCGCCGCGTGGAAAATGGTGTCTTCAGTGCCTTCCGGGGAGGAAAGTCTAAGTGATACGAAGTAGACTCCAGGCGCCAGGTCCTCCGTGTTCCAGGCCTCCTCCCATGCGGAGCCGCCCGGGGCGGTGCCGCTCAGGAAGGTCACGAGGTCGCCTCCCATGTTGAATACCCTTACCTCCCAGGAGCAGTCCTGACCCGGCTGGAACCGTATCACTCCGCTGCCGGTCCGAACCGGGTTGGGGTAGACGTAGAACGAACCGTCCCGAAGTAGAGAACCGGTCCCGGAGAGCGGGGGAAGGTCTTCTGTCCACCAGCATCCGCAGCCTGACTGGTCAAGACCGGTAAACCATCCCTGGGGCTGAAAGTCGGTGTTCCAGCAGTAGATATCCCCGCCTGCGGAGGCGGAGGCCACCCTCCACTCGCCGGTGTCTTCAGGGTCCCAGAGCAGAGGCCTGCCGATGGGCTGGCTTCCCACGGTCACCGGGAACATTCCGCTCTGCCCTCCGACCGGGTCGAGGAGACATATCCTTCCGTCATCAAGGGAGACCATGGTGAACCCGGTCCCTCCCATGCCGGTCTTCCCTCCGCTGTAGCCGGCCACCAGGCTGTCCTGCTCAATGTGAGCCGGCCAGTCCTCCAGCGTGGCTCCGGACGGTCCAACCACGGTAACTCCGTCCCGGGTCTGTATCACGGTCTCCAGCCTTCCGTCCCCGTCGAGGTCGGAGAAGGAGGGGGATGAGAGGGGGGGTGCGGGAAGCTGGGCCGGAAAACCCGCCAGCAGCCGGCCCTCACGGTCCCAGGCGAATATGCGGTCACCGCTCGCGGCTACCACGTTGACAGTCCCGTCGCGGTCGATGTCGGCGGCCAGGGGCATTCCGGTTCTTTCGTCCCCGGGAGCCACCGGCCACCCGGCGGCCTCCCTGCCGTCCAGGTCCCACAGATAGACCTTTCCGTCGGTGGTGGACACGATTATTCCCGGGTCCTCCCCGTCCGGGTAGACTGCCATCCCCGACACGGGGGCCTGCACGCTTACCGGCCACCCGGGTCGGAGTTCCCCGTTCGAATCCAGAAGATGGACCTTCCAGTTATCGTCCGCCACGGCGACCACTCCGAGCCTGGAGCTGACCAGGGCATGAACGCCGGCGCCTCCTCCTGTCAGGGTCGCCGGCCACCCGCCGGGCTCGTTCCACTGAAGGTCCCTGAGATGGACTTCCCCGTCATTCTCGCATACCAGCAGCAGAGGATCCCCTTCCGAGGGGTTCCCGGCCACAGGCGGCGCGGTGGCTTCCAGACCCATGGTATAGGGGCCGGAACCATCGCTTTCATAGGCGGTCACTATTCCTGTGGAGGTGGTGACCACCAGACGGTCTTCCGGGCCGTCCGCCTTCCTCCACAGCAGAGGACCCCATTCGAGGGAGGATGCATTAACCGGCCAGCCATCGCACACGGTCGACCTGGAGACCCTGACCTCCATCTCGTTGCCGGGCTCGTCCAGCACTTCCACCGTGACGAAAGTCCTTCCGCCCCAGCTTGCGTCGCTGGAGGGATCGGATAAGGGCGAGAACTCCCAGGCGTAACCGCCCTGGAACCAGGGGTCGAACTGGCTGCCCTCGTAACCGTAGATGTCCGGAAGCGAATAATCGAAATCCTGTATTCCGTCGGCCTCCTCCAGGTCCACGCCCTTGTGGTCGTTGTCGGCGTTGACCATGTTGGCCGCCACGTATGGTCCCAGGCGGCTCTGGTCCACGTGCCATATCATTATCCCCGATCCGGGCAGGCCGAAATCCCGTTCATGAACCCCGCACATGCCGTCGCCGTCCGGGTCGCGCTGCCTGTTCTCAATGAGAAGGTATTCCGTGCCGTTGAGAGGCACCCTGAGTATCGAATCATCCAGGGCAAGAGTGAACGTTCCGCTCTCCACTTCAACGGGAGTGACCCATCCGAGGTAAGCCCTGCACCAGGCGCTGAGCCCCGAGGGCCAGTAGCCGCTCATAATCCACTGACCGTATCCCATGAGGTCCCATCCGCCTACCCCCACCTGGCCGGTCATGGTGTTGTAGAGGTCCGGCAGACCCAGCTGATGTCCGAACTCGTGAACGATGGTTCCAAGGACACCCAGGCCGAAACCGTCCTGGGACTGCTGTTCCGGGACCACCATTCCCTCGGCCACGTATACCCCGTCATCGGTGGGTATTCCCCGGTAATCAAGGCCGGCCCCCGGCAGGTAGTAGATCAGATCGGTGAGCGTCAGGAACATGGAACCGATGTCCCCGGGGCTGTCGCCCAGTATGTCGGCTTCCTGGCCGGAGCCCGCGTGAACGATAAGAACAGCGTCGTACTGGCTGAAATCAACATCCTGGTCCGCCGCGAGGACGGCGTCGTGCAGCAGCATGCAGGGACCTTCCCTGTAGGGGTCCGTATAGCCGTAGTACAACATCTGGTGCGGCAGTGTGTAGCAGTCGTTCAGGCCGGCGGGATAGATGTCCGTCTCCAGCAGAAGCTGTCCTCCGCTAACGTCCTGATAATAGGAGGCCAGGTCGTCCGCAAGCCCCTGAAAATACGTTCTGTCGTGGGGAGGGTCCGCCTCCAGGTTAATTCGTCCGTCTCCCGTTGTAAGATGGGCGCCTGGTACGAGGCCGCGATCCTGCTGGCGTTCTGAGCGAGGGTCACGACGGCTCCCACACCGCTCGAACGGCGGGCGCCACGTCGAGGATCGATGCAGCGCCGTCGAACGCCGGCTCGCCGGGACCGACGACGATCAACGGTACGTCGGCCCGCGTGTGGCGCCGGTGGGCGAGGTCCTCGACGTTGCCGTGGTCGCTGGTGATCACGACGGTGGTGGTCGGGTCCCGAGCGCGCAGCACCCCGGCCACGAACGCGTCGAGGCGCCGGACCAGGTCGCGTCCCTCGTCGAGGGTGCCCCGGTGCCCGATCCGGTCCGTGAGCCAGACGTCGAGGAACGCGAACGCCTTGCCGGCCGCGGCCGTCGCCAGGCGTTCCCCGGCGCGCTCGGCCCCAGCCGGCCCGGGCACGAAGCCGCCCGGCGGCTCGATCCCCCGAGACGCGAACCAGGCGCCGTCCAGGTCCGCCGCCACCGCCGATCCGTCCCGGTACGCCGCCTCGCCGGGCAGGAGCACGCCCGCGCTTCGCGCCGCGTACGCCGGCGCGTTCAGACGCAGCCGGCCGCGCTCCAACGCGTCGAAGAAGCCGGGCGGGTACGCCCCGCCCCAGGCGACGGCATCGAGCCCGAACCGCTCGGCGGCCCACCCGAACAGCTGGCCTTCGTCCAGCAGACGTTTCAGGGTGGGCCCCGGCCACGGGCCGTAGTGGCCGTCCATCGCCGACGCGGCGTTTCGCCCGGTCAGCAGCGCGCTCTGCCCGGTCGCCGACTGGGGCAGCCCCGCGACGCCCAGGGTGGCGTCCAGCCGTTCGAACCGGCCCACTGCGCGCAGGCCGGTCCGTGGCGCGACGAACGTGCCGCCTGCGACGGCGTCCAGCGTCGGCGTCGGAACCGAGGCGAACGGGTTCCGATCGGCGTCGCCCGGTCCGAGGCCGACGCCGTCGAGGAACACGAACAGCACGCCGGAGGTGGACGGGCCGCTCAGGTGCCGACGCCCAGCGCCGACCGCGCGCGCGCCACGGTCCGGGCCGCCTGCTCGCGCGCCCGGTCGGCGCCTCGCGCCAGCACCGCGTCGAGCTCGGCCGGATCGGCGGCGTACTCCCGGTAGCGCTGCTGAATCGGTCGCAGCGTGTCCAGGATCGCCTCCAGGGCGGCCTTCTTCAGGTCGCCGTAGCCTTTGCCCTCGAACCTCGCCTCGAGCGTCTCCATCGGCTCGTCCGTCAGGCTCTGGAGGATGCCGAGCAGGTTGCGGACGCCGGAACCGGCGTGCTCGAAGCGGAGCTCGCGACCGGAGTCGGTCACGGCGCTCATCACCGTCTTCTTGATCCGCGTCTCGCTGTCCAGCAGATGGACCGCGTGCCGGTCGCGCACGCCCTCTGTGTTCCACGAAACCGGAAACGTGAAACCCGAAAATAGCCTTTCGTGGGAGGCGCATCCTGCGCCGATTTCTTCTACCCGGAATCGCGCCGCAGTAGAAGGAGTAGTAACTAATCCGGGGTTAAGCGGACTCTACGCGTTCATTCCGTTTATCCTCGGACTCACGAATCAGGACGTCGGCAGGAATATCGAACTGCCGGTGCAAGCGCCGGATCATCCCGATTGAAAGACTGCGCTTGCCGTTGAGTACTTCATAGACCCGGTTGCTGCGACCGATCGCAG
>JAWOBF010000032.1:0-4781 GCA_046498225.1 Candidatus Aegiribacteria sp.
AAGGATGGTGACAAGAATCCAGACTGCTGAGATCTCGGAACATCTCTTCATTATTCTCTCCTCAGGAGGGACTGCATAGTCAGCAGGGTTGCGCAGCATGACAGCGCGGTCTTGGTTCAACAGTTGGAGAATAAGGAATTCATTATGCGCGGGTCAATGTCGAACTGCCTCCGGAGCTACTGCCGGGCATATTTCACAAGGGCCTGGCCAGTACAACCACCCCGCAGGCCTCCCGGTATTCTCCCGTGTCTTTCGCCCTCGAGTTAAGGTATATGATGTACCGGCCCACGGGCAGTCTTGCGCCGTTGCCGCCGCAGCCGTCCCAGGTGACCACTCTGGATGGCCCGCAGATCTCCCCGTCCAGGAGCCTGAGCAGGAGCCTTCCCTGAACGTTGTACACCTCCAGGGTAACTTCGTTCTCCGGGTGCCGGAAGTTCATCTCGATGGTCAGCCGGTCATGGTGGCCGTCGCCGTCGGGGGAGAAGGGGTCGGGATAGTAATCGAGGAACTTGCCCTGACTTCCGCCTCCGCCGCCGGCGCAGCTGTTGACCGCCCCGGGTGTCCCGCCGGTGGAGCAGCCGCTCCAGCTGGAGGCAGCGTAGCCTGGCAGCTGGGGCGCTATCCGTTCCAGGCTCACTCCGCCCGAACCGCCCCAGTCGTCGTCGTAGGGGATGTAGTCCATGACCTGAAGAGTGCTGTCCCTGATGATGACAATGTCCGCCCATTCCTCCCCCTGCTGGGTGGAGTTGTTCAGCACCGGCCAGGAGGGAGGCTGAAGGACCGGGCACGTCACTCCCGGCCAGACCTCCCTGAACGCGGTCGAATCCGAAGTAATCACCGCGAAGCTGTCCGGCTGCAGAGCCAGCTCCTGCGTGCAGAATACCTGCCTGTCCTTCGAGTCCTCGAAGGTCCATCCGCGAACGGTTGCGGCTTCCGACGACCTGTTCATTATCTCCACCCATTCGGGATTACCGGGAGAGGGGCTGTACATTATCTCGTTCACCACCACCGGGCCGGTGATGTTCCACCGGCAGGAAAGGGTGTCATCCTCCGGGAACGGGTCCGCGGAGCATTGCGCCACGGCGAAATGAAGCATCTCCCCGGCGCAGGAACTCCACTGGCACTGGCCGGTGAGTGTGTCACCCGGGGCCAGAGTCCCGCAGAGGAAGCTGTCCACCAGCTCTCCCGGTGACGGGCTGCCGCTCTGATCTACGTCGGCGTAGAAGCTCACCGTCATGCTTCCGGAATGGATGGTGTCCGTCCCCGAATTGATGAACGACGCCAGGATTATCACATCATTCGCTTCAGCTCCCATGGGAGGGGAGCATTCCATGAACAGTCCTTCCGCATTCTCTCCCTCGATGAAGAAGGGCGGAGGCCCTCCCGGAGTGGGACCGTCTTCGGAGGAGAACCAGTTCTCCGTGCAGTCCGGTCCCGGGATGTCCAACCGGTGGACGCTGTTATTCTTGCCGGGATCGAAGGGTATTCCGTCCAGTCCGTCGTCATCGCACATGAGAGGGTCATCGCTCTGTATGGGGGTGCCGTAGGTCGACATGACATCGTCCCACGTCGTACCCTCCTCTGAGTAGAGGGTTATGGGGTCGTTTCCGGAAAGACCGTCTCCCAGGGTGGTGTTGCCGGTTGTGAACACCACCGTACCCTGGGGAAAGTCGTAGGGCTGGAGTCCCTGGGCGTATTCCCTGTCCAGTATCACCCCGAAGGTCCCGCCGGGCATGTATGGCGTGACAAGCGCGTCCGGGTCCGACAGCGCGCCGTACTGCTCGTCCCAGGGGACCACGATATCAAGCGCGTCGCCGTCGGTGAAGGAGCACCCGGTGACGTCGAATACCCCGGGGCCGGGGTAGAACACCTCCACGAATTCATCGGTATCGTCATTGGAGCCGTTGCACAGAACTTCTGTGACCACCAGGGGCACTCCCTGACCGGTCCTGAAGCTGTGCAGGACAATATCGTTCCCGGGCACGGCGTCACCCTCCAGAACAACCCCTGCAGCCGCGAGGTAGTACCCCTCCTGTGGAGCCGATATCGTAACCCCGACGGTATCGGCCTGACCGGGGGCGATAGAATCGACCACGGTCTCCAGTACTACCTCATTCGGCTGATGAAGTGAATCTGCGTTTGAATCAATGAACAGCGTCACCTCGATGCCGAAGGCCGTTACGGTGCCCTGGTTGGACACCACTGAGGCAAGCTGCAGGGGCTGGTCGGGCTGGGGCTGGGCGGGGAATATCAGAACGGTATCCACGGCGGCGTCCAGAGTGTCCTGGAAATCGGCCGGCCCTCCGGGAGTTCCCCCTTCCGGCGATACCATCCAGCTGAATTCGTGGTCCGGAAGGTCCGGTGTCTTCCTCTCAACGCTGTGGAATTCCCCCGGGTCGAAGGGAATCCCGTCCAGGCCGTCATCGTCGCACATGAGAGGATCGTCGTACTGAAGGGGAGTTCCGTAGGTGGACATGACATTGGCCTGAGCGGTGCCGTACATATCGTAGAGTGTTATGGGGTCGTTTCCCGTAAGGCCGTTCCCGATGGTGGTATTCCCCACGGTGAAGACGAGTGTCGATTCCGCCAGGTCGTACTCCTGCATCCCCGAGGCGTAATCCGGGTCAATCACTATCCCGTAGCGGCCCTCCGGAAGGCAGCAGCCGTAGATAGCGTCCGGGTCGGCCAGGGGCTCCAGCTCCCATTCGCATATAACGTCAACCGCGTCTCCGTCCGTGAAGGAACAGCCGCAGAGAAGGAAGACTCCGGGGCCGGGGTAGAATATCTCGATGTACTCGCCGGTGTTCTCGTCCAGCGGGTTGCACATGACCTCGGTTATGACCGGGTGGACGCCGCCGCCCACGGCGCTGGGAAGCCTCCTGAAGTCGTCATCCGGATATTCGTCCTCCGGCACCGAGACAAGGGCGGTTGGAAGGTACCAGCCCTGTTCCAGCGTGACCTGGGCCGAAAGGACCAGCGAGCTTCCCGGCTGGAACCCGGACGCAGGGAGCACGGCCAGGATCTCCTCCGGCTGGGGAACCGAATCCCCAGTGGAATCCAGGAAGAGATAAAGAGAACCGGATGACGGGGAAGTGTTTCCCCAGCATGTGAAACCGGCATGGACCTGGAAGGGCGTCCCGGGAAGAGGTTCCGACGGTTCCGTCCAGAGGCTGTCGCAGGAGATGTTAAGAGTATCCGGAGGAGCTGCGGCATGCGCTCCCGGAGTGCCCCCCTGAGGTCCCGAGTACCAGCACCCGTCCTGGTCCGGGGAGGACCAGGGGTACCGCTCCACCGTGTTGCCGTCGCCGGGGTCGAAGGGGATGCCGTCAAGGCCGTCATCGTCCCGCTCCTGCCAGATGTCCGAAGGTACCGGCGTGCCGTAGGTGCTCACCGCGTTGCTGTCCGCAGTGCCTCCGGCGTCGAATAGTGTGAGAGGGTCCGAGGAAGCCGCAAGGCCGTTGCATATGGCATGGTCCCCCGTGGTCAGAATGACCGTTCCCGGTGGAATGTCGTAGCAGGGAGCGTCGGGATAATCAAGCTCGAATACCAGTGCGAACCCTTCAGCGGGAATGGTATCCGTGTCCAGGAGCATTCCCGCGTGGGGGAAGGGACCGTGAAGGGATTCATCCCATGGAAGAAGCGGGTCAAGGGCGTCTCCGTCGGTTATGGAAAGGCCCGCCATGCAGAAATCATCCGGACCGGGATTGAATATCTCCACGAACTCACCGGAGACCTCCAGGACCGGGTTTGCGGCCACCTCGGTGATAACCGGAGGCTCACCCAGCAGAACGGACAGAAGTAAAATGCCTGGATCCATCATGGAATAAATGTACACAGTTTGCAGCCCCGGTTCAAGGGCCGCCCGGCTCATGTAAACCGGGAATGCGCCCCTGAATGACGCCGGTGTGGGCATTCATGGAGCCTATAAAGGAAAGATGGTCAGGGCGAGGGCAGCCTGTCAGACAGCAAAACCAGCGGGAATGGTGTCCGAAGTCAGTCTAATAGCCGTTTTTTTCTTTCAAGCAGGATTTTTGCCGTACCAGTATTCGCCCATCGTCAAAAGGTTTGCGTCCCTGAGCGCAGCGGGAAGGGTGGTTGCGAACCACTTCATGTTGGAGTAGCGGTGAAGCAGGAGCATCCTGGTTATGGCGGAAGCGGAGGTATCGACGGATGAGCCGTAGCCATCGAGGAAAACGCTGAACAATCCCGGTTCCCCCGCCGTTATGAACAGGCCCGCGGCGCAGAGGTCGTACTGGGGGACGGCCAGCATGGAGGGTTCGAAATCAATAAGGCCCGAAAGGGAATGGTCGCTGTCCTGCCCGCTTATGAAAAGGTGCTCCCGCATCATCTCGGTATGACATATGACGGGAGCATACAGCTCCTCCACCGGTTCGCCGGTTTCCACGAACTCGATTATCTGCCGGATCCTGGATGGTTCAAGTCCGTAACGCGCATGATTTTCCGCAAGGCTAACCTTCTGAGCGGATATAAAAGTACCCCATTCGGGTATACAACCTTCCGCCAGCTCAACCGGCAGGGAGTGGAGTTCACTCAGAAGGGAGCCCGCCTGCCGGCACACACTCTCCCTGACCTCGCGGTCCAGCTCCGGCCACACGGATGCCAGGGATCTGTCCGTCATTCTCTCCATGAGGAGATAGGGGTGCCCCCGGTATTCGCCGATTCCCAGGAGACGGGGTACGGTTACGCTGAGCCTTCCGGCCAGCCTTTTCAGAAAGAGGGCCTCGTTGTCCCTGAAAGCCTTCTCGTCCCTGCTGAAAACC
>JAWOBF010000069.1:0-4497 GCA_046498225.1 Candidatus Aegiribacteria sp.
CTCGAGAAACATGATGGCGCGGTACTGGAGCATGCCGGAGGAAGGCTTGCCTACGCCACCGATTCACACGTGGTGACGCCCCTCTTCTATCCCGGCGGGGACATAGGCTCGCTGTCCGTCTACGGTACGGTGAACGACCTTGCAATGTGCGGCGCCACGGCCCGCTGGCTGTCCGCGGGTTTCATCATAGAGGAGGGTTTTTCCATGGAGACCCTCTGGAGAGTGGTCGTCTCCATGGCGGAAGCCGCAGGTCGGGCCGGGGTCTCCATAGTCACCGGCGACACAAAGGTTGTTGACAGGGGCAAGGGGGACGGCATCTACATCAATACCTCCGGAATAGGTACGGTGCCCGATGGCGTTCATATCTCTCCCTCCAGGGTAAGGGAGGGGGACTCGGTAGTCCTCAGCGGTGATATAGGAAGGCACGGCATGGCCATCATGGCGGTCCGGGAGGGTATACGGCTGGAGAGCGGGATAAGCAGCGATCTTGCCCCTCTTAACGGGATGGTGAGTGATCTTATTCAGGCCGGGCTGGATATTCACTGCATGAGGGACCTCACCAGGGGTGGCCTTGCCAGCGGTCTGTGTGAGATAGCTTCCGGGGCGGGGCTTTCCATAGATATCGACGAGGGCAGCATTCCGGTGAGGGAAGATGTTCTGGCCGCGTGTGAGATACTGGGTTTCGACCCGCTCTACGTCGCGAACGAAGGCCGGTTCGCGGTGCTGCTGCCGAAAGAGGAAGCCGACCGGGCTGTGGAAATACTCAGGCGGCATGAAGACGGGTCCCGGGCAGTGGTAATCGGATCCGCGGGGGCTCGGTCGGGCGCTGACCTCACCATGACCAGCACCATAGGCTCCAGAAGAATAGTTGACATGATGAGCGGAGAACAGCTTCCCAGGATCTGCTGAAACGGAGAGGAATGATGGTGTCGAGCGGAGTATCCATGAGAGTATGGCTGGCGGCAGGGTTCGTTCTTGCAGCGGGTTTCCTGGCGGTTGCCTACAGTTCCGCGTTTTCACAGTACTTATGGGACGAGGATGACTTCGTCTATGTTTCAATGGCGGTCCAGGCCGACAGCCCTGCATACATCTTCCAGAGGGAATCCAACGTTCAGGAGTTTCCCAGGCCGTTCACACATCTTTATCTGTGGTTGATCGCCCTGATATCCGGTACCGTGATCTGGCCCTATTTCCTTTCCAACCTGCTCCTGTACGCGGCATCCTCCGTACTGCTGTTCAGGATCGTTCACCGGCTTTCCGGAAGCCTGCATGCTGGACTTATGGCCGGGGCCTTCTATCTGCTTACCCCATGTGCCACCGACAGCCTTTACTGGGTGGCAGGGGGTGCTACTGGATTTCTATCGGGTTTCCTGCTACTGCTGACGGTGAACCTGTATATGGTCAGCCTGTGAGGTGCACCCCAAAAGTTGTACACTTTTGACCTCCGGTTATTGTGATCAGATTCACCTTCTCCAGTTCTTCAACCAGACAAGAGGAGCCTGATTTCCAAGAGTTGAGTGCCTCCTTTCTTCGTTGTAATATCTCATTCTGTCGTTCACTATTTCGAACAGTTCTTCAAAGGTTTTCGCTTCGCTGATCAGCGAACGGTTCTCCGTTTTGAAGCGTCCGTTGAATGATTCCATTGCGGTGTTTGACTTGGCTCCATCCAGAGCATAGGAGACTCGTACTCCATCCTCAAGGAGAAGTCTTGAGGTCCAGGCATAACTCGTAAAGACAGAATCCCGATCATGATGTACGATCAGGTTCTCCAAGGGGACATCAAGAGCATCAAGACCATCTCTTGCTGATTCCCAGGCCATCAGAGCAAGATCTGTATTCGCATTCTTTCCAACAGCCCAGCCCGGACAGTACTTGGACCGATGGTCAACCAGCGGGATGAGGTAATACTTCCCGCAACTGCAGTGAAGCTCAGTGAAGTCCGTGTACAGAATCTCAAAGGGTTCAGGATCCTCAACCCTCGCTGCAAGATTACACAGTTCTCCCGCTTCCAGGATCACTTCTCTTACTCCGCTAGGTTTAGGTGACGTGGTGCTTCGCATGATCCTGAGATTCCAGCACTTGTGTAATCGCTGCACTACTTTGTGGTTGATCGGTTCACCGAGCATATCGGATAACTCTGATGCCGTCCTGCGGTAACCATACGCAGAATGCTCACGGGCGATCTGCTCCAGTGGCTCTCGCAGGTGGGAGTACTTGTCCGTGTAACTTCTCTTCTCGCCAGTATGATAGTACCAGGTGGAGCGTGGAAGACTCAGAAGACCAAGAAGCACCGTCAGAGGATACTCTCCCCGGTACTCCTTTGTGAGATCAACCTTCTGAATTGTGCTCATCTGCTCCGGCCTAAGAAGTTTTTTAAAAGAGCTATCTCAACTTCCTTCTTGCCCAGAAGCTGCTCAAGATCGGCAATTCGGTTTTCTGAATCGTTCCGGCTTCTGGCGGATTCGAATATCTCATGTCCGTGCTGCTGGAAATGGTTCTTCCAGTTGCTAACCGTATTAGGGTGTATCCCGTATGCCTTTGCTATCTGACCAGGGGAGCTGTTACCCTGTAGAAGTTCCATTACAACCTGGAACTTCAGCTTGCCTGAATACGTCTTCTTTCCTGACATCTGTGACCTCCCGGGTCCTATTCGATGGCAAAATGCCATCTGGTCTACCGGAGGTCAATATCACAATTGGACTATGTCCAACTTTTGGGGTTCATATCCCTGGAAAAGAGGAAAACCCGATACAGTATACTGGCTTTCCTGGCGGCTCTTCTGGCCATGGGTGCGAAGGAGTCTGCCTTCTCCCTGCCTCTTCTGCTTACCATCGTGGACGTGACGGGTAATGGCGAGCGGAAAGGATGGCTGAAAAGGCTTCTGCCATTCTATCTTCTGGGTCTCGTCTTCGCGGTGAACATCCTGCTCGTCCAGCTTTCCTACCAGGATGATGCCAACTTCACGAGATATGGGCTCAGCTGGATGATCCCCAGGAATCTCCTCCATTATTTCATATACCCGCTGGTCGGAGCAATGCCTCCCGATGTCGGGGAGTATACGCTGCTGAAGATGCTGTTGTATCCTGTCATCTGGATCATGCCCGCATTGATCGGGTCATCGAGGTCAAGGAAGCTTCTTCTTCAGGGCTTCCTCTGGACAGGGGCGGCATCGCTGCCCTTCCTTCCGTGGGTGATGAATTTTCAGGGTTTCGTTCCCAGAGTATGCGATATCCCCTCCAGATACTTCAACATACCATCCATGGGAGCTGCTATGATAGCCGCAGGACTGGTCCTGATGCTGAGGGACAAGTTCAGGAAACCAGCTGCGTCCCTGGCCATGGCTGTCCTGCTCATTCTGACCGGTTTTGCCGGAATCACAAGGACTCGGGAAAGTGTCAGAGCGATGAGGTTCAACTCGGACACAGCCTCATGCCTGGCACAGCTTCTTCAGTCCAGCTGGGACGGTACCGGTACATTGTACGTATGCTACTTCGGATTCTACGAAACCAGGATAGAGAGTTACAACAGAATGTACTTCGACGGACATCTGGTACAGGTGGATTCATTTCCCGGGAATGCCGCCGAGGGAGCAACCCTGGTGTGCGGACCCAAGACGGATCCGTCACTCTGGACATTCCATAACGGGGAGTGGAGATTCTCACGGAGTTTCCCGAGCTGCGTGGACCCGGAAAGGGCGCAGGAATTCAGCACGGAGGATGGAGCAGGCAGAGGTTAATCCGGGATGAAACCCTCCTGGGGCTCCTGCTCGGCGGCAACCCTTCCCGGTCTGATGATGGGACCGCCGTCGGCGGGAAGTATTTTCAGGTCGAAACCGAAGATGCTGCCTCTGCCGGGGGCGCTTATGACGTAAACCCTCCCGCCGTGCATTTCGATAATGCGCTTCACTATGGAGAGGCCCAGTCCGATACCCCCGACCTTCCGCCCGTCCACTTCGTTGTCCTTTATCCTGACGAACTCCCTGAACAGCTTCTTCTGGTTTTCAGGGGATACTCCTATTCCGTTGTCCTCCACTTCCACGGAGACTATGGAGCTGCCTTTGGGCATGCTTCGGACGGTTATGTGACCGCCCTCCGGAGTGTATTTTATGGCATTTGTTATGAGGTTGTTGATGACCTCCGTTATCAGCCGGTGCACACCGCCCGTTTGAGGGAGCCGGGGGTCGAGGTCGGTATCCAGGAGCTGCTCCTTTTCCTGTGCCAGGTCCATGTTCGACTTTACGGACTCCTCTATCAACCTGTTCAGGTCAATGGCAGTGGCCTGCTTCCTTATCTCCGAGGGATCCTCAAGCTGCGCGAAGAGCTGGAAATCACGCAGGAAGGAAGCGGCCTCATCCAGCCTGGAATGCATCCGCTCTACGATATGTTCCTGTTTTTCGTCGAGAGAACCCTCGAGAAGCGTCTGAAGGCTGTGCAGGAGCATCTTGGTGGCGGATACCGGCGACTTCATGTCGTGAATGGCGATGTGGAGGAACGCCCG
>JAWOBF010000006.1:0-3550 GCA_046498225.1 Candidatus Aegiribacteria sp.
GACTGATATCCGATCCACACTTACCTCCTGCAGACAGTTAACATTGACTATACCTTCCATGGTAACAGGGGTCAAAATAACCCTTACGCGGCCGCGGAGAGCGGGGAAGTATTGCGCTTGGGGCCCTGATCGGTTAAGTTAGATTATATATATGACAATCAATAGCTTACATGGATATTTATCATAGGGAAGTGGAGCTGACAGATGGATTACCGGCACGACCCCTCCACCGATTTCAGGGACGTGGATGAGCTGTCGAAGGAGGAGGCGAGGGAGCAGGCGGAAGCCCTGAGAGAAGGAATCGAGTACCACGATTATCTCTACTACGTCCGGAACGACCCGGAGATCTCGGACGCCACCTACGACAGGCTCTTCTCCAGGCTGAGGGAGCTGGAGGAGAAGTTCCCGGAGCTGGAATCTCCCGACTCTCCCACTCAAAGGGTGGGCGCCCCGCCCCTGGACGAGCTGGAGAGACGGGGGCACACCTCCGTGATGCTGAGCCTGGACGCGGTCATGCGGCAGGAGGAGGTAAGGGAATTCCACCGGAGGGTCAGGGAGAAGGCGGGACAAAGCGACGACATGTACACCGGCGAACCCAAGTTCGACGGCCTGTCCGTGGAAGTGGTCTACAGGGATGGTGAGCTGGACTACGGAACCACCCGGGGGGACGGGAAAGAGGGCGAGGACGTCACCCGCAACCTCAGGACCATAGGCGCCCTGCCCCTGCGCCTGCGGAAAGAGGGCGACCCGCCCTCCTTCCTCTCGGTCCGGGGGGAGGTGCTGATGACCAGGGAGGGCTTTCAGGACCTGAACAGGAAAAGGACCGAACGGGGGGAGGACGCATTCGCCAACCCCCGCAACGCCGCCGCCGGTACGCTGCGGCAGCTGGACCCCTCCAAGGTGAGGGACAAGCCGCTTACCATATTCTTCTACGATGTACTGGACGTGGAGGGCGCCGAGCTGAAGACTCACTGGGAAACGCTGAATAAATTCCGGGAGTGGGGCCTGCGCGTTACCGGCCTGAACCGGAGGCTGTCCACGCTGGAGGAGATATTCGATTACCACCGGAAAATAGCGGAGGACCGGGAGAACCTGGAGTTCGAGATAGACGGAATCGTCATAAAGCTGAACGACTACGGGGCCAGGCGGAGGATGGGCTCGCGCCGGAGGTCTCCTCGATGGGCTGTGGCCTGGAAGTTCGAACCCAAGAAGGAGGTCACCCGGCTGCGGGAAATAGCGGTCCAGGTTGGAAGGACCGGGAAACTGACCCCGGTGGCGCTGCTGGACCCGGTGGACGTGGGCGGGGTCACGGTGAGCCGGGCTACGCTGCACAACGCGGGGGAGGTGGAGCGGAAGGACGTCCGCCCGGGGGACAAGGTCAGGATACAGCGCGCCGGCGATGTTATACCGGAGGTGGTGGAGAGGATAAAGGAACCGGGCAGCAAGCGCTCGAAGCCCTTCGAAATGCCGGAGGAATGCCCGGTGTGCGGTGCGGAAGTCTTCCGGGAGGGCGCGTATCACTTCTGTCCCGGCGGCCTCTCCTGCCGGGCGCAGCTGAAGGGGTCCATCGTCCACTTCGCCTCCCGGGAGGCGATGGACATAGACCACCTGGGCGAGAAGACGGCGAAAGCCCTGATCGAAAGGGGGATGGTGGAGGACATAGCCGACCTGTACCGGCTGGAGACCTCCAGGCTGAAGGAACTGGACGGTTTCGCGGAGAAGTCGGCCCGTCAGCTGCACGAAGCCATACAGTCATCGAAGAAGGTGCGTCTCGACCGGTTCCTCTACGCCCTTGGCATCAGGCACGTGGGGGAGCGCGCCGCCGGCGTCCTGGCCCGGGAGCTGGAAGACCTGGAGAGCGTAGGAGAAGCGTCCCGGGAGGACCTGGAGAAGATAGACGAGGTGGGCCCCGAGACAGCCGGAAGCGTTGCCGGTTTCTTCGCTGACGAACGCAACCGGGAGGTCCTCGCGAAACTCGAGGAAGCGGGCCTGGAGACGGTGCCGGTCAGGCAGGGGACCGGAGGGTCCCTGGAGGGCAGGACCTTCGTGTTCACCGGGGAGCTGGAAGGCTTCACCCGGTCCGAGGCCCAGCGGAAGGTGGAGGAACTGGGGGGCAGGGCCACGTCCGCAGTGAGTTCCAACACGGACTACCTGGTGGCGGGAGAGCACCCCGGGAGCAAGCTGGATGACGCCCGGGAGGAGGGATCGGTTGAGATACTGGACGAAAAGAGTTTCACCGAACTGCTGGAAGGATGAGTGTACTTCCGGACAAAGGCGATTCACCCCGCCAGCTGCACCAGCCTTGAACTCGCGGTCCTTTCCCCCTGCCTGACCACCACCACATAGACGCCGGCGGGCAGACGCGCACCGCTTCCGGTCAGAAGGAAGGTCCCCGGGTCCCGCGGGTCAATCTCCCTGGCTATCACGAGCCTTCCGGAGATGTCGTACACGCTGAGCCCCGCCGCCTGTTCGGACAGGCCGGAGACGGCTATCGACGGGATTCCGGCGGAGGGGTTGGGGAAGATGGAGACGGTGAGGGGCTGAGGAAGGACATCTTCGCGAGTACCCTCTATGCCGGTCTGCTGCATTATTGCGAAATCCCCCCCCGATATGTACACGGCAGTATCCGCCGCAGTGGCTGCCGTTATCCTTATCCTGCATGTGCCGGAGCTGTGAGCGGGCACCGTCCACTGGCAGGTGCCGTTGTCCGGAATGCTCTGGGCCACAGGGTTCCAGGGTCCCGCGGGACCCGAGGTGGACAGGTCGATGTCGATCAGGGCCTGGCCGTGCGCGGGCGGTACGGCGGTGAGCCAGCGTATCTCCCTTGTCGAGCCGGCGTACATGAACTGCCCCCCGTCAGGGGTGATGAGCCTGGTGGAGAGTTCTTCCGGTTCCTGCCAGGGCGAGTACAGACGAAGCTGGTTCCGGTCCCACATTCCCTGCTGGTCCTCGCCCTGAATGGCTATGTCCTCGCGGCCGTCGTGATCTATGTCGCCGTCTATTCTCAGTGCCGATGCGTCGCCGGAACCGGGCATGGTCCAGGTTGCGTCCGCGGTCCAGCCGCCCTGGCCGTCTCCCAGGTAGACGGTTCCCACGGGATCGTCGTAAAGGACGAGATCGAGATTGTCATCCCCGTCAATGAAGCCGAACTGAACGCAGTCCACGTACACGCCGCTCTCCGGCAGACCGCTGGAGAATTCCTCCCACTGCCCCGTCCCGGTGTTGAAGCTGTATACCCTGACCCCGGAGTCGGAGCCCAGGGAGCATACTATGTCGTCCATGCCGTCGTTGTTGAAGTCGCCGCAGTCCACCGAAACGTAACTGAGGTCGGGTATGCCCCCCTGGTTCAGCGTGAAATTGAAGCCGCCGTCACCGAAATACACCTGGGTTCCCCACCTGGTGCAGATGAAGTCCGGGAAACCGTCGGCGTTGAAATCCCCGGTCTCGACCGTGTAGTTGGAGTTCCAGCCGTCGATGAGCCAGGCCTGTGTCCAGGTGCCGTCGCCATGGTTCTCGTACACCCTTACGCCGTTGTCGGCGCCGAAGGACT
>JAWOBF010000122.1:0-14192 GCA_046498225.1 Candidatus Aegiribacteria sp.
GCGCAGGATATCCAGCGGCTGTCCTATACCGCGCATTGGGTGGTCCCGATCCGGCTACCCTCGGGTCCGCTGCAGCTGCTGGCCTTTCACGCCACGCCGCCGGTCTTCGACGGGCCGGAGGATGCCAACGGGCGGCGCAATCATGACGAGATCCGCTTCTGGCAGCTTTATCTTGACGGCGCGTTCGGTCCGGCGCCGAGGACGCGGTTCGTGGTGATCGGCGACGCCAATCTCGACCCCGATCACAGCGACGGGCGACGCGGCGCGATCAGGCAACTGCTGGCCGACCCGCGCCTGCAGGATCCGCGCCCCGCCCATGACGGCCCCGATGCGCCCCGCGCCACCGTCGACTGGGACCAGACAGGCCCCCGCCGCGTCAGCTACATCCTGCCCTCGACCGATCTGGAGGTCGCCGGTGCGGGCATCCACTGGCCGCCTGACGGCACGCCCGGGCGCGATGCGGCCGCGACCGCCAGCCATCACCGCCTCGTCTGGGTCGATCTCGCGCGCGACTGAACCGCGACTGAACCGTGCGGGTGGGCCGGCGCTTTCTTGACCCCGCTGCAGCGGCGCTATACGCCACGCGAAACAGTGTCACAGCCAAGGATCGCGCCCATGACCCCCCGTTCGCTTCTCATCCTGCCCGGTGACGGGATCGGCCCCGAAGTCATGGCCGAGGTCGCCCGCATCATCGACTGGTTCGGGGACCGGCGCGGTCTCGCCTTCGAGGTGGCCGAGGATCTGGTCGGCGGCGCGGCCTATGACGCGCATGGCACGCCGCTGACGGATGCCACGATGGCGCGTGCGCAAGCGGTCGACGCGGTGCTTCTGGGCGCGGTCGGCGGGCCGAAATACGACGATCTGGATTTTTCCGTGAAGCCCGAGCGCGGGCTGTTGCGCCTGCGCAAGGAGATGGATCTTTTCGCCAATCTGCGCCCGGCGCAATGCTTTGACGCGCTCGCCGATTTCTCGTCGCTCAAGCGCGAGGTGGTCGCCGGGCTCGACATCGTGATCGTGCGCGAGCTGACCTCCGGGATCTATTTCGGCGAGCCGCGCGGCATCATCGAGGAGGGGGGCGAGCGCGTCGGCATCAACACGCAGCGCTACACCGAGACCGAGATCACCCGCGTGGCGCGCGCCGCCTTTGATCTGGCGCGCAAGCGCGGCGGCAAGCTCTGTTCGATGGAAAAGGCGAATGTCATGGAATCGGGCGTGCTCTGGCGCGAAGTGGTCCAGAGCGTGCATGACGCCGAGTACCCGGATGTGGAGCTGTCGCACATGTATGCCGATGCCGGCGCGATGCAGCTCACCCGCTGGCCAAAGCAGTTCGACGTGATCGTGACCGACAACCTGTTCGGCGATCTTCTCTCCGACCTCGCCGCGATGCTGACCGGGTCGCTTGGGAGGGCCGGGAAACCCTCCACATCATCCTGGGAACATTGATACTCACCGCGGTCCCCATCTTCCTGGGCATCCTTCTGGAGAGGAGACCGGGCTAACCTTTCTTACCTTTACAGGTGCATTTATTCATTGATTTCATATATAGGGGATTTTTCGGGCAGAAGTCGTGACCATGCAAGGGATTCGGCATGTTGTCTGCATGCTGAATCCTTCTTATTGTTGTATCCAACCCTTTCACCGGCGCGGATGCCGATGGCCCGGCCGCCACGGCTGCGACAATCCGGCCCGAGGGTATGAAGTGAACTGTGCGATCAGCGGACATGACTTTGAAGGAGGGCAAATGATGAAGTGGGCAGCGCTGAGCCTTGGTGTGCTTCTGGTACTGACCGCGTGCGGTGGTGAGACGCAGGATGAGCAGGATGTTCCGGCAGAGGACAGCGGAGAGGAAACAACGGAAGCTCCCGTTGATGACGGTGGAGAAGATGTTGCGGTGGAAGTGGTCCTCTACCCGGAGGGCAGCGTCGACCCCGAAACGGTATCTCCGGACGTGGCGATACCTGCGGCTGACCTCTACAGGGAATTCTTCGCCTGGGACGGCATGGAAGTGACGCTCGCGGGCTACCCCCATATCTGGTACGGCGACAGCGCCGTCGTGGAAAACGAGCTGAGCCTTGTCAGCAGCCCCGAGAGCACCGATGAAATAGTCACTGCCGAAACCGGACAGGATTCGGGCCGCGTGGTGTACCGCGGGGAGATAGTAGCTCTCAGGGGAACAACCGCCGCCGACTGGACCGGGCCGAGGCTGGAAGACGCCGTGTTCGTTGACCCTCCGGAAGACCTTCTGCCGGTGGAGACCAGTCCCCACGCCTACGCCGGGGAGCCCATTCCGGCCGATCAGTTCGTTGAGCTCTACAACACATGGCTTGGCAGGGAAGTCCTCGTTTCAGGCCACTACCATTCCACCACCACTTCCACCACCGATTACGGTGTAACGGTCAGGGTAGACCTTTCAGACCCCGATGATACCTATACCAAGCTCATCGGATGCGAGATGGCCGGGGAGATCCCCGAGGAAGTAAACGAAGCGATGGTGGCGAACCGTTCGGGAGTACAGATAAGAGGGACAGTAAGCGGAAGCTCCTTCGGAATGGTAGAACTCGAGGACTGCGTTATCGTAAACAGGTAGGAACCGGGAGCGGAGTTCACGCTGTTCTGACCGGAAGCGCAGTCGTATCCATCTATTCCAGGACAGCTATCTTGCAGCCGATCTGGATATTATTGCGCTCAGCAGCCCGGAACCGGTCGGGAATGCCCTCGGGCAGCTGGGATCCCACAGAGAAACGGGACGCTGTTTCTCACATTCTGGAAAGGATTTATAATGCCGGGCCAAGATATCGTCCTCTCGATAGTCGAAACCGCCTGCGCCACCGAGAAGCTGGCCCGCGACCTCTACGCCAGGTTCGCGGAACTCTTCGAGGACCCGGACCTTTCGGAATTCTGGACTCGATTCAGCCGGGACGAGGGAGACCATCTCGACTTCTGGCAGGAGCTGATTCGTCAAAAGGGGCGCCTGAAGTTCTTCATGATCCTGGATAAGCCGGAGGAGCTTCTGGCAACGCTCGAGAGGGCGCGGGAGATGGCCTTCCGGATGGTGGAGTCCGCGAGCTCGGGCCGGGCGGGCTCGATATCCAGGAGCGAGGCGTTCCTGACTGCCTACAGGCTCGAGCTCCACATGCTGGACCCGGCGTTCCAGAGCCTCTTCCAGTCCCTGAGGTTCCTAATGGAGGACTTCGACCCCGCGGAAGCCTACGACTCTCACATAGACCGCTTCGTGGCAGGTCTCACCAGGTTCGGCTCCGACAAACTGGAGACCCAGCTCCTGGGCGAGACCCTGACCCGGCTCTGGACCGAGAACAAGAGACTTTCTTCCCTTGCGCTCCAGGACAGCCTCACCGGTGCCCTCAACAGAAGGGGTTTCATTACCCTCGGGGCACAGATATGCTCATTGATGAGGCGGCGGGGCTCACAGGTGGGCGTAGTGATGCTGGACCTGGACAAATTCAAGAAGCTGAACGACACCCGGGGCCATCTTGCCGGCGACAGAGCTCTGTCAGTTACGGTGCAGGTCCTTCGTGAGTCTCTCAGGGAATCGGACCTGGTAGGAAGGTACGGAGGGGACGAGTTCGTGGTTCTCCTGCCGGAGACGGAATCCACCGCCGCGGTTTCCGATAAGATGGTCAGCACGCTGAACGATACCCTGGACAAGGAGTTCGGGGTTACGGTTACCGCGGGTTCAGCGCAGGGCCATATCGACTGCGACCAGGTTTCCGAGTGCCTTCAGCGCCTTATCCACGCGGCCGACGACGAACTCTGCAGCAGGAAATCCTCGGCAAGGAGACCGTGACAGCTTATTATACATTCATGAACAGCGAAAAAGCTCTGAGGGAGTATTCCCGCTGGATCAGCACGGAGAAGGTTCACTATCTCCGGTAATAACTGAAGGAGGGTCAGAGATGAAAAGGGTCACGCATCTGGTCATTCTAACGGCAGCACTGCTTATGGTCTTTACGGCCTGCGGCGGGAGCGGGACGGAAGAAGGCGGCGCCGCGAACAGCGGGAGCGGAACAACCGACCCCGATCAGCTGGCGGAGGAGATAGTTTCCCGTTACATGGAGTGCATGGACGAACTGAAGTCCATGGTGGAGGACAGGCCCGAACCCGATGTGCTGAAACCGCAGCTGGAGAATCTCGTAGATAGGTATTCCGGTGTATTTCTGGAGATCGGATACAGGGTGGATGAGAACGACTCCTCTACGGTTGACGATATCGGCAGAGCGGTGATGAATGAGCTTTACAGATACGACATACAGTGGCTCTCCGAAGCAAGCAGCCATTACCACTCAATGGATACGGAACTCTCGGCCCTCCTCAGTGAGGTGAACATCATCACCCAGTACGCGTTCTTCGAACTGCTGGAGGACCAGAGGCCGGAAGAGGCCGAGAGGCTGGGTGTAGCCGACTGAGCTTTCAGTATGCATGAAGGCCTTTGATTCAGGAGCTTGACTGCCGCTGAACCACCCTGTCGGCGGAAGCTTCTCCCCGGCGCGGAGTGAGCGGAAGGTACTCGAGTTTTACTCAGGGGAGTGCGGGCGTGGTGGCCATCACCTCGTTGCTCCAGGACTTGCCCCCCTCGAGATAGCTGTAGGTAACCAGCGCGTAGTAGTAGGTAGCCTCCCAGTCCAGGCCTTCATCCCTGTAGGTCGTGTCGTCCTGGTCCGTTATCAGAGCGATTCTTGATCCTCCGTGGACCTGGTCCAGCTCAGGTCGATAGCATTGATGGTGTCCGCCTGGGCCGACAGGACTGAGGGGTCGGGAGAGTAGAGTTCGAAAGTCTGCGGGGAATCTCCGCAGGAAAGTACGAGTAGAGCAGCTATGCTCAAGATCACTACAATTTTCAAGTTTCCACCCCCATAATGAATATATCATGTACAGAGTATATGGTATCATCCTGAGAAACATGTTCCGACGGGTGTTCCATAGACCCCCTTGAAAGAACACTCCCGCAGAGTCCGCCCGGGAAGGCGTGCTGCAGACATTCAGGCTGCTGCACCAGTTCGACATTCCGCCGGGAGCTTCCCGTGTCCGCGGAACGGTAATCGCGGAAGAATCGCAGAGAATGCACGACAGGCCTGTTTGACCATCGCTGAAACAGACGAATCATTTGACAAAAATCATATTTGTATTTTGACAAACAACTGACATATAGCCATATTTACTCTATGAACAAAGATATGAAGTCCAGGATTCTCAAACTCCTCGAGTATATGGGACCTACGACCGGCGCGGAGCTGGCGCGCAGGCTTGGGACCACCAGACAGTCGGTCAACTATCATCTGAAATCTCTGGTCAGTTCCGGGAAAGTTAGAAAAACAGGCCGGACACGGGGGACCCGGTACAGCATTCCGAAGAAGGCCGGCGGGCCGGAGAAACGGACTTGCAGCCGCACCTTCCATGTGGAAAAGGAAGACGAGGAGGAGGTTTTTGTCTATGTCTCCGCCTGTCTGGACCTCAGCAGGAGAGTGAACTTGAATGTATCTGACATCTTCCATTACGCTCTCACCGAAATGGTCAACAACGTCATCGATCATTCCATGGCAGACAAAGGCCGGGTTACAGCTTCGATCGGACCTTACAGCTGCAGCTTCTCTGTAAGAGACAGGGGGATAGGGGCCTTCGAGTCCATCAGGCGTTCACACGGTCTGCACGACCTCGAAATGGCGGCGCTGGAAATCCTGAAGGGAAAGAAGACATCCGCTCCGGGCGAACACACCGGTGAGGGGATATTCTTCACCAGGCAATGCGCGGATTCATTCACCCTTGCGGCCAACGGGATACAGGTCCATTTTGAAAATTCCGGGTCCACTATCGAGAGGGTCCGCCGCACCAGGGGTACTCTGGTGGAGTTCGAAATATCCAGGTCCAGCAGCAGGACACTGCCCCGGGTATTTTCCGAGTACGCCCCGGAATCATTCGATTACACTTTCAGCAGGACCGTTGTCCATCTGCGCCTCTACTCGGACACCCTGCAGAGCCGGTCACTTGCCCGCAGAGTGACGGCGGGGGTTAGTGACTTCAGAGAAGTCGTGCTGGACTTCGAGGGGGTAAGGAGCGTGGGTCAGGGATTCGCTGACGAGATATTCAGGGTCTTCTCCGCCTCACACCCCGATGTGAAGCTGGTGACGAAGAACATCGACCCGGTGCTCAGACCCATGATAAGGCATGTCACCAAAGAGGGCCGAGCCGACTGATATACACTTACGAAAGTAAGTTCGCTCCTTTGACAAAGGTTTGACACCAGGTCGGGCATCCGGCGCACATAGGCCCTGGATGGATTATCGGACCGCAGAGCCGCCCCGGCGACATCTCTTCAGGCGTGATAAAGACCAGTTTACGAAGACCGCCGCTGGCCGGGCAGCGATGAATGAAATATTATGGCCCTGATGCTGTATCAATGACGCACTCATATGATGTGAATACCAGGGAATGGAGAAAGCCATGTTTGAGCTGCTCTTTGCCGCGGCACTGATGGATACCGTTATCGCGCATCCGGTTGAGGAATATGTCGAAGTGCATGAATGGGGCGTGGTCACCTTTTCGCAGGAAAGCGTGGTCTTAGGGGCCGACCCGGGAACCGACCCCCATGCTGCCGCAATCCCCCCCGACCAGTGGGAAGAACCCGTAGTCAGAGCCCCGGTGGTGTATTTCTACGGGAAGCCCTTCAGCGGCGTTTTCACCGTTAACACCATCGCCGGCAGCTTCATAGAGCTCTACCCTGAACCCGAGATCCTCACGGACACCCCCCCTATGCCGGAATTCTCTGCCACCGCCCGGTGGCGCATAGCCACCGCCGGCCCGCATTCCGGGGAAAGAGAACTCTCCACCATGGACAGAAGACCCGCCACATGCGTGTCTCCGGACCTGCTGGAACTCTGGCGGGTACCCCCTTCCATGCTGCTGGAGTTCAGCGACGGTTCCTCCGAGGAATTCGTTTACTACGAGTGCAGGCTGAACAACTGGCCGGAACAGGAATACCATCCTGTTACGCTAACCGATGAGGGTCCGGCCCTGGACCCCGGCTGGGACGGCGAGGTGCTGAGGTTCGTCAGGTCCGGGGATTCTGTTCTGCTGGAGCTACATGCCGAAGACGGTACGGAGGCGGTGGAACCCTCGGATGTTCCCGGCCTGCTGTGCCGGTGGGCCGGCGGCACGATGAAATCCCAGGAGCTGGACGCCATGTGGAAGACATGGGAGGACTGGGTGATGGACGGCGAGTGGAGCGGGGACACACTTGATGTCTTCACCCTCCCGCTCAGCACGGTGCAGAATATTTCCACCATTCAACTGGAGACCGATGAATACATGCGCGTGGAATACAGAAGGTTCTTTTTGGGACTGATAAGCAGGTAAGAGGTTTCGAATGAAGATTTTTCTTGGCGGGACGGGACTGAGTGTGAACCGGGTGGGGTTCGGCGGAATTCCCATTCAGCGGCTGAGCATGGACGGGGCGGCTGCAGTCCTGCAAGCCGCCCTGGAGCAGGGCGTTGATTTCATAGACACCGCCAGGGGTTACACGGACAGCGAGGAGAAGATAGGGCGTGTATTACGCTCCTTCTCCGGCCGGGTTACGCTGGCCACCAAGAGCATGGCCAGGACCCGGGACGAAATGCTTCGGGACGTGGAGACCAGCCTTCGAAAGCTGGGAGTGGGCAGCATTGACCTCTACCAGTGCCACAACATCTCCAGCGGGGACCAGCTGGAGACGGTTCTGGGGCCGGGGGGCGCAATGGAGGCTCTGACCGAGGCCCGGGACCAGGGCATGATAGGGCACATAGGCATTACCGGCCACAAACCCCGGGTGGTTAAACAGGCCATCCAGCGTTTCCCGTTCGAGACCGTTCAGGTACCCTTCAACATGATAGAGACCGCCGCCGCGGAGGAGCTGCTTCCCCTGGCCAGGAAGAAGAATCTGGGCACCATCGCCATGAAGCCGGTAGCCGGAGGCGCCGTGAGGAACGTTCCGCTGAACCTGCGCTTCATCCTGACATCGGGCATGGATGTGGTGATACCCGGAATGGACAGGGTGGAGCAGGTGGAGGAGAACCTGTCGGTCCTGGACGGGCTGAAGCCGCTGAGCGAAGAGGAGGCGGAGGTCCTGGAGCGGGAGAAGGAGGAGCTGGGTGACATTTTCTGCCGCCGGTGCGAGTACTGCATGCCCTGCCCCGAGGGGCTGAACATCTCATTCCTGCACCTGATAGGGGCTTACTACTTCAGGTACGGCCTGAAGGACTGGGCGTGGGAGCGTCTCCAGGGCCTTTCAAAGAGGTACGCGGATTGCGTCCGGTGCGGCGAGTGCGTGAAGAAATGCCCCTACGACCTGGACACGCCCGCCATCTTCGCGGAGCTCGACCGACGCATTGCGGAGGACCGGGGGAAGAGCGGGGCGGACTGACCGAAGCGGAAACCGGCCTCGTTCTAGTTGTCCGTAAACAGCGTCAGACCCTCCGTCTGTATCTCGTACCTGAAGTCCAGGCTGGTTCCTAAAGTACTGGAGGTGTCCGGAAGCAGCACCAGGTCGAACATCTTCACATAGGAACCATCGGAGAGGTAAAGGAATACCCTCCCTTCGTTAACGGTCAGGGGATAGTCCGTGTACCATTCGCCCTCGGGGTACTCCAGGCAGTATGTCTCCGCAAGGGGTGCGGCCATGAAGGTCACGTTCCCGCTGCCGAAGGGGGGCATGGCCCCTGAGTAGATATGAAGATACCTATCCCCCCTTACCGGGTCGTGCGCGTATATGTCCTGAATGAAGCCCGGATCGGGCGCGTTTCCGGTCTCACCGGAGTGGGGTCCGAATATGAAAGCGTCCGGAAGGTACGACGGGCTCTGATCGTCCCAGATGGTATAGGTCACGGAATCCGAAAGCGGCATCGTACTGACAGCTTCTGCGTAACTGCCTGACAGGAATTCATCCTGTGACGCCTTCACCGAGTAGTACCCGGCAATGTCAGCCGTGTGGGTAAAAGTCGTGTCCGCGGGATCGCCGATATCGTACCAGAGCCCGGAGAGCCCGGTCCTGAAATAGACCCTGTACGAGTCCGCCTCCGCGACACTGTTCCAGGTCAATACAACTTCCCTGCCGGCGGAGGACGAGTCCAGGGAAAATCCCTCGACGGTCTGGACCGAGGGCACGAATATGGAATCCTCGTTGCTCCAGACCCCGTTGCCCTGGTCATCCAGGGTCAGAACCGCGTAGTGGTTGGTTGCTCCCACTACCGGCGGGTCGATGAACGCCGTACTGGAAGGGACCATGAAGACGCCGGCGATGACGGCTGACGAACTGTCGTCCGGTATTCCTCCTTCCATCGACCTGTACAGGGTATAGCTGTCGAATGCTTCATTTTCGCACATGGTCCATGAGACCCGGACCGCCCATCCGTGCCATGGTTCAACGAAGAGTATCGAAGGCTCGATGGCCTTGGTTCCGGGCCCGGTGGCCCCATCCCCGCAGGACATCATCAGAGCTGTGGCCGCCAGGGCCGCGGTCCGTCTCAGGACTCTCATACCTTCCTCCATATCGCTTACTATATACTTCGCAGCCGCCTTCCGTTCAAGTATGCGCGGGCGCCGGCTCATCAACGGGCCGGCGGATGCGGGGATGTTCGGAACGCAGAATAAGGTTTACCCCGGCAGTCCGCGGTGGTATTGTCACGAATGGCCTGCGAAAATCCTGAAAGCGGACGCACTATGAAAGCTGTTTTGTTCGGCATCGTTCTCACTTTTGCCGTATCCGGATGCCACGAGGTAACGGAGTTCCAGTCCGGGGAGCGGTCCGGCATCACCCTGGTGCGGACAAGCGACCTGCAGGCGGTGAGCACCCTGGAGGGTATAGATGGCGGCCGGTCCATTATATCCGTCTCCCCCTCCGAGCTGGTGGTATTCAGCTCCGGCGGGCTGCTTTACAGGATAGATACCGCAGAGATGCGGGTCGATACCTCCTACAAGGTAGGAGGCAGTTCCGGAATGGGATACGGAGAAGCCGTCCAGGCCCTCAACGGCCACCTGTACGTTCTTGGGCCGGGATCCCAGGTTCTCGAGATCGACCTGGAGGCGGACGCGGTGGTAGACATGTTCCAGCCGGGACCGAGCCCCTCGGCCCTGGCGGCGTCCCCCACGGAGCCCAGGCTTTATTTCGTGGACTCGGCGGAGAACTTCATCGGCGAGATATACCTGGTCAGCAACGTGGTAGGCTTCACCAGCAGCGCCGGTTTGCCCCTGGCGGACATCATCGTGGAGCCCCTGGGAGGACGGCACATAATAGCGCCCTGCTCCAACAGCCGGGGCTACGTCTACGGGGTATGGCTGGACCTGTCGACGGCGGCCAGGCTCCTCGGCGGCATACATAACACGCTGCAGACCGGCTCTCCGGCAGGCATGGCGCTTCCGCTGCCCAGCGATTCGGTATACGCAGTCTGCAGCCCCGAATGGAACAGCTCAGGCGGCGTCCTTCACATGATACAGGGTTACGTCGAGTTCTCGCAGCCCACTCACACGGCGGTGCAGGGCCACCCCGTGGACATGTGCTTCACGGAGAGCACCGGGCTTTCGGGCAACCTCTTCGTGCTCAGCAGGACCGATGAAGGCGGCTCCGTGATCAGCATGTACGAGTTCCCCTCCGACTACAGGCACCCGGAACTGGCGGCCACCCTGACCCTCGAGGGCATGCCCAGAGGGATAGTGCGCCACGCCGGCGAGGAATACATAGCGGTACTGACATCCTATTAGAGAACATACGGGTCGGCCCGCAGGCATGGACGCTGCTCCCGGCAGCGGCTTTTCGTATAATGGCGGCAACAGAACGGAGGACGCATGCTGGAGATTCGGGACTTCGTTGTATCCGCCGGAGGACGGGTGCTTTTCAGGGACCTCTCCCTTACCCTTGAGTCCGGTTCCAGAGTGGCCCTCTGCGGTCCCTCAGGCTCGGGAAAAACGACCCTGCTCCGGGCCGTGGCCGGTCTCATAGACCCCGAGAAGGGAACCCTGCTCTTCCGGGATGAAGCTCCCGACGACATCGGATGGCCCTCCTACAGAAGGCGGGTGGTGCTGGTGGACCAGAGGCCTGTGCTGCTTGCGGGAACGGTGGAGGAGAACCTCCGGCTTCCCTTCGCCTACGCGACGGCCGGCGGGGATGAATTTCCGAAGAGCGACGCTCTCTCCCTTCTTTCATCCTTCGGGGTATCGACCGAAAGGTTCGGCCAGGAGGCCAGGTCACTCTCACAGGGGCAGCAGCAGAGGGTCTGCCTGGTGCGGGCTTTCCTTCTGAAACCCTCCGTCCTGCTCCTGGACGAGCCTACCAGCGCTCTTGATCCCAAGGCTGTGCGGTCCGTGGAGAAAGCCCTGGTGACCGAAACCGAAAGAAGGGACCTTGCGGCGCTGGTGGTCACCCACGACCCCGACCAGGCGGAGAGACTCTGTCACAGGACGGTAGACCTCGAGGACTACGGAGGGGAGGGGGACGATGGCTGAGAACGCGGTGATCCACCTTTCGGCGGGAGATATGGCCATCGCTGCGGGGCTGGTGCTGGTGTCCGCCGCCATAAGCGTGGCCCTCCGGCTGAAGATGGAGAAGCAGCTGGCACTGGCGTCGGTGAGAACCGTGGTCCAGCTTCTGCTCATAGGGTTCATCCTTCAAAAGGTTTTCGAGATAAGCACACTTCCCGTCCTGGCGCCGGTCCTTCTGGTCATGCTGCTGGTGGCCGCGCACACCGCCGCCGGAAGACCGTCCAGAAAGTACTCGGGGCTGGGTTTCCTGGCCTTCGGCGTGATGAGCGTCACCAGCCTGGCGGTTACTATCACTGCCACAGGGCTCATCGTAGGGGTGGAGCCGTGGTACAGGCCCTCCTACCTCATACCTCTTCTGGGAATGGTCCTGGGCAACACCATGAACGGCGTGTCCCTGGCCACCGATCACTTCCTGGAGAGTTTGTCCGAGAGGAAGCAGGAGGTGGAGATGCAGCTGGCCATGGGCGCTAGCAGGTGGGAGGCCGCCAGGGGTTCTGTGGCCGAGGCCGTCCGCAGGGGAATGATACCCATCATCAACAGCATGATGGTGGTTGGAGTGGTCTCGCTGCCGGGAATGATGACCGGACAGATACTGGCGGGAGCCGACCCCACCATGGCCGTCAGGTACCAGATAATGATAATGTTCATGATAGCCGCAGGCGCGTCCGCCGGGGCCATGGGAATGGTCCTGCTCTCCTTCAGAAGGCTTTTCAACTGCAGGCACCAGCTGCTCTCCCAGCGGATATCCCTCAGGAGGAAGCGATAGGGAACGACCTCGAAAACCGCGGGACTTTTTCACATGGAAATGGTATAGTCCGGCGGGTCTGGAAGGAGAACCATGAGAAGGCTGGTTCCGGTCTGCCTGCTCCTGGCAGGCGCGCTGTCGGGGGGAAGCATCTACATAGGCAAAGCGGACTCTTCCACCAACGCTCCCTGGTGCGGCATTTGAATGCCCTCCCTTCGCTATCAGGTGATGGCGATGGAGGAGGAGCTGGAAGGGCCGATGACGGTAACGGCGGTGTCCTGGTTGCGGTCCTACGAGGGTGACGACTGGGCCATCTACTACGACGTGTCCCTCTACATGGGCCTGTGTGACCAGGATGACCTGATATCCGAGTTCGACCAGAACTACGTTCCCGGCACCAGGGAACTTGTTTTCTCCGCCGACAGCCTTTACCTGGAGGGAGAAGCCTGGGAATGGCTTACGCTGACCCTGGACGAACCATTCGAGTATTCCGGCGAGGGCAACCTGGTAATGGAACTGACCAGGAGGGACGCGGAGGACACAAACCTGTTCAGCTTCCGCTGGTATACCGCGGAGTACAGGACCGTCCTGGAGGTAGACCCGGAGGCGCAGTTCGGGTACGCAAACACCGTCGCGGCGATGCTGCGGATAGATTACGCCTCCACCGGCCTGTCCAGGATGACATGGCCGGGGATAAAGGCGCTTCGGCCGGCCCGTGAGCCCGCCGTTTCATGTACATCGCGTGAATGAGCCGGGCGATATTTTCTAGACCAGCGTAACCCTGCCCGCCCCGGTTATGTGTTTTGTCACCTTTTCCGGCTGTCCCGCGCAGCTGACACTGCCCGCTCCGGATATTCTCACTGTCAACTCCTTCTCCGCCCGGAGTTCGACGCGACCGGCGCCGGTTATTCTCACAGAAGCCTTATCGGCGGCGAGCTCCGAGGCATATATCTTCCCCGCCCCGGATATTTTGAGCCTGAGCGTGTCCGCTTTCCCGGAGGCTCTCACCTCAGCCGTGCCGCCGACCCCGATGCTTAGTTCATCAGATGCGACATCGGAGATAAAAACTTCGGCGGCTCCGGATATGGTCAGCCCCTTCAGCTCCTGAACCGATACCTCCAGTTCCACGCCTGACCCGGAGGAGACGGGCCTGTTGAACCCGACAGAGAGCTCTCCGTTCTTTACCCGGGTATCGAGGTACTGCAGAAGATTGTCGTCGGTGGTGACCGAAACCTCCCGGGGGCGGCCGCAGAGGACCCTTGCCCTGACCTTTCCGCTTACACTGAGCGAACTGAAGGGTTCCGGCCGGCGGGATTCGGTCTCCTTCACCCCGCTTCCCTTCACGGTACGGTGGAACACCCCGCGGAAGAGAAGGGCGAGGGGAACGATGAAGAGCAGAAGAACGAATACCACCGCGAGAATAAGCAGGACACCGGTGAGAACGCCGGCCAGTATGGGGATGAGAACAACCAGCGCGATCCCCGCCAGGACCACGGCGGACAGACCGGCCCCGATGGCGACCGCGGCTCTGAGAACCGGGTTCTCTATATTTCGGCCGTTGAATGCAATGATTTTCTACCCCCCTGCGATCCTTCGGCTGAACACCGCATGCGGGAACCTCTTACGGCGGAAGTTCCCCCTTTTTCCTTTACCCTCGGGATTTCATCCTATGAACGGCGGTACGGCATGTCAATCAGCCGCCTCCGAGGACCCGGCCGGTCTACCGGCCGGAGTCCAGAATGCTCCTGAGGACCTCGGCGAGCTCATCCCGGGTGAACGGTTTCTGCAGGAAGTGAACGCCCCCTTCAACGATGCCTCGGCTTATGACCGCGTCGGAGGTGTAGCCGGACACGAACAGCACCCTGAGGCCCGGTTCGAGCCTCTTCAGCCTGTCGTAGAGCTGCTTGCCGTTCATCCCCGGCATCAC
>JAWOBF010000023.1:0-12552 GCA_046498225.1 Candidatus Aegiribacteria sp.
GGCTTTTCCCGTACAAGGCTGGAAAGAACGGATGTCCGGGAGGTCATCATCACCCGCCGGACAACGGACTCCGGCATCAAATTCACCGTACGGATAATATCCAGTATAGGCGACCATGTGGTTGCGATCCTCGATGAGGAAGGGAACGCCAGGGAATTCGCGGGCGAGCTGGCCTCTCTTCTTGCGGTCCCTCTGCGGGACAGCACATCGGGACGGGAAAGCAGAGAGGAGAATTTTCAGAAGGTTGCCGCAATGCTCAAGAGGAACCATCCCCTGCTCTTCAGGCTGCTGGGCGGATTCATTGAGCGAAACCGAAGAACTCCTCCCCCCGGATGGTCCTGAGAAAGCGGACAGATAAACCTCCTAGGAAGGTGTTTGTTCACCGCCTGGAGATTTCGCTCGTTGACCGGTTGGATACGCTTCGGTATTTATGGAAATTGACGAAATCGGATGAATAATGCGGGTCTGCAAGAAAGATCACAGCAGGTCCTGGAAGGTGTATGATCCGGTTTTCTATTGCTCACTTGATTGGAACAGAATGGGATTGACCAGCTTTGTGAGTCGTAACGCAAGACAGCTACTGTCCGGCGGTTACGCCAACCCCGGCACCAGGATAGCGTTCGTCCACGTTCCCAAGTGCGGCGGCAGCTCCCTCACAGTGGCCCTGAAGACCGCCATCGGCTTCCACGTCCAGATTCCCGGAAGAAGCAGCGCGGCCCTGGCTCACGAGGCCGCCAGCAGGACGGCGGAAATCCTGGACCGGGACTACAACCGGCTATGCGCGGACCTGTTGCTTTACTACCTCGCCGACCGCCGGCTTCGTTTCATAGCCGGTCACTGGCCGGTCCGTGACGCGGCCTTCGAGGAGTTTTCCGAAGAATGGGATTTCGTACTCCTGCTGAGGCATCCGGTGAGACGGTGGCTTTCCAATTACTTCTTCAACCGGTACAAGACCTCCGATCACTACCGTATCGACCGGGAGCTGAACGAATTCCTGAATACCTCCAGGGCCAGGTGGTACGGCTGCGCCTACGCCGCCTATCTGGCGCCGGACGACTTCGCATACGGCGATGATCCCGCCGAGGCTCCCCTCGACAAGGCTCTGGCAAGTCTGCAGCGGTTTCGCATCGTGGGAACCCTGGAGCATCTGGACTCCATGGCGGAGAGTTTCCGGCGCATCTACGGCGCCCGCCTGAACACTCCTCACGCCAACCTCAACCCCAGGGGGAAGGCCTATGCGAGAGGGATGTGACACCCGAGCAGATGGAGAGGATAGAGCGGATCTGCCAGCCGGACATGCGCATCTACCGGGAAGCCCTGGAGCTGGCGCGCTGAGCGCGGTACTCAAGCCATCTGCCGCTCACTCTTACAGTGAATGCTTCGACGATGATGGAGAGGTGAGGGAGTTCCTCGGGCAGACATATTGAGCGGAAGTGATGAAGAACCCCTCCCCCCGGATGGTCCGGAGGAAGGGGTTTGGACAAGTAAGCGGCTGTTCTAGCGGCTTACAAGGACTTTCTGGACAAGGCTGCCGCTGTCGGTGGTCAGCCTGACGAAGAATACACCCGGGCCATTATCCGACGCGCTGAAGAGCGTCTGATGACTGCCGGAAGCCATCTCACCGTTCTCCAGGGTGGAGATGAGCCTGCCGGTCAGGTCGAAGACATCCAGACGGGCGCTGCCGCCCTGGGGAAGCGAGTAGGAGACGGCTGCAGCTCCCGTTACGGGATTGGGGCTGACGTCCAGGGTCAGGCCGAAAGATCCCGCCTCTCCCTGGTCTTCGGCAACACCGGTGAACCCGGCAGGGGTCCTGTAGGTTCCTTCGTACATCGTGGTTACATAGAGATGATCTTCTTCTCCGCAGAAGGCCAGGTCCATGGCGTATCCGGGCAGGTCGCCGGTGATGTCGAACCAGTTTTCACCGCCGTCGGTACTTCCAATTACGGTTCCATCGATGGTCACCGCGGCGAGGCGGGTCGGTTCGATCGGGGAGTACTCAATGGCCATGCACCAGTCGGATGTTACCTGAGTCCAGTTGTCTCCTCCGTCGGTGGTCCTGTAGAGACCGTCCTCGTCGGAGCAGACCAGGTTGTCAGGATTCATTCCCTCGGCGGCTATGGCGTAGAAGATGGTGGATGAGCTCAGTCCTCCGGCGGCCTCGGTCCATGTGGCTCCTCCGTCATCGCTCCTGTAGACGTAGGGAATGCCGCAGGTGTACAGGGTTCCCATAAGTGTCTGGGTGATGTCGGTTATGGCGCTCTGGGGCTTTGTAAGTTCCGTCCAGGTCTGCCCGTTGTCGGTGGACACGACGAGTTCGCCGGGCTCCACGTCCGAGATGGCTCCGCAGTAGAAGGTACCGGGGGTGGAGACATCCTCATGCATGGCCCAGAAGGCACCGCCGTTACTGGGGTAATAGTAGTCCCAGTTCTGGCCCAGATCGAAGGAAACATCGATATAACCCTTGTCGAAGCCGTTTGCCCGACCGGTTATGATAATCTCCGGGACAGTACTCCCGGCGTCGATGCTGTAAACTTCCCGGCCCATCATTCCCGATTCCTCGACAACGGTCCATGTGTCGTCGCTCAGGTCGAGATAATGGAATCCCTCGTAGGTACCCACAAGAATGCGGCCGCCGTTGTCATCCCATGTGATGCAGTGGCTTACAGTGGACTCCATGCTGAGGTTTTCCCACTGGGTATCCTCACCCGGGAAAGCCATGGCTATACCAGCAGTCAGAACGATCAGAAAGAGTGTTCTCACTTCGGTCTCCTTTCTTATGGAAGCAGTTTCGACCAGAACCTGAGTTCCGATCAGGCGGTTGTACACTAAAAAAATTTTGTACGCATGTCAAATTTTTTTGTATAAATTCAAGAACTCGAACGACATAGGAAAAAGATAACCGATAACTTTGCCGGAACCCGGGTCTTCTTCCTCGATAGATAAACCATATATGGGAGAATTTGAAGGATAGCGGCATTGATCTTGCGGAGGAACCATACGCTCATATGTAAGGGTTGACACACCAGACGGAATAGAGTCTAATTCGATTTATACAATCAATATTAATTGTGCGTTCATGCATCAGGGAGGAATATTTTGGAGCAGATGGGAGTCCTGAACGAACTGGATCAGCTGAAAGCCCTTTCCGTGCCTCTTCGGCTCAAAATAATCAAGATGCTCCAGCAAGAGCCAATGACCACGACACAGGTGGCCAATGTTCTGAATGAGAAACCCAACCGCCTCTACTACCATGTAACCGAGCTGGAGAGAGTGGGGATACTGGAGGTAGTGGAGACGAAGCAGCGCGGCAATCTGGTGGAGAAATACTACCAGCCGGTGGCCCGACTATTCAGGATAGACCCGGGAATATTCCAGCAGGGTCCCGAGGGTCAGCAGGTTTACCTGGAGACTGCCATATCCAACTGCGACCATACCATTCTTGACATACGCGATGCAGTCGACCGGGGGCTGATGCCGCCCGAGGAGATGAAGAAGGCCATGTGCGTGCATATGGACTTCACCCTTTCCGAAGATGAATCTCAGCAGATCTCAGATGATTTCAGGGAACTGCTCGAGGAGTGGAAACAGCGGTCGATGAACAGCGGAACCGGAAGACGCACCCATCTCTCGATGATGATCTACACCAAGATGAACGATTCGGAATGAAACAGGTAAATGACAGCAGCGTGGGAGTGATAATCCCCGTGTACAACGCGGCTCCATTCCTTGAGGCGGCGGTGGACTCCGCCCTGTCCCAGAAAGAGACCGCGGAGGTCATCCTCGTGGAGGACGGCTCCACCGACGAGAGCCTTTCCGTCTGCAGGCGCCTTGAAAAAATGCATCCTTCGGTCCGGCTGGTCAGGCACCCGGAAGGGGCCAACCTTGGCGCCGGAGCTTCCCGCAACCTGGGGATACGTTCCTCCTCCGCCAGTTTACTGGCATTTCTGGACGCCGATGACTACTACCTTCCGGACCGTTTCTCCTATCCAGTCCATCTCCTTAGCCATGACCGGACTGTGGAAGGTGTCTACCAGGCAATCGGTGTTCACTGCGAAGATACGGAAGCGCGCAGGAAGCTGGAGGATTTCGGCATAGGGGAAGTGACCATGCTGGACAGGGAAGTGGACCCGGGCGAGCTGGCCGATGTTCTGATAGCGGCGGAGAACGGAACCTTTTCTCTGGACGGTCTCGTGGTAAGAAGCGACATTTTTGAAAGGTGCGGCTATTTTCTGGAAGAACTTAGGCTGCATCAGGATACTGCAATGATCATTCAGATGGCCTGTTTCGGAAAACTGGTCCCGGGCAGCCTGACGGAACCTGTATCGGTGAGAAGGGTTCACGGCGGCAACAGGTACCTGTCCAGCTACGACAGCTTTCGCAAATGCTTCGCTCTGTGGGATTCACTGCTGGGCTGGGCCGCACGGATGGGTGTGTCCACCGGAAGGAAAGCGGGCATCTTCCTCAATCGCCAGTACTACCTGCACAAGATGTGTCTCCGTGATAAAGGTCTGTTCTCATCGCTGGTCAGGCTGACCGCCTGCTGTGTCCGTCACCCCGTGCTTTCCATCGGCGCTGTTGAAAAGAGAAGGCTCAGGAGGAAGCGATCTCAGCCGTGAAACCAGCCCGGCTCATTCCCTTAAACGGCGCATGGAAAGCATTACCACCACAACAGCTCCGGCGATAAGAGAAAACGCCGTTGCCAGAGCGGCTCCCAGCCCTCCGTAGACCGGAATGAGCAGCAGGTTCATCCCCACGTTGATGGCTGCGGTCACCAGAACGCTGTAAAGCGAATAGGAAGGTTTTCCAGCGGCCACGGACATGCAGGCGAAAATGCTTCCGAAGGGTTTTACCACGGTTAGCAGCCCCAGGACCAGCAGGACAGGCCAGGCGGCGTCGTACTTCCCGCCGTAGAGAGTATTCAGAACTCTTCCGGGAAAACCGGCGAAAAGAATAAAGGCCGGAAGCTGGATGATGTTAATGATGAGAATGGTGGACATGGCCCTTCTCACCATCTCCTTCCTCTTGCCCTGCTTCCACATCCTGGAGAAGAGAGGGAGAACGACAATCTTGGCGGCGGTATTGATGTTGTCGACCAGGGCCGTCAGCGTTCTGCTGGCGGCGTAACCGGAAACCTCGGTATCCGTTGACATCTTTCCCAGCAGGAGAATGTCTGTGCGTGTGTATATGTTGGCTGCCAGGCCCGCGCCCAGGGAAACCACGGAGAAATTGAACAGCATCCTGATATGTCCCTTTTCCAGGCCGAGGGGAAGGCTTACCAGGTTCCTCACGAAAAGAAGGCTGACCGCGAGGGAGGCCAGGTTGCCGCCGATCATGGCGCCGAATATTTGAAGGGGCGACCTGAGTGAATCGGTAAGTATGAAGAACAGGACCACCAGGATGCGGACAGCGGTGGAGCTTATCTGGGCCCACATGATCTCCCTGGTCATATGTCTGGCCGCCAGAATGTTCCGGGGCAGTGTCGAGGCGGTGCTGGTAATGACGAGGATGGCCAGGGCCACCGGTACGCCCCTCAGGTCTATGTCGGAATAGAAAGACTGGAGCAGATTCCCGGTGGATACAAGCAGCAGCGCGATGATCAGCGAAGTGCCCATCGCCAGAACTATGCCGGCATTGGTTATGCGCTTCTCCCGCACGGTATCGTCCTCGGAAACGTACTTGACGATAGACTGCATGACGAAGCCGCCGCCTATCATTATGCTGAAGATCTGCACACTTCTGGCAACCGAGTAGGCGGCGTAAGCTTCCGCCGGCAGTATTCTGATGATGAGTATGCTGAACAGCCCCCACACCACCAGGGCTCCCTGGCTGACCAGGGCGGGAAGACCTATGCTCATTATTTTGCGGCGGTACTGATGAACGTCCCTGAACATCGCCAGGTTGCTCAGGCGCACTTTGCTCTCCCCCTTCATAAAGGACGGGCGGCGGCCACACCAGCTTACCGTCCCCTGTCACATGGAAAGCCCGGGCTGGAATTCGCTGGACAGGATCGGATCCGTTCGCTTCTACGCACAGTCCAGCGGCGGGACAGGGCCCATACGGGTGAGAATGCTACTTTCGCCCGTGTTGAAAGTCAATGACAACAGGATGTATGAGGGACACAATAAGGTCAAGTCGGTTCATTGACCGATAAGATGCACTTTGAGTATCATCGCTCAAAGCAATCTGGACTTCCTTTCAAGCCGATGATGAGCCATATCATCGACTGGAACAGGCGCGATTCTATGGAGAGGAGCTGGGACAGCTGAGAATACCGCTCATTACCGGACATCCGGGTTCGGGTGAAGATGCTCAAGTTTCCAGGGTCATCTCCTTGGGATTGGTTCTTATCGGTGTGATTCTTCTTGTGGCCATGGCAGCCGAAAAGTTCACGCTGGGTGTTCTTCTTCTGGGGGTTCCGGGAATACTGTTCCTGCTCGCGGGTTCCCCCGTGAGGGTGCTGATGGCCATCTTCGCCCTTCAAATAGTGCTGACACTCACGCAGCTGAGCGCCATATCGCTGGGGTTCCTGAGGGTGGACGATCTGCTGACCATTCTCCTGGTCTGGCTGTGGGTTCTTTCACTGCCGGACAGGTCCATGAGGGGAGTGAGAATAGGGAAGCAGGGGATATTCATTATTCTGTTCCTCGTCCTGTTCGCCGTTGCCGCACTCCGGGGGGTCTCAGCCGGACATAACATCAATTACCTGATCAGCCAGACGAAGACCATGGGAGCCTACTTCCTCTATTTTCCCCTTTTATGGGTTCTTTCCGATGAGACCCATTCACGATGGCTCTGGAAGCTGCTGCTGTGGTCGGCGGTGGCCGGAGGGCTGATATACACCTACAAGGGCTTCAGAGGAACCGGAGAGGATGTCTATATTAGGAGGACCACCGGCCTGAGGGTTACTACCAGGCAGCCCAACGCCATCGGTGTGGTTATGCTCATGTACATCGGCAGGCTCTGGAAACCAGGCGGGAAGAGACCGCCACTGGTAGCGGTCATTCCCTCTCTGATCCTCATGAGTTCCGCATTATTCCTGTCACAGACCAGGGGAATATGGGGAGGGGTCCTTCTGGCCCTTGCCCTGGCCTGGATACTCAACCTGTTCAGGAGGAAGGACAATATAAGGCTGGGCCGGAAACTGATAACGTCGATAACCGTCCTTGCGGGCCTGGTGGCCGTCCTTATCCTGTCCGTCTCCGCCATGGGTCTGCTTTCGGTCTCAGACATAGCCGAAAGGACAGGGGAGTCCGGCGATTACATGACTTCCACGGCCACGCTTTCCCGGCTGGTGGCATGGAATGCCATACTGCAGGAACTTGGCGGTACCCACATTCTGACCGGCAAGGGACTGGGAGCCGTGTATACATGCTTCAGGCCCGATCTGGGCGCTGAGGTGACCGTTCATTATGTGGACGGTTCATACTTCCAGATAGCCCTGAACATGGGGGTCATAGGGGTACTGGCCTTTCTGGGAATATTCGTCACCACTCTGGTGAGGGCTGCAAAGCTATTCGTAAGGACCGACAGCCGAAGAAGGGCGGGAATAGCCCTGGGCATCTTCTGCGCGGTTATCATGCTCCTCTTCGCCTCCGGGTTCGCCTCGGTGCTGACCAATTACAGGTACACCATCCTGTGGGTGTTCCTACCGGCGCTTCTGCAGGTGGAGATAATAAGAGAGAAGAAGGAGCGGGAAAGCGACCGCAGCCGGCAGATGGCAGCATTGACCGGTAACCGCTGACCGCATATTATCCCTCCCTGTAGCTACTTCGGCTGGAGGTTCGATTGTTATCCATGACGGCGGAACCGATGGACAGTCTGGTCTATCTTGCCTATTCCTTTCCCCCTGTAAGCAGCGGGTCCAATACCAGGAACCTTCTTCTACCGAAATATCTTCCCCGGTTCGGATGGCGTTTCAATGTGCTCACAGTCTCTAATCCCCGGGGAATGCCGCTGGACTTGGAGCTCCCCGAAAAAGTACCTGAAGGGACCCTTGTCAGGAAAGTGCATCATCACGATCCAATGAGCATCCTCCGGCGGCTTGCCGGAAAGGGGAAAGAACCTTCGACCACATCACCCGGACCGACCCGGGCGGGTTCTTCCTTTCGGGATTGTCTCAGATCGTACCTTCTCTTTCCCGACAGGCTGATAACATGGATGCCGAAGGTCGTGCCGGAAGGGGTGCGCCTGGTGAGGGAGACCGGGTCCAGCCTTATACTGTCGGCTGGACCTCATCACTCCCTCCACCTGCACGCCTGGATGATAAGCAGGATAACGGGTATCCGCTGGGTGCCATATTTTGGCGACCTGTGGGTCTACGACGGTTATGTCCGCTTCCCGCCTGGACCGATCAGGGCAGCCCACAGGGCTATGGAGAGGGCCGTTGTCAGGAACGCCGATGCGATAATAACCACCACGCCCCGTTCATCCGACTACTTCCGTGACAGGTACGGTGCCGACTGTCCTCCCTGCTTTGAGATGGTGAACGGTTACGACCCGGAAACCGACCCGCCCCCGAAACCCCGGCCGGAGGAGGAACGAAAGGGGGAGAGGTTCACGGTGACCTTTACCGGTAATCTGGTGGGGGAGAACACTCCCGATTACCTTCCCCTTGGCCTGGACCGTTTCTTCAGCCTGCATCCCGATGCTCCTGTGAGGTTGGTGATGGTGGGACGCTTACCGACGAATTACGCGAAGAAGTTATCCTCTGTAGGCAACGGGCAGGTGGTTGAGTTCAGGGGAAGTGTACCCTCCATGGAGGCCAGGGAACATCAGAGAAAAGCGGACCTTCTGCTCACTTTTCTGGAGGACAGGCCGGGCAACGAGGTGAAAAACTCCGCCAAACTGGCGGAGTACGTCAGTGCCGGCAAGCCTGTACTTGCTATTGCCCCAGCCGGAGACCTTACCGATTTCGTTCGCCGGATGGAGGCGGGATATGTTTCAAAACCCGATCCGGAAGCTGTGGCGGATGTTATGGAGAGGATCCTGGCTGACTGGAGAAATGGTTCGCTGAAGGGGCCGGCTGATCCGGAGAAGGCTGCCGAGATCCTGGACATGCGGAGGGGAATATCCCAGCTCGCGGAGTTCCTCAGGCAGGTAGTGAACTGAAGCGCTCACCGGGTCGTTCCGGCTGATGGTGAGAGACTCTTCTTCTCTATGCCAAGTATTGACGGCTTTGCTTGATATTCACTCATTCTCTCAAGGAAGCACGCAACTGGACGAGGCCCGCAAGTCTTTGAATAGTTGAGCCGATAAACCATTGACGGTCTGGAACACGGACGGCCGTCACATAATCAGAGGGAGGACTCATGAGGATACTAGCTTTTGTGCTCCTGGCGACGCTCTGTGCCGGAATTGTCTATGGAGGCAACATAGACTATCTCACCAACAGAAGTGTCAGCTACTTCCGCAACTTCGCACGCAACCCCGCAACCGACGGCGCCGATCTCGTGAGCTACAACCCCGCCGGGCTGGTCTTCATGGACGAAGGGTTCCATCTCAGTTTCGGCAATGAATTCTTCCTGAAGAAGTACACCATAGAAGCTGTCCCCTTCTGGAACACAGACACCACCGTAACCTATGAATCCACCGAGCCCACGCTATTCTACCCCGACCTTTACGCGGTTTACAGAACCGGCCGGATGGCCGTGTTCGGCGCCTTCACCGTACCCGCCGGGGGCGGCGGTCTGGACTACAAGGACGGCATCTACGCCATGCCTCTGATAGAGAGCGGGTTCCAGCAGGCCATCAATCAGAACCCCTACTACTTCGCGCTGATGGATGACGGCAGCATCAAGGCGTCATCCCAGTACCTGGCCGGAACCGCTGGCGCCTCCTACGCGGCCAGCGACATGCTCTCCTTCGGCCTTGCCGGCCGTTACACAACTGCGAAGAGGACTTACGACGGCCAGGGCGAGTTCACCATCTTCGGGCCGGATTCCCTCGGGAACATTATTCCCATGGGCACCTCCAGCAGGACACTGGACGTTGAGAAATCCGCCAGCGGATTCGCAGGAATATTGAGCTTCAACCTGATGCCCACCCCGGAACTCAACGTGGCCCTGAGGTACGAGACAGCCACCGCACTGGATTTCGAGACTTCCGTCAACGAGAACAGCTGGGAGATGGCGGCGCTGCCGGATTCAAGCTTCACCGACGGCTACCAGCAGAGAAGGGACCTTCCCGCCATCCTGGCCGGAGGGGTCTCCTACAGGTTGTCACCGGAGTTCAAGCTCAGCACCACCTTCAACTACTACTTCCTCGAGGATGTGGCGGACGAAAGACCGGGCGGAATAGACATGAATTACAAGAACGGTCTGGATATAGGCATTGGCATGGACTATCAGATTACTCCCTGCCTGCTGGGCGGGCTTGCCTACCTCCGGAGCGACCTCGGCGGGAGCGAGGAAACCTTCAATGACCTGGAGTACAACCTGGACACCCATTGCATCGGCGGAGGTGTAAGGTACTCGGTTAACCGTGACTTCGCCCTTACACTGGCCGGCGGACACAACATCTACGATGAGGGACAGGGCGTGGGGGATTTCGCGGCCAACACCTACAACAAGTCCATATGGTACTTCGGCCTCGGAGCTGAGGTAAGCTTCAGATAGAAAAAGCGGTTCGATTGAAGGGGCCGATTAGTTCGGCCCCTCTCTTTGACATCTATTATAATATTTATATTAGAAATTATAGTATAATATTGATAAATTGCTGAAATGCAAGACCTGACCCCAGGCTGTTACAATCTGTTACGGTATTCCAATATTCCGTTCGCATTCTCCTGCGAGATTAGTTACGTTAAGATACGGGAACAGAACGGGAAGGAAGGTACAGGATGTCTGGAAAAGTGAAAGCGATAGGGATAGCGGCGGCGGTGCTCATGCTCGCGGCCGGAACGGCCATTGCCCAGGGGCCCGGTGGATGGGACGGTCCCTCCCACGGCGGCGGATACAGCATGGGCCCGGGCCAGGGGGAACCCGGCGGCGTGGGAATGCAGCATCTCCACCCTTTCAGGATGATGTTCAGGGGACTGGACCTCACGGATGACCAGCGGGATGAGATAGCTGCGATAGTCCGGGATGCCACCGAAGAGGTAAGGGATATGATGGCGGAGGCCGAGCCCTGGGAAGAGAGGGAAACCTTCATGGAGATGTTCACCTCCCCCACACTGACCGTGGCCGACCTGGAGGAGAGCATGGGACGCATGGACGAGGTCCGGGAAGAAGTGCGAGACGTAGTATTCAGGGCCATAGTCGACGTGCACGACGTTCTGACTGCGGAGCAGCTGCGGGAGCTGGCCGATATCGCCGAGGAGTATGGACCGGGAATGGAAGGCCCCGGCATGGGTCGGATGCACCGGTAGTACATAAACGCTCGCAGCGAACATACACACCTCACGGAAGGCGGAGGGCGCGGCGGCGCCCCCGCCTTCTTCCTGCAGGTTGGCCTTACAGGACGGCAGTCCGCCCTTGAGCGGGCTTTCATTATGCCCTGCGGCGGGGGATGACTTGCGGTAACCAATCGCCTGTGCAATAGTGGCTTTGACGGAAGCGGGGATAGCATGCATGAGGATCTGAACAGCGCGCTGGAAGAAGCCCGGAGGAGCGCCCGGGGACTGGGGGAACCTTTCTGTGTGGTCTCCGGAAGAAAGCAGGGGCGACTTATCTACAGGATCTATCCCATGAGGGGTTTCGGCCTCCCCCCCGGCGGCAGGCTGGAAGAGGTGGTCCGACCGGAAGTGGAGAGAGTCCGCCCCGAGCCTCCGGAAAAGATGAGCGCCAACGGTTTCTGAGATTGCGCGACAATGGTTATGGAGGATGGAAGTGAGCAATTTTCCCACGGACATTGAGATAGCGGGCGAAGCAGATATAAGGCCGATAACCGAGATAGCGGGGAAACTCGGTCTCTCCCCGGACGACCTGGATCTGTACGGAGAGAACAAGGCGAAGGTGCACCTGGACGCGCTGGAGAAGAAGGGAAATGGGCCGGGGAACCTGGTCCTGGTCTCGGCCATAACCCCCACACCGGCGGGGGCCGGGAAGACCACTACCACAATAGGCCTCACCCAGGGGCTTGGAAAACTGGGCGAATCGGTGTCCTGCGCCATAAGGGAGCCCTCCCTGGGACCCATCTTCGGTATCAAGGGCGGCGCCGCCGGCGGCGGCTATTCCCAGGTGATACCCATGGAGGACATCAACCTTCACTTCACCGGAGACATGCACGCCATTACCTCCGCCAACAACCTTCTTTCCGCCGCTCTGGACAATCATCTCCACAGGGACAACCCCACCAGGATGGACCCCAGGACGGTGAGTTTCCGGCGGGTGATGGACATGAACGACAGGTCTCTGCGGGACATCATCATAGGCCTTGGCGGCAGAACACAGGGGGTTCCGCGGGAGGCGGGCTTCGACATAACCGCCGCAAGCGAGATAATGGCCATCCTGGCCCTGGCCTCGGACATGGACGACCTGAAGAAGCGGTTGAACAGGATATTCATAGGCCTCACCTACGACAGGGAACAGGTGACCGCGGAAGATATCGGTGTTA
>JAWOBF010000139.1:0-6661 GCA_046498225.1 Candidatus Aegiribacteria sp.
AGGAGGACTTCCACAGGATAATGTCGGTGTATTTCGACCGTTTCATGTACCACCATCCCCATACCGATGACTTCCGGGCCGTGGTGGAGGAGGTCACCGGAAGACCCTGGCGGGAGGAGTTCGATTTCTGGCTCAGGGGAACCGAAAGCACCGATGTCCGAATAGCCGGGGTGCGGCACCTCGAGGATTCCACGCGGGTGGTCATCGAGGATGATTTTCCCCATGAGGTGGCCATGGATCTGCTCATGGTAAGCGGCGAGGATTCACTTCTGACGGAAGTGCTCCTTCCCCTGTCCGGGCAGAGCCGGGTGAGCGTACCCGGAAGGTGGGACGCGGCCATAGCCGATCCGTACCTGTGCCTTCCGGACAGGGCTCCATGGAACAATTCACTGCCCGTACGGGCACAGCTGAAACCGCTTCTGCTTCCCTATCCGAGACCTTCCTATTACACCCTGTGGGCTCTTCCATTTCCCTCCTTCGCCGCAGGCTCATGGACCGCTGAACTGCTGATGATGTCGGCTCCGGTAAGCTCTTACACGGGCGGGCCGTACACATGGACCGCAAGCTTATCCGTACCGCTTCAGGACGGAGGATACTCAGCGTGGGGCGGCAGCTTTCACGCCCCTCTGTTCAGGCGGTACAGAAGGAGCATGTACATGTCCCTTTCCGTGGAAAGGGGCTACGGACTGGGCAGGGCCTCACTGGGAGCCGATTACCTTTTTTCGGGCCGGGTGGCCTCGGACCTTCACGGCGGCCTGTCCCTGCTCGCCCGGCTGTTCGCAGTGGAGGATACCACTGTATACGGGTCATCCAATGTGGAGGAGGGGAAAGGTATCGAATTCACCGGCGGATTCTCACTGGCCGATATGAACTACCATGTTTCATGGGACAGCCGGCTCGATGCGATGTTCTCTCCAGGATGGAACGGAGGAAACTACTCCAGGCTTGACTGGGAAACAGATATCACAACCAGGGTCCATGGGGAGAAGCTGGCAAGGACCAGGATATACGCGGGAAGAGTATTCGGCCGCGCTCCGGCCCACGCTCTTCTTCGTCCCGGGGGAGGGCTCTTTCCATCGGGTACGGTGGGAGCCTTCCTTCCTCCGGACGGGCCGCTTTCACCCGGTGAGCACTATTACGCGAGGAACGGTCCCGCGCTGCCCGGTTACTGGAACAGCGATGTCCGCGGAAGAGCATCATTCACCGTGCAGCAGCGGCTGCCTCTTCCCCTGCCGGTGCTTCCGGTGGAGCTGTTCGGTACAGCGGGATGGCTTGCCGATGATTTCCGCGATTTCTCGGACAATTCCTTTATGGCCGATGCCGGGTTCGCGGTGAGAGTGGCGATGTTCGAGGTCCTTCTTCCCCTGTGGGTGTCCGACCCGGCGGATGATGAGGACGAATGGGAATTCAGATGGAGGCTGGGGCTGTCTCCGGCCGGATTCCCGGATCTATACTGAAGGACGCATATGAAGATTTGTATAACGGCGCTGATGATGCTGATGAGCTTCTCCCTGTGGGTGAATGACGGAAAATCTCAATCAGAGGAGGGAGACGAGGGATTCCTGTCAGGTTTCATCGATCTGGTGGAGGAAAACCGTCCCTGGGCGAAACCCATACACCGGGTGGACATGGATAGAATGCGTGAGCTCAAGGAGATGGGGCTGCTGACGTTCCACCAGGCGTCATGGTTCGTGGAGGTGGACCCGGATGAGCGGTAGGGTGCAGTGCGTTCTCTGTCCGCACTTGTGCGAGCTCGCCCCCGGTGAGCGGGGAAGGTGCACGGTAAGGCTGAACAGGGACGGTGAACTCGTCAGCCTGGTGTACGGCAGACCGGTGGCCGTTCACGTGGACCCGGTGGAGAAAAAGCCCCTCTTCCATTTCATGCCGGGTATCGACGTTTTCTCCATAGCTACCGCAGGATGCAACCTCAGGTGCGATTTCTGCCAGAACTGGGAGATATCTCAGGCGACCCCGGAGGAGGTATCGCCGTATCACATGCCCCCGGAAGCGGTTGTGGAGAGCGCCGTTGAATATAGTTGCGGGGCTGTGGCCTACACCTACACGGAACCCATCGTGTACTTCGAATACACCCGTGACTGCGCCAGGCTCGCCAGAGAGGCGGGTCTGGCCAATATCCTGGTCACCGCCGGATACATAAATCCCGGACCCCTGGCCGAACTCGCACCATATATCGATGCCGCCAATGTAGACCTTAAATCAATGTCCGACAGTTATTACAGGAATACTTGCGGCGGTACTCTACAGCCTGTGCTGAACACCATAACCGCCCTGAAGGATTCCGGCACCTGGGTGGAGGTAACGAACCTGGTGGTGCCCACCATGAACGATTCCGATGATGACATAGACGCCCTGGCCTCCTGGGTGCTGAACAACGCCGGTGCTGAGACCCCTCTGCATTTTTCCAGGTTCTTTCCCATGTACAGGATGACGGACCTGCCCCCGACACCGGTGGATACTCTCAAAAGGGCCAGGGAGCGCGCACTGGAGATAGGGCTGCATCACGTATACGTCGGTAACGCGGTAACCTCAGATGGAATGATGACGGTATGTCCCCGGTGTGGCAGGCCCCTGATAGAGAGGCATGGCTATATGGTGACCTCGAAGAGGATAAGGAACGGCTGCTGCGATTACTGCTCGGCTCCCGTGGCCGGGGTCTGGAATGGAACGGAGGACCTATGAAGAAAGGTATGGACAGAAGGAGTTTTCTCGCCAGCGCTCTGGCCCTTGTTGTTTCCGCTGTCGCCGCTTCAGCGGGAAACGGACCAAAGAGAGAACCTCCCGAAAAAAAGCCGAGGGTGGAAAGAACCTCCAGGAAAAGGGCGGACCACTGGAGGGAGCTGGCGGGATGAGAACAACACTGGTATTAACCATGCTCCTGATAGCCTGCGGAGGATGCTCCCCGGCACAGGAGGACAGCCCAGAAAGTACGGAAGACACCACCAGGCCCGCCGTCTTCGCCGGCAGATTCTATCCTTCCGACCCATGGACCCTGGAATGCATGGTGGACAGCCTTCTGGCCGTTTCCACGGTTGAAGGCACCGACCATGAAATCATCGCGGGCGTGGTGCCCCACGCGGGATACGTTTACAGCGGCGCCACGGCGGCCGACTTCTACCGTTCCATCGAAGGAATGGACTGTGACGTGGTCATCCTCATCGGCCCCGCCCACCAGGTTTCGTTCAGCGGCTTCTCCGTTTACGACGGAAGCGCGTACATCACGCCCCTGGGACGGGTGGAGGTGGCGGAGGGTATGGCGCGGCGGCTGAGGGATTCACATCCCGCGGCCACCTTCAATCCCAGGGCCCATGAGACCGAACACTGCCTGGAAGTGCACCTTCCCTTCCTTCAGAAGGTCCTTGAGCCCGGCTATGCAATAGTGCCGGTGCTTACTGGCGCTGCAGACCCCGATGAACTGAGGTACATGGCGGAACTGCTGCTCGCCGAGGCCTGCAACAGCCGGGTTCTGGTCATCGCCAGCAGCGACCTCTCACATTACCCGCCGCTTGAACGGGCGCAGGAATACGATTCCATGACCGTGACCGCCATACTGGAGAGCGATATGGAAGGCTTTCTCAACGCCACATCCCCGGAAAAACTGCCCTCCTCCTCAGGCACCTTCGCCTGCGGCAGGCTTCCCATCGCGACGGTCATGGCCTACACCGAGCTTTATCCGGAAGTGAACACCGAACTGCTCTCCATGACCACCAGCGCCGAGTACTCCGGAGATGATTCCCGGGTTGTAGGCTACGCATCCATTTCTTTTGCCAGCCAGAACAGTCGGCCCTCCAGCTGGAGCGTATCCCCTGCAGGAATGGAGCTTCTGCTGCAGGTAGCCGAGAACTCCGTTAGAGCCGCGGTAACCGGGAGGGATTATTCGCCCCCCGATACGCTCCCGGAGGAGCTGACACTGCCGCGGGGAGTCTTCGTAACTCTCAATCGCAACGGTGAGCTCAGGGGATGCATAGGCACGCTTCGCCCGAATGGACCGCTTGCGCTGAACGTAGCGGAAATGGCCCGCTCCGCGGCGCTGAACGACCCCCGGTTCATTCCGGTGTCGGAGCCGGAGCTGGATGACCTGGAATACGAGATATCCGTACTCTCACCGATGCAGGTTATGAATGACTGGAGGGATGTCAGGGTAGGCACCGACGGCCTGCTGGTCATCGGACCCGACGGAAGGTCCGGCGTGCTGCTTCCTCAGGTGCCGGTGGAGCAGGGCTGGGACAGGCGGGAATACCTGGAAGGTTTGTGCGCGAAGGCGGGGATGGAACCGGACGCCTACCTGGGCGATGTGCTTCTGTACAGGTTCCAGGCCCAGGTGTTCGGGGAAGATGGCCATTCGCCTCCTGCCGCGGACTGAAACACCGGCCGGGCTCCCGGTCTTCATCGCCGGTCTGCTCTCCCTGCTGGTCCAGGCGGTGGTGCTCAGGGAATCGCTATTCGGCCGGCATCAGGCGGAACTGGCCTCCGGTATCGTTCTTGCGGCCTGGATAGCCGGCGCAGGACTCGGCTCCGGCATCGGCGGGAGGGTAAGGAAGAACCGGGGAGCGTGGCTGCTCGGTATTGCTCTGCTTCCCATTCTCGGTTTTCTTCAGGTGGGAGCGTCCAGGATGGATGCTCTGCCCCTTGCGCTGACAGTCCTTCCCGTTGGGTTCGCCGCCGGAATGGTTTTCATTCAGCCCTTCGCCTTCGACAGACCCGCCAGAATTTACGTTCTGGAAGCCCTTGGTGCCGCGGCCGGAGGCTGTATGTTCATACTCCTGTCTCCCCGAATGCTGGCGGGAGAGATGCTTGCCGTATCCGCCCTGGTTTCAGTGCTGGGTCTTCTGTCATGCAGAAGTATCGCTCCGGCGGCCGTAATGGCCGTTCTGACCGGGGCGGCCATGCTTCTGTCCATTCCCGCCGGTTTCAGCGAGTACCTTGGGGAGAGGGCATTCCAACACTACAGTGATGTCAGGCTGGTCCCCTCACCTTACGGAGAGGTCGTCACGGCTACCAGAGAAGGCCAGAGATCTGTCTTCCGCGCCGGGATACTGGAGGCCTCCTGGCCATCCCTGGAATCCGCCGAGGCCACCGTCTTCGTACCCCTTGCGGCTGCCCTTCCCGAAAATGTAATGTACATGGGTTCATCACCGGAGGAAGCCAGGCTGATGGCCGAATGGCCCACGGTTGAGCGCAGTACAGCGGTAATTCCCGACAGGGCGCTGCTGGAGGTTGCGGAATATCCCGAGGGAACCGCTGCCGGCGACGGAAGACACTATCTTGGTACCGACGATGCCGAATATGACCTGATAGTGGTATCGGTGGGACAGCCACTGACTCTTCTTTCAAACCGGTTCTATACACGGGAGTTCATGCTGGTACTCTCCCGCAGCCTTGCTCCAGGGGGTATGGCCGCCATCCGTCTGCCCGCTGGCATCAACAGACTGCATCCCCTGGAGGCCGCCCTTGCCCGTTCCGTCTCACTTGCTTCGCTGGATTCCTTTCAGTGGAACAGCTTTGTTCCCATGTCGGGTCTTCTGCTGATGATGGGGAACGGTCCACAGACCTCCCTGGAGGGAGAGGAGATAGCCCGAAGACTGGACTCTCTTGATGTTCAAGGTGTTTTCGTCAACTCGGGCACGGTTCCCTTTGAGCTTTCCTCTTTGAGGACCGGCTCCTTCAGGGAGCAGATCGAATCAGCGGAAGGAGTTATGAACATGGACCTGCGACCGGAGGGTTTCAGACTCGCGCAGGAGTTGTGGAACTTCCGGACCGGCGGGACACCCGGATTCAGCATCATCATCCCCGCGGCTGTACTGTTCATCCTCGTCATGTTCATCGCTTCCATTTTTACCGGAAGGGCGGTTACATCCGCAGGTGTCGCCGCCGCCGGTTTCACGGGACTTTCCGTTGAGGTCATCTCCCTGGTGGCTATTCAGGCTTCCACCGGCTACTCATGGGTTCTGGTGGGGGCGGTAACCGGTGTGTTCATGATCGGGGGAGCCCTGGGCGCTCTTGCGGTGAACCTGGGTATCTGCAGAAAACCCGCTCTTTTCATAGCCATGTCCGGAATGTCCGCGCTGTCCTGTGCTGTCGCCCTGCACCTCTACGATACCGGTATCCTGGGGGGAACGGCCCTTTCGATCCTGCTGTTCATGGGGACGTTCATCTGCGGAGCGTCGGGAGGAGGCGCCTTTTCTTCCGCCGCCTCCCTGTTCAGGGCTCGGGGGACGGGCGAAATAGGTCTTCTCGACCTGGCGGAGCATGGGGGCAGCGCCGCCTCATGTCTTCTGGTGCCGCTTGTTCTTTTCCCCATGATAGGAGCCTCGGGAGCATTACTGACGGCAGCCGCCTGGGCGGGTTTATGGGCGCTCATTCTGCGGTATCGAAGGGTATAGAAAAAGGGGGCGGCATTGTGCCGCCCCCCTCTTTCTGAGCGTTGTCAGCTACCTGTTGGAAATGACCTCGAACTCTATCCTTCTGTTCATGGCCTTGTTGGCGTCTGACGTATTGGGAACCAGTGGCCGGCTCTCGCCGTAGCCCACAGTGGTGAGCCTTCTTGCGGCTATTCCCTTGTTGACGAGGTAGTTGAAGACCGATGCCGCCCTCTCCTCGCTGAGGGTCTGGTTGTAGCTGTCCGAACCGTCGGAATCGGTGT
>JAWOBF010000029.1:0-3597 GCA_046498225.1 Candidatus Aegiribacteria sp.
GGTAGCGCGCCTCTGCCGCGACCTGGGGGTGGGCAGCCTTAAGGTAAACCCGGTCCAGCCCATCGGAAGGGGAGCGGGGCTGCATGGAAACAACACCGGCATCGAGAGTATCCTGTCCTTCGCCCGGGATATCCATGAGACCTGCGGAAGGTCGGTGACCGTGGACGTTCCACCGGCCTTCCTGCCTGTAAACAGGCTGAAGGAATCGGGAAGGTGCCCCCTGCAGAACCTGCTGGGCGTACTTGCCAACGGCGACGTCTCCTTCTGCGGCATCGGATTCATCTGCGGGGAGCTGGTGATGGGGAATTTCATCACCGAAGAGCTGGAGAACATATGGAGGGACCATCCCCTTCTGCAGAAGGTGAGGACCCTCCTTCCCGGGAAGCTGGAGGGCATATGCGGCAACTGCGTTCACAAAGGTATCTGTCTGGGCTCCTGCGTGATGCAGAACTACTACTCCACCGGCAGCTTCACCGCCCCTTTCTGGGTCTGCAGCAGGGCTGAGGAAAATGGGCTCTTCCCGGAGACGAGGAAGATCCGTCCCGATGCGTAAGTCCATTCTCAGGGTCCAGGCCCGGGCGGTCAGAGGCCGGGGCGCGGTCCTTCACGCTTCAGCGGTGGAATCTCGGGAGCGGGGCATCCTCTTCATGGCCCCGTCCGGGGGAGGAAAAAGCACCGCCGCCCGAATACTGGGAGAGGGGGGGTACCGGGTTCTGGGGGACGACAGCACCGTGGTGTGCAGGGGAACGGACGGCGTATGGAGGGTGATTCCCTGCGCCAGCTGGTCCTGGCAGTCCGGAGATGAGAGAAGGGCGGCGCCGCTGGGTGGCCTGGTCCTGCTGGAGAAGGGAGAACCCGCCCTGCTGGCCGAAGTTGCGCCCATCTACGCCTCCTACCGCATACTGCGGGAGAACTCCATCATGGCCTACGGTGACGTTACCCCTGCGGAAAGGCCTCCCTTCAGAAGTTCACTCAGGGAGATATGCCGGAGCTTTCCGGTCCATCTGCTGAGATATTCCCGCCCGGAGTCGCTGGCGCGAATGGCGAAAGAGCTGTGAAGAAGGTTTTCGCCGCCACGAGGAGCGGGTATTTCTACGGCCACGTCAGGGGACTATCCATGTGGCCGGCGCTGGTGCCGGGAGACATTCTGAGGGCCGAAAAAAACCGGGCCGCGGCGGTGAACCCCGGGGACATAGTGGTGGTCGATTCCCCTTCCGACGGAAGACCCGTCGTCCACAGGCTGCTGCGAAAGCGGGAGACTCCGGACGGCGGGGTCGTACTTTACACCGCCGGCGACAGGGGAGGGCCCGACCCGCCCCTGGAAGTGGACCGGGAGAATGAGGTCCTGGTGGTGTCCGGCCTGCTTCGACGGGGACGGTGGAGAAAGCCGCCGGGAAAATATCCCAGGTGGGTGTCGGGCCTTCCGGGAACAGCGGTGCGCCTCTACTGCGCCCTGGTCCGCCGCCTGCTCTGGTAATCAAGGGACGCACCTGAATTCATTAACTTATTTGACCGATTACTTATATTTATAGATTATAATACTCAATATTAACAATATTAATGCCAATTACCGCTGTAGGCTTGACTCCTCCGCATCACGACCGCACAGGTGAGCGATGTTGGACGCCCCTGTGTTGCTTCCATGCGAGAGAAAAAACGGGGCCTTCATGTTCATTTTATCGCAAAGTTGTTCTCTTCTCACCGCTCGACGGATGGGGAAGATGCGTATCCTCACACTAACTCCATCAATACAGTTTTGTTATTCCATCGAATTTTACTGTAATAAAACCATCTAACAGATCGGGAACTTAAACCGGGGTAACACGTTATATAGGCAAGGAAAACGAATGGACCTTTCTTCACAGAGGTGGAAAAAATCATGAATAGATTCCCCGAACGGTATGAAAAACCTGAACTGCTGTCCCTGCACCAGGGATGCGGATTGGGATGGACTGCGGCATGCACTAGGGGTGATAACGCCTCCTCGGGGTGTACTGCTGGCTCGAGTGTTTCTTCTCCGATATACAGCGATTCATTCGACCCGAGGTACATGGAGGGAACCCGGAGAAATTCCGGTCTTCTTACCGACTGACCCGAATCGCTGCACTAACGCGGGGTGGTTACCGGTATACCGGTGTTCTTCTTCCTTTTCAGCGCCCACAGCACGCCGGCTCCCAGAACAACCGCGAACCACAGGGTGGCGAAGCGCATTATCAGCGTTGTGGCCGCGGCTTCCGCCTCCGACATGGAGACCGTGAGAATGGCGCCTATGGTCAGCTCCGTCAGCCCCAGCCCTCCCGGTATCATGGAAACGGCACCGGCTATGGTCCCGGCCGAGTGCGCAAGCAGCGCAAGGCCCACGGGAAGAGCGGGGTCGACTCCCAGGGAGATGGACACCAGGCAGAGGACCAGCGCCTCGCTGCCCCAGGAAAGCACGCCCAGAGGTACGGATACCAGAAGGCTTCCGGTATCGAGAAGTCTGCGGCAGTGGGTCTGGAACCCGTCCATACTCTCCCTGCGCCTGTTGAAGAGTTCGATCCTGCACAGAAGCCCCGTCAGGGTCCTGAAGGCCCTTCCCCACAGGAGCAGGACCATCACCGCAGCCACGAAACCCACCCCGGCGGCCACGGCCACCAGGGCTCCCCTGTGCCTTACCAGCAGAAGGCCGATAACGGCTATGAGTATCATGCTCAGAAGGTCTGTGAGCCTTTCGGCGACCACCACCGGGGAAGTGCGCGATACCGGAATACCCCGCCTCTCCCGCAGAAGGTAGCACTTGAGAAGCTCCCCCAGCTTACCGGGCGACACCGTCATTGAAAACCCCGCCAGGAAAACCTTCAGGCTCTCTCCGAGTGGAATTCGCACTTCCACCCTGCCAAGGAAGTAGTGCCATTTGAGGAACCTCAGGAAATAGTTCAGCAGCGATAGGGAGAGGAACAGGGGGACCATGTAAAGCTTCATCGAGGCCAGCGAGTCACCCACGGCCCTTACGTCGGTCAGGAATATTATGGCGGTGTATACGGCGACGGCGAATACAAGCACCCACAGTATCTTCTTCAATGGATCAGTTTTCCCCGGCGGTTCCGTCTCCCGAGGCGAGATGCCTCAGCTCCTCCGCCAGCTTCTCCATTCCGGGAAGGTCCCGGATCATCTTCAGGGCCTTGCCGGCCAGCCTGGCCGCCTCGTCCCTCTCACCCTGCATGGAGCAGGCCCGGGAGGCCAGGGCCAGCGCGTTGGCCCTGCTGCTGTTTAGAATCGGGCTGCCCGCTGGAATGAGTTCGAAGGCTGTCATGGCCTGGACCCTGGCCTCTACCGGCTTCTTCAGCTTCAGGTAGAGCATGGCCAGGTTGGCGTGTATCCCGCTTCGGGAGCTGCCCTCCCTCAGTTCCAGCGCCTCCTTGAGAAGCCTCTCCGCCTCATCCAGCCGCTGGCCGGTCTCTATCAGCATGGCGGCGATGTTGACGTTCATGGTTGGCTTGAGGGACTCGTCCATGGCAACGGCCCTTCGGTAGTACTCTTCCGCCAGGGCATGGTCCTGTTTGCCGCCGGCCACGTATCCCAGCTGGGCCAGGGCCATGGCGCTTCCGTCGCCCTTCT
>JAWOBF010000066.1:0-15242 GCA_046498225.1 Candidatus Aegiribacteria sp.
GCCGTCCTGTTCATGTAATCTTCGCGCGCCGAATCCAGCCATGACCTGTCGTTCAGTCCGGTGAGAGCGTCGATATTCCCGCTGTCCCGGCGGCCCCCGGAATTCTCCGCGTTCACTCCCCGGTCCCGGCGCCCGTTCGGAGTTCGTGTATCGATCTCTTGAGTTCCCTCATCAGCCTTCGTATCTCGTAGCGCTGTCTCAGGTCGCTGTCGTCTGAAAGAAGGCTCAGTGTGGAATCGGCGTGCTTCAGCCTGTCCGAGAGCATGCCGGCCAGTGTGCACGCCACGTGGATGGCCAGGTCCGGGTGGTTCTCATGCAGCTTCCGGAAAGACTCCCTGCTCATTGAATAGAGCTCTCCCGGTGCCACGCAGGTGACAGTGGCGGACCTGATACCGCTCTTGAAGAAAGCCATCTCGCCAAAGACATCTCCGACTCCAAGGGCGGCAAGGACGAATTCCTCCCCCTTGGAATCGCTCACCACGAAACGGCCGCTCTTTATCACGTAAAGATCGTTGCTGAATGAGCCCTGGTCTATTATCACTTCCTGTTCCTCGGTGGAACGGACATCACAGGAATCCAGGAAGTGCTTCTGCTTCAGGAAATCCACGGGTTTGAACAGATTGTCATCTACATCCATCAGGCGGTCCTTTCAGTTCATTCGTTCTCTATCTGCTCGAAATGAGCCGGCGCTTCCACCGAGTACTCTTCGGACTCTATCCTGCTCGATAGTATTTCCACCAGGTCTTCCACGGCGGAGGCGACCTTCGGCGAAAGCCCCTCTTCCAGCCTTTCTGGACAGTCGATGGTGACCCCCCATATGCTCCATTCAAGGTCGTCAATCCCCAGAAGTGCGCAGAGACGGACCACCACTGTGGGAAGGTCCATCTGATGAATTGACGGGGCCCAGGCCCTTCTGGCGCTGTTCCTGCCCGCGCAGACCAGCCTGCCCGCGGGCTGTCCCGCCAGCGCGTCCACGAAGATGAACCTCCGGGCAGCCGTCAGAACGTCCCACAGCTCCAGAGGGTCGGTCTCCAGGTTATGCAGAAGCACGTCATCCCTGTAAGGGTATCTCTTCCTTAGGCTGGAAACCACCGCGTTGCCGGCACCATCATCGCCGGCAAGTGAATTGCCCACTCCCACTACGCACAGGGGGTAGACCCCGGCCTGCCGCTCTGTCTTCATTTCCTGGTGAATACCTCCACTCTGTAACCGCATTCATCGTCCCCCGGGCAGGATTCAAGGAGTTTCAGCCTGGCGTTTCCCATCCTTCCCATGTAACCGGCCATGTAATTGTAGAAGAGCACGCAAAGGTCTCCACCCAGCTCTATCTCCTCGTTCCTGCACAGTTCCCTTATGAAACAGGTGCCGACTTTCAGCTCCAGGCCGGAAGCCCCGTCGTACTCCGGTCCTATCTCCCATGCCGGGGAGAACTGTTCCACCGCCAGGTCCAGGGCTTCCTGAAAATCCTTCGGCACCCTGTACCTGGGAAGCTGCGTGGCAAGTGTCCTTCCCGCCATGGTACCCACCGCCGGCAGGCTCCCGCCCAGGGTCTGACGGAACACCGATGCCACCGACAGCAGCCTTATGCCAAGGTCCTCCAGGGCGGCTTTTCTGTGGGCGTCATCCGATGGGGCATGCGGCAGAGGGACATTGGCGGCCAGTCTGGAGGCCAGCCGTATGTTGTCCTCGTCATGGTAGTGGTCCTCGGAATGGATAATGTCCTCATGGATTATGGCGCTGGCGGGACATATCTCGCTGCAGCTGAGACAGCCGAAGCACTCCTTCTCCTTCACTACCCTGGGGATGAGCTTTTCCTCGTCGAACTCGAACACGTCGGTGGGGCATTCTTCCACGCACAGTGTGCATCCCACGCAGGCATCCTCATCAATGGTTATCCTGATCATTCCTCCACCCCCTCCTGATGGTTCTGACGACCCTGCCGTCCTTCCTCAGCTCGATCCTCATGGGCATGCGCCCTGCTGCGTGAGTTGCGCACGCCAGGCAGGGATCGAAACACCTGAGAGCGAATTCCGCTCCGTTCATCAGGAGATTGTCGTCGCCGGACTTCTTGAAATGCCTGGTGAGAGCTGTGATGGTATGATCTATGGCGTCGTAGTTGTTCTGTGTGGCCACGATAAGGTTCGCGGAGGTCACCCTGCCCTCATCATCCGCTTCGTACTCATGTATCAGGACACCCCTGGGGGCCTCTATCATTCCCGTGAAACGGCCCCCGGCCGGTGAAACGGCTTCGATCAGGGGGCCGTCGCCCAGCTCGCCGCTGCAGATCTCGATAACCCTCTCCGCGCAGTGGGTCATCTCGATGAGCCTTGCCTGGATATAGTCCACAGCGGACAGCCTGGGAGACCCGCCGCTCCTGAAATTCTGAAGCAGAGCGTCCGCCCCGGGTGTGGAGAAGTGTTCGTTGACGTTGAGCCTTGCCAGGGGCCCTACGAAGAATTTTTTCTCCTCGCTTCCCCCCTTGAGCCTTACCGACCTCATGTAGGAACCCCGCATGGGATGCTCCACCAGGTTATCGGCGTACCTGTCGGCCGTGAAGGTCCTCTCCTCATTTCCGGAAGGGTCGATGACCTTGCATGTATCCTGCAGGAAGGTCACTTTGCCGTTATCCGTCAGGGCCATCGAATGGTAGGGAATGTCCGCGACCTGCCTCAGTTCTTCGATGTTCGAGAGCTTCTTCAGCATTACCTCGGAAAGCTCCTTTACCAGCTTTTCGGCTTCTGCTCCCCACAGGCCTATCTTCACCGTCTCGTCAGGAGTGGGCCTGGAAGCCTGTCCCCCCGGAACGGAAGTGACAGGATGCACTCCTCTTCCACCCACTATCTCCACTATCTTCTGCCCTATGCTCCTCAGTCTCAGGACCTTCCTGACTATCTCCGGGGCCATGCCGAGCAGGGCCAGCACGCTCCGGTCCTCAGGCCTGGCCCCTATGCCCACCAGAACGTCAGGGCCTGTGAGCACGAAGGTGCTCAGGGAATGGGAATGGAGTATGTGTCCCATGTACATGAGTTCCCTGAGAAGCCCGGCGTCCGGCGGAATGTCCACTCCAAGGCCGTTCTCGATGGCGGCAACGGAGACAAGGTGGTGAGCGGCGGGGCAGACACCGCAGATGCGGCCGGTTATAAGGGGAAGTTTGAAAAGCTCCATCCCCTCCAGAAGTTTCTCGAAGCCCCTTATCTCCAGCACCTGCAGATGCCCGCCGGTTATCCCTCCCGAATCGTTCACGTCAAGCACTATCTTCGCGTGACCTTCTATCCTGGTCACCGGATCAACGTATATCTTCTCCCTCATAGTAAACCTCTTAGTTCAACCCCGGTGTCCAGTTCATTCATTCCCGGCCCATTCCCTTATCTCCACCGTTGGTTTCCTGTAGATGACCGGCGAGGAGAGCGCGTAGGAGTAGAAGGTCCTGGCTTCCCGCTCCATATACTCCACGATCTCCCTCTGATCTATTCCGGTGAGCGGGCTCATCCTCCTGGCTATCAGGGTTCTGATGTCTAGATGGGGTTCAGTTATCACGTCCACCGAAGGGCCTGCGCAGCCGGCGCAGGCGACTCCCCTGTCGGGGCACTGGGCCTGACAACGGTCCAGGGTGACCGAGCCAAGGCAGATGACCCCCTGGCTCAGAAGACATACATCATCCTCGGTGCCGCTGGACATTCCCTTCTGCAGCTTGACACCCTCCCTCTTCTCCATTCTCCGCCCGCAGGCGGAGCATACGGTCTTCACTTCCATTTCCGGAACGGAGGCGCCGAGAAGGGTCTTTATACCCAGCGCGATGTAGTATGGATGGGGCGGACAGCCCGGAATGTAGAAATCTACGTCCACAGCCTCATTGATGGGTATTACGCTCTGCTCCAGTTCGGGAGCTCCATCCGGCAGCTTCCCGTCCTTCTGCGAGGTTGGTGTATGTCCGTATATCTTACTCAGTATTTCATCCCCGCCGTACAGCCACCCTATGCCGGAAGGGCCTCCGTAAACGGCGCAGGTTCCGAAGGCCACCAGTTTTTCGCAGCTCTCTCGCATCTTCAGAAGGCACCGCCTGTCATGCTCGCTCCTCACTGCGCCCTCCACTATACCTATGTCGGCTTCCGGGTATCCTTTCTCATCCATGAGAACGGGTATCCTGACGAATTCCACCTCATCCACCAGATTGAGAAGCTTCTCATGAAGGTCCACCAGGGCCACATGACATCCCGAGCATCCCGACAGCCACTCCGTTGAAATCCTGGCTTTCATCATGCGTCCTCCAGTATCATTTCCTTCAGGCAGGCGTTGGGGCCTGCGTGAAGGATCTCCAGATGTACCTTCCTGCCCGGCATGACCTTCTCCATGGCCCCGGCAAACACGCCGTGGGCCATGTAGCAGAGTGATTCCTTCTGCTCGTGGGCGTATCGGAACAGCGCGTTCCTGACCATGCAGGTACGGAAGACCAGCCTCATGACATCGGCGCCGTCCCGTTTCTCCATCAGTTCGTCCCGCTCGCCCTGGAAGGGCTCGAAATCCCAGACTATTCCGCGTTTTTCAAGGGCTTTGCTCAGAAGATCCACGGCCTTTACCGGATCATCGGTCTGCTCTACGTCCCGGACCGCTTCCCTGCCGAACTTCTTCCCCGCCAGCATGCATATGGAATGGCTGCTCCGGCCCATGTTCTTCTCCGATGCGTGAGCCAGAGCGCCGAGCAGGTAGGCCACTCCATGAAGGCGGTCTAACTGTTCTGCCATGGTTCCTCCTGATTCATCGCGCTTCCCGGGCCGTCACATCATGGCCTCAGGGCCAGCATCGCCGATTCGATCTTTCCATTGTTGAGAAATGTCAACGCGGTTCTCAGCTTGTCTATCTCCCTTTCGTCCGCGTTTCTTCTCTCCAGCTGTTCTATTCTCTCGGAAACCGCCTGTTTCAGGGTTTCTATCTGGTTCTCCACCGTCTCGGCTGATTCAACCATGTTCCTGTACTTCTCCGTGCCTCCAGCACTTTCCTTCGCGGTCTCCGCGGCGCCGGTCTCCTCCAGGAATATGTGTTCATCATCGATCTCCACCGGTTCGGGTTCCTCCTCATGGAATTGAGTCGTTTCCGCTTCCCGTTCCGATGGGCTCAGATCGGCCGATGACTCCTCAGCCGCCTCCTCTCTTCCCTCCTCTTCATCGATATCCACAACGATGTAGGGGGAGTGGGTCACGGAGGCGTCGCTCTCTTCACTCTCCCGGGTGACGTTGAGTTCGGAAGCCCTGGGCCTGGGACGTTCCCTGCCATGTATCTGCATGAAGCTCAGGATGTTCCTGACCGTATCTATGTTTCCGGTGTGACCCGGCCCCAGCATCTGGGCCAGCACCATTCTGCCGGCGGCCTTCAGCTGTCTCACGTTCAGTTTCACGTTCGTTGCTATGAAATCGATTATCTCCCTGTCGGCCTTTATCCCGGTCTGACCGAAGAGATTCTCAAGTATCTCCTTCCTGCCCTCCAGGTTCACCGTCTCGAGCTTTATGACCAGGCCCGAAGTAAGCCTGGAATAGAACGAAGCGTCGATGTCCAGGAGCTCACCGGGATGCACGTCGGATGAGGTTATTATGCCATGCTTGCCCCGGGGCATGCGGTTGATGATGGATATTATGAATTTCTGGAACATCAGATCACCCTGGGAGAACTGGATATCATCCAGCAGGAGCAGATCGAACGAAGTTATCCAGTCCCTCAGTTCACGCTCAATTCCAGCCTTCAGACACTGCTGATACTCGATATGCAGGTCTACGGTATTCAGCAGAAGTGTCCGTTTGTGGGTAGCCCTGGCGATGGCGGCCAGCAGGTGTGTCTTGCCCTGCCCGGTGTGGGCGTGAAGCATTATGGGGGTTATGCTCTTCCAGACCCTGGGTATCAGGGCGATGGTGCGCGCGATCTCCGTGGCGTAGTAGTTCTCCTCGGTGGTGACGTAGCTGTTGAAGGTCATGTCCTCGGGGTAGACACTTACAAGCGTGGCGGTAAAATCATCGGTGCTGCTGAGCTGGCTTCCGGTAAGCCTGGGAACCGCCCCGACCCCTCCTATGGCCTTGGCGAAGCTGATTATCTCCCTGGCCACCTCCTCCTTCACGAGCCCCGAATCGGAACATATCTCGAGGAATTCCTCAAAATGCAATTCGCTGAGATTCTCCAGTTCTTCCATACCCTCTACATCCGTTATTCCCCGCCCAGCTCTCTGACTATCCTTCCAAGGACCATGGAGAGACGTCCCAGCTTCACCTCCGGTCCGGTGGCTATCACTACGGTCTTCTCCTCGTCCAGGCCGGAAAGCGCCATTGATACGGTCTCACCCTCGAAGAAGGCCTTCCCCGTAAGCCTGCCGGGATACTCGGCGATGAAGCCGGCTACCGAGCCCATGAACGGCTCCAGTACCTGCATGAACCTGTCATCGACGCTGGACCTGGCAAGAAGCCTGCCTTCCGGGGTCATCATGCATATGTACTGGATGTTAGATACGGTTCCCAGCAGTTCATCCAGCCTGGAGGACAGTTCCTCGTCTATCTCCACCAGAATGCTTTCCTGCCCGGGACCTCCGTCCTTCTTTCTCTCGTCCCGTTCCTTCAGGGCCCACATCAGAATATGATGCAGATCTTCCTCGATGCTGTTCTCGTCCGGTTCCAGTCCCGCTTCGAAACTGAACTGTCCCTCATGCCAGTCCACGATGTCCACCAGTACTTCACGGCCCTTCTTCTGCCCGTATCTGGCGTGAACGAGGTCCCCCTTCCTGTAGTAGAACTCAGCTTTTCCGTCGATGGAGATGACCGTGAGAAGCCCGGTCTTGCGGCTGGAATTGGGGAACTGCAGCAGCGACACGAAACCGATGTCACTTAATGTACCGCTAATGGCCATGAGTGGATATCTGTCCTTCCTTCTTCAGCTGATGTGAAAACGTTTGATTATCTCTTTACTTATCATCTGGAGTGTCTTCATTACACCTCTGCCAGTAGTGGCGATGGACTCGGTTACGGGTATGCCCTCAATGTCCAGTTCTCTCTCTATGACACCTACTCTCAGCCTGGGGCTGCAGTCCCTCTTGTTGTACTGAAGGACCACCGGGAAGGAGGAGGGGTCGATTCCATGGCTTTCGAGATTCTCCAGCATCATCCTGTACATCCTGGTGTTGTCATCCAGACGGTTCTCCTGCGAATCGGCTACGAATACCACTCCATCGGCTCCTTCAAGGATTATCTTCCTGCTGGCCTCGTAGTATATCTGTCCCGGAATGGTGTACAGGTGGAATTTGAGGGAATATCCCTGCACGGTACCGAGCGATACGGGAAAGAAATCGAAGAACAGCGTTCTCTCCTTCTCAGTGTCCAGGACAAGCATTTCGCCTTTGTACCTGTCCGTCAGGGTCCTGTGAATGAACAGCAGGTTCGTGGTCTTTCCACTCATTCCGGGACCAAAATAGACGATCTTAAAGACTATCTGCTTCTCAGTCGGGTCCAGATGAGGCATCGTCCTCTTCACCAACCACGAAGATCCTGTCTATAAGGTTCAGGGCATACTCCCTGAACTCTGGTACGGATATGTCCTCTGAGTCCTCCTTCTTCGTTTTTTCACTGCTCTCGATGACACTCACGAGTTCGGGGCCTATGGACCGGGCTTCATGCCTTACCCGGCCTATCCTCCTGTAATCCTCGAATACCACCACCATCATGAATTTCTGACCGATGAGAGATATATGGATGTGCCTCTTCTCCCCCTGCTGAAGTAGAATGGAGAACTGCTCCTCTCCCACGATATTTGCAACCTCCCTGGTGGCGGCGAACATACCCGCCACCAGGGCGGCCAGGGCGGTGGAATTGAGGCTTTCGGTGCTTCCGGCCTTGCTGACGCATACTCCCTCCCTGCTTATGAGCAGGGCGGTGACAGCCTCGGAACGCTTAACGAGGTTCGAAAGAAGGTCCTTAATGGTCTCCGATCTCTCCCGTCCCGGCAATTCCATGCATCACTCTTTCCGGGGACGGATCACTTAGAGCGCCTCTTCGAGCTTGGGAGCGTTCCTTCTGACCTGAAGGCGGATGCCGCCCAGATTGGCGTCCTTTGCTGCGACTACTGCCAGAAGCGCGTCCCTGCCCAGGGCGGTCATCATAACGATACCCCCCTTGTACTCCATCATGGCCTGGTCCATCTCTTCCAGACCCAGCTCACGGCCTACGCTCTCGGCGGAGCCCATTCCGGTGGAAACCATGGCGCCGATAGCCTCGGTATCGGAGGTTCCCGTGGAAGCCGCATCGATTACGAAACCGTCCCTTCCCACGCAGACGGCAACGTCTATTCCGCTGACCTCTACAAGTCCCTCGAGTATTTTGTGAAGTTCTTCCATGTCACGTCCTTTCTTTATGTGAAAAAGAGGATTTTTCACACGCCATGGCTGATAATCGGTTTTCACTCATTGTGTATATTCTTAATACTGCGGGAATGATTGTCCAGTGTCCATTAAAGCCTGAAACGAAAATGGCCCCAGCGCCATTCGCGGCGGCTCAATTACTGCCGCGGCAAGCGTCGCTTCCCGACCTGTCAGGCGCACCCCGGACATACCACCGCAACCTGCGGGAACCGGAATATGATGATATCCTACTATATAGCTTGTGTTTATGTATTGTATGATTATTGTCCTCTTGTTATTGGCCATGGAATCGTTATGAACTACATGGAAATGAAGCTGGGGTAATAGTTGAGAGCTGAGAGAAAAATGGACATTCGAAAGGGAGGGACATGGTTTTTTTGATAATCACTTCGCTGCTGGTTTCCGCTCCGGGAGCCGGCACCTTTGAACTGGGCGCTATTCTGGGAGAACCCACCGGCATATCCGCAAAGTACTGGTTCAGCCCCGCTACCGCTTTTGACGCGGCCGTCTCGTGGTCACTGAGGGACGAACATGAAGATATGTACATCCACGGTGACTTCCTGTGGCATAACTTCAGTATCATCGGGAGCGCCAGCGATCTTGTCCCCATCTACTACGGAATAGGCGGACGGGCCATACTGGCGGATGACCCGAGGCTGGGAGCAAGGGTACCCGTGGGAATATCGTGGCTCCTCGGCGGGGCCCCGCTGGACCTCTTCGTCGAGGTGGCCGGAATACTCGATGTTGTTCCTGATACCGATTTCGACGTGAACGGCGGAATCGGTATCAGGTTCGTCTTCTGAAGGGGCTGGCCAGCTTTTCGGGGACTGCCGGAATAAGCCCGGCAGTCCCTGAATAAGAGGTCACTCCGAAGCACATGGGGCCCAGCGGGGCCGGGTTGGTCAAATCGTCTCTCATTCATCCTCCGTTCAGGTTCCGGACCGGACGATACACTCAAGTGCCGTACTTCTCGATTATCTCGTTCTTTCCCATACCCAGAATTCCGTACTTGTCCCCGACCTTTCGGAAAGCCTCCACGCACTTGTCGATATGCTCCTTCTCGTGGGCGGCGGATAGCTGTACTCGAATCCTGGCCTTGCCGGCGGGCACCACCGGGAAGAAGAAGCCGATGACGTAGATGCCCTCGGCGTACATGTCCCGGGCCATATCATTGGCCAGCTTGGCGTTGTAGAGCATTACGGGCACGATGGGAGTCTGGCCGGGGCGCATGTTGAGGCCCGCCTCCTCCAGCCTGCCCCGGAAGTACTGTGTGTTCCACTCCAGCTTGTCACGCCGCTCGGTGCTCCCGGATACCAGGTCTATCACCTTGATGGAAGCGTTGACTATGGGAGGCGCCAGGGAATTGCTGAACAGGTAGGGTCTGGCCTTCTGCCTGCACAGCTCAACCAGCTCCCTCCTTCCGGAGACGCAGCCTCCGGAAGCCCCTCCGAGGCCTTTGCCGAAAGTTGTGGTGATGATGTCCACATCGTCCATGACGTCGAAGTGCTCGTGGGTTCCCCTGCCGGTCCGGCCTATGAAGCCGGAAGCGTGGGAATCATCCACCAGGAGCATGGCATCGTACTTTCCGCAGAGTTCGGCCATCTCGTCGAGCGGGGCAAGGTCGCCGTCCATGGAGAATACGCCGTCGGTGACCACCATCCGGGTCCTCTTGTCCTGGTGCAGTTCCAGCTTCTTTTTCAGGTGCTTCATGTTCATGTGCTTGAAGGTGTCGTACTCCGCTGAGCAGAGGCGGATGCCGTCCACCAGGGAAGCGTGGATGAGCCTGTCGGCTATTATGACGTCCTCCTGGCCCAGGATGGCCTCGAAAACACCCGAGTTTGCGTCCATGCAGGACGGGAAGAGAAGTGTATCCTCCATTCCCAGGAATGCCGAGACCTTGTCCTGAAGCTCCCTGTGTATATCCTGGGTGCCGCAGATGAACCTTACCGAACTCATGCCGTAGCCGCGCTTGTCCAGGCCTTCGTGCGCGGCCTTGATGACCTCCGGGTGGCTGGAGAGACCCAGGTAGTTGTTGGCGCAGAAATTAAGGACCTTCTTCAGCTTCGACCCTTCCGGGTACTCAACCTCTATCTCCGCGTCCTGCTCGGAGCAGATGAACCGCTTCTCCTTGAACAGGCCGTCTTCCCTAATCTGATGGATCTCATCCGCGAAAATGTTCCGTGTCTTGTCGCTGAATGCCATATGCCCTACCCCCGATCAGCCCTGGTGTTTCTGAACAAGCCTGCATATGGAGTTCACAGTGTCGAAAGCCTCCGGTGTAGCCTCATCGTCGGGGAGGTTGATCTTGTACTTGTTCTCCAGGAACCTCTTGAGAGAAACCATGGAAAAGCTGTCGACGATCCCCGATGAGATAAGGGGGGAATCGTAGGAAACCTCATCCTCATCGTCCTCGTCAAGATATTCATCGACTATGTACTCCAGTACTATCTCCTTCATTTCATCCATTTCAGCTCCTTTCAGCTGACTATTCGTCCGAGAGGGTCGACAGGTCGCCGACCTCCTCTCCCCATTCTATCGCCTTGAGATATCTTCTGACTATCTTTCCGGAACGGGTCTTTGGAAGCTTGTCACGGTACTCTATCTCCTGGGGCATCGCCAGGGGAGAGAGCCTCTTCCTGATGAAGTTCATTATGTCGAGTTCCAGTTCATCCGATGGCTCGTAACCCGGTTTCAGTGTTACGAAGGCTTTCACCACCTCCATATTGACCTCGTCCGGCTTGCCTATCGCTGCGGCCTCCGCCACAGCCTCGTGCTCCACCAGGGCGGATTCTATCTCGAAGGGTCCCACCAGGTGTCCTCCGGTGTTTATGACGTCGTCGTCCCTTCCCACGAACCAGAAGTAACCGTCGGAGTCGATGCTCGCCCTGTCGCCGGAAACGTACCACAGGTCCCTGTTCTGCCGCAGCTGGTCGGGGGTGGCGTCATCGGACGCTCCAACGAACTTGCTCCTGTATATCTCGGGTTTCTTCCAGTACTGCCTGAACATGGAAGGCCATCCCGGACGGAACGCGATGAGGCCCACCTTGCCCGGCTCCCCGACGGGTTCATGGGTAGCCAGGTCGAGAACAGCCGCCTCGATCCCGGGGAAGGGCCTGCCCATGGACCCGGGCTTTATCTCCATGCCGGGATAGTTGCTTATCATCATGGCTCCGGTCTCGGTCTGCCAGAAGGTATCATGGAACCGGAGTCCGTCAAAGACCTCGCCGCTCCAGATCACCGCTTCAGGATTCAGGGGTTCTCCCACCGATGCCAGATGACGCAGGGATGAGAGATCGTACTTTTTCACCACTTCCTCACCGTCCTTCATCAGTGCCCTGATAGCGGTGGGGGCGGAGTACCATACGGTGACCCTGTTGTCCTGTATGAACTTGTACCATCTGTTGGAAGTGAAGCCCGAATCCAGCACGCACTGTGTGGCTCCCAGCGACCAGGGACCGATTATTCCGTAGCTGGTTCCGGTGACCCATCCCGGGTCGGCCGTGCACCAGTAAATGTCATCATCCTGAAGGTCAAGGACCCAGCTTGTGGTCAGTGCCTGTCCCCATACCGAGTCATGCACGTGCAGGGCCCCCTTGGGCTGCCCTGTGGTCCCCGATGTGTAATGGAGCACCGAGGGGGTTTCCGGGCCGGACTGGTACACTTCGAAATCCCGGACCGGAGGAGCCTTCTCCACTTCAAAGAATATCTCGCCCTCCCTCAGCTTGTCCGGGTTGCCCTCCACCACGATTACCTTTTCCAGCCGGGGCAGCCGGTCCTGTATCTTGCGGACCTTCCTCACGTGCTTGCCTGTGGTGAGAATGGCTTTTGTGCCTGCGCTGGCCAGCCTGACCTCCAGGGATTCGTCCCCGAATGCGGAAAAGAGCGGCTGAGCTATACCGCCCATCTTCAGGATTCCGAGGAAGGAGAAATAGAGGCTGGGAATCTTGTCCATGAAGATGCATATCCTGTCCCCAGGTTCCAGGCCCTGCTCCTGGAGGAACCGGGCGAACCCGTTGGAATAGACCTTCAGATCGTTGAAGGTGTACGTAGCGCTCCTGTCGCCGAATCCCTCCCAGATCAGCGCGGGTTTCTCTCCCCTGCCCATGCTGCAGACCCGGTCGGAGCAGATGGCCCCGATGTTGAGCAGTTCTCCCTCCTTCCAGTCCAGGACCTTCTTCGCCATATCCCAGCTGAAATCATCGACTCTCTTCTCGTAGGATCCGATATTGCTCAAGTGGTGTCCTCCATTCCTTTACTGGACTATTTCGTCAGCCCTGCATTGTAACTATCGCTATGGCGCAATCCCTGGTATGGCTTAGGGAGAGATTGGTTACACTCACATTCCTCTCCTCCGCCATCTTCAGGGCGGCACCGCTGAGTTCTATGCACACCGCGCCCGATTCCTCCCTTACGACTTCCACGTTCTTCCATCTGAGGCCCTGGGACAGACCGGCACCAAGGGACTTGAAAGCCGCTTCCTTCGCGGCGAACCTGGCCGCGTAGCTTTCCCACGGACGAGCTCTGGAAGAACAGTAGCCTATCTCCCGGGGCAGGAACAGTTCCTCCACCATTCCACTGTCAAGACGGCTCCTGAAGACCTCAACGTCCACAATATCTATGCCGACCCCGATAAGTCTCAAGTGAGCTTTCTCCCAGGCTGTTCTTCAAAGGGTAAAATACACCGATAAACCTTAACACGATACCGGGTCCGTGTCCACAGCGGGCGGACGGATGCCTCACTTGACGAGAAGGCCTGCGGGGTAGATAGAATCGGTATGGCTGTAAGAACCCGCCGCCGGCTCGGAGCATCACTTGCTGCGCCTTCTTTTCTGGCTGCAGCCACCCTGCTCCTGTTCCTTCTCGGGGCGGGGTCCATGAAGGTGCCTCCCATGGACGATACCTACATTCACCTGGTCTACGGGAGCAGCCTGTTCTCCGGTGCGCCCCTCTGCTACAACGGCTCCATGCCCTCTTCGGGATTCACCAGCCCCCTCTGGCTACTGCCGTCATCCCTGGCTTCGCTTGCAGGCTCCGAGGCCGGTCCGGTCCTTCTCATGGGCTTCTCCCTGGCGGCTGCGCTTGTCGCTCTGCTCATGCTGGATACCGGGACCGCAGCCGTACTGGTATTTGCAGGACCCTTCCTGTTCCACGCATCCAGCGGAATGGAAACCGCCCTGTCCTGTATCGCCGTGATAGCGGTCTGGAAATGGATAGACACCGCCGGGTCTCCACAGACCGGAGGGCTTCTGCTTGCCGGCGCTTTTCTGGTCAGACCGGAGCTGGTTTGTCTGGCCGTACCCATGCTTGTATCCATGAGGAACGGATCCGTGCCCGGCACTGTCCGCCTTCTTCTTCCCGCGGCAGTATCCGGAGTTCTCTGGATGGTCTGGAATCTTCACTCAGCCGGCCTTCCTCTCCCTTCCACATTCTACGCTAAACAAGCGGTGTCATGGCCCTCGGCGGCGGCCGCCGGGCTTCCGGGGCTCCTCAGGGGACTTCTTCTCACCTCTCCCCTGCTTCTTTTCGCCGCCGCCACTTCGGTGATAACTCTCCTGAGGCGGAAGGATGACGGCAGACGCTCCGCGGCGCTGGCCCTGGTTCCCCTCATCCTGTTCTTCACCGCCCTTGCCACACAGCCCAACGCCTACTTCCAGATGCGTTACTACCTGCCCGCCATTACGGCCTCGGCACTGGCAGCCGGCCTGTGGCTGAAGGGACTGGGAAAAAAACGCAGACTGAACACGATCATACTGGCGGTATCGATGATACCGGGTCTGCTGGTGTTTTCCTCCCGGCGGCTTGACGCCTCCATCGACGTGCTGAACATCGATGTCCTTCCCGCCCGGTACCTTCGGGAAGAGGCCTTCGCGGAAGAAACGGTCGCCGCCGCCGACATAGGCGCCGTGAAGTGGATAACGGGAATGGAAGTGCTGGACCTCGACGGCCTGGTAACGCCTGAAAGGCTTCCCGGCAGCGGCAGGGAAGGCTGGTCATGGATCAGGGAACGGGCGGATTACCTCCTTGCTTTCCCGACCCAGTATTCAGCTCTGGTGGAAAGCGGAAGCGGCTCGCTGGAGTTCCTTGCCGGTTTTGGAAGTCCCGCCTGCGTCATCTGCGGAGAGGATTCCGTGGCCCTCTGGAGGATAAACTAGCTGGACAGGAGCCCCCTTGCTGGACTATTGTATTGCACTGTGAAAAAATGAAGAACCGGGAGCGGAAGGCATATGACGGAAAAGATCAGAAGGAAAGATAATCCGGGCTTCATTCAGGAAAGCATACCCAGTCCGGGTAACAGATTCGTCATCATCTGCGTCCTGATGCTTGCCTTCATTCTGCTCAGCGCTTACTTCCACCTCGACCGCCGGGAATCCATAGGCTACGCCCACTTCGCTTACATTCCCATAATTTTCGCCGGTTTCTGGTGGGGAAGGAAAGCCGTCCTGGTGGCCCTGGTCCTTGGCGTCGATGTGGTTCTGTTCAGTGTTCTGGTCCCCGGCGCCGGACCCGTCTGGGCCCAGCTCCTCAGGGTACTCTCCTTCCTCATCGTAGCCTTCGTTATAGGAGAGCTGAGCACAGAGCTGATAAGGACGCACAGGGCCCTGCAGGAGCGCGAGGAGAGGCTCCGCAAGACCAACGCCTCCCTCAGGAAGTTCGCCAAGCTCCGGCGGGCGTTCCTCCACATCGCCATTCACGACATGAAGTCGCCGGTATCCGCCACCAAGATGCTCCTGCACAGCCTTCAGACGCTTCTCGAGGGTTCTCTCGACGAAAAACAGGAACATATCGTAGAGCGGATGCATTCCAGGCTGGATGAGGCCGCTTCCTTCCTGCGTGATTTCCAGCTCTTCGCGCAGCT
>JAWOBF010000009.1:0-3567 GCA_046498225.1 Candidatus Aegiribacteria sp.
GGGACCGCAAGAAGAGAGGCCAGCTCGCCCGCGAATTCCCTGGCGTTCCCTTCCTCATCGAGGATCGCAACCACATGGTCGCCTATACTGGATATTATCCGTACGGTGAATTTGATGCCGGAGTCCGTTGTCCGGCGGGTGATGATGACCTCCCGGACATCCGTTCTTTCCAGCCTTGTACGGGAAAAGCCGCTGCCGGTCTTATCACGCAGCTCGACACGGCCGGTGCCCATATCTATGGTGACACCGCCGCCACCGAGATGATGCCTGGTGAGGAATACCACAAACCCTATGCCAAATACGGACATTGCCGCGATGATGAGAAGGACCGGCATCATATTCATGCCCTCCTCCTTTATCATAGCAAGAAAGAACACGGCGAAAACCGCCAATCCCACAACCACCGCGCCCACGGACAGCACCGCCGTTCTCCTGGCCCGGCTGCCCGGCCTCGCCACTCCCACGTCCCGGTAACGCTGTCCGTCAGATCTGAAGTACTTCACGCTGCTCCTAACTTCGAGTCATGTCAGGCATCATGAACCAGAGATACTAAAAAAACCGCGTTCAAGATTCCACTACCTGAGCAGGGCCTTTATACTGCCGAAGGTCGTTGACTGGAGGTCGGCCGGCGAATAGTTGACGACCAGTTCCGGATCGAAGACACCTTCCTTCGTCCTCATGGAGAATCCAGCGTAATCAGTATCAGCCTGATATATCTGGAATCCGTAGTTTGGATCGGTCCCATCAACGATATCCTGAATCCACTCCGTCACGTCTATCTCCCACCAGTCAATGACCGAGGGTGCCGCTATCGGCATCGACTCAGCAAACCCGGGTTTGTTGTTCCAGGTTACCGTCATTTCCTCCCAGTCAGAACTGTTTCGGGCGATGTAGATCTCGTCGGTGGGGAAATCCCCCCATGAGTTTATCAATCTCAACCGAAGGGTCGCGCTGTTGATGACAGTCCCCGAAATGCCGGTGACATCGAACTTGATAAGGGCGTTCCGCCAGAACCCGGAACCATCATACCCCACCTGAAAACTCTGTTCAGCGCCCCTGTTGACATCAGGACTGCCCTGCCAGACGTCCGCATCATCACTGGGGTAGAGAGTTACCTGATCGGCGTGCGAACTGACAGGGAACGAGATGAGGAGAAGAGTAAGAATCATCGCGGTCTTAGTGTTCATGATACAACTCCTTGCTTTCTGATCAACCATAACCGGAAAAGAGTGTCGATGCAAAATGGATGGCGGCCTATGCTGCACAATCACCATAAAAACATATATGCGCCATGATCCGGATTCCTCCGCCTGATAAGTCCTGAACGTGTTACTCTATACCGTGAGCCTCTCGAAGTCGGACCGACTCGAACATTCCCTGCTGAATGCCATGGCTGACGGCCTGCTGGTAGTCTTCGATGGCCTCGTTGATCCGCCCGGCCCCCTCGTGGCACCTTGCCCTGTTGAAATAGGCGTCTCCCTTCCAGTCGTCCCTGCCGTAGAACATCGCCGCCCTGGAGAAGTCCTCGGCACCTTCGTCGAACCTCTTCTGCGCCAGTAGCATCCTGCCCCTGCTGTAGTAGCCCCTGCCGTCGTTGGGCTGAAGCTCAATGGCCCGGTTGTAGCACTCCAGGGCGTCACCCAGGCTTCCCATCGTATCGTGCACATTGCCCAGGGAGATCCAGGCGTCTTTGTAGTGTGGGTTCATTTCGAGGGCTTTCTCAATATTTTCAACGGCTTCCTTCAGTTCGCCGGCCTGATGGTAGTAGTATCCCAGATTGTGCAGGCTGTTCGCTGCATACCGCCAGGCACGGTCGCCTGAATGAACGGTCTGCTGCCGGAACATATCCGCAGCCCTGGAGAAGTTCTCTATGGCGAGCCCGTGGTTGTTCTGCTCCCCCGCCGCGATCCCAGCCGCGAAGAAGTCCATGGCATATTCGTCTCCGTATGTCTGCCTTCTGTCGCCCTGGGCGCTCCGGTGCCCCAGAAAATCGGCCCTGAGGAAATCCTCCTTTGCTCCTTCGTCCATTCCCAGTTTCACCCTGCAGATGGCTCTGGAATGGAAAAGGGCTACATTGTAGGGGTCTTCCTCAATTGCCGGGTCGAGTAGAGCAAGACCTTCTTCGGGTCTGCCGGATACCGCGTAGAGCCTTCCCAGATAGAAGACGTACTTGCCCTTGTCTTCAGCCAGTTCCATCGCTCTTTTGAAATCAGTTTCCGCTTGCCCGTCATGGGAGGCGGTGTAATGGAAAAGGCCTCTTTCCCCGTGGCAGAGGGGGTTCATGGGCGCTTCCTCAATAGCTATCCCGTACTGGGTCTCCGCTTCATCGCTGAGCTTCATGTCCGACAGGCACTCCGCAAGCTCCAGCCTTACTTCCGTCTGCTTCTCAGGTGTGCCCATGCCCTGATCAAGGGCCTGTTTAAGGAGTTCTGCCGCTGTGCCGTGGTCGTTCTGCCTCCTGCAGTCCCTGGCCAGGGCGACCTTCTCCATGGGAGCCTCCAGGGGGTACCCGTAGTACCTGAGTATGTAGCCGCAGTAGGGGTCTCCCAGCATTGCCCCCTTCCTGTAGTCGTTTTCGGCTCCTTCCCTGTTGCCCTGGTTCCACCTGCAGATGCCCCGCTGCTGCCATGCCAGGGCATGGGACGGGTCCGCCTCTACAGCCTTTGAGAACTCGGCCTCGGCTTCGGGAAGGTTTCCGAAGGCGTTGTGATGGATGCTTCCCGTCCTGTAGTGGTATTCGGCGCTGTCAGGCGCAAGTTCGACGGCCTTCTTCAGATGCTGAAGGGCGCTTTCATTCATGCCCAGCCAGTATTCCGCCCACCCCAGGCATGAATAGCCTTCGGCGTTTCTGTTATCGGCTTCCACGGCCCTCAGGCCATAGACAACCGCGTCGTTGTACTGACCCTTTCGGAACATCACATCGGAGCAGACCGCGTACAGCCTGGACAGGTCCGTATCCGGAATATCCGATTCCGCCGCCGCCAGCGCTTCCTCGATGACGGGGTCGAGAAGTCCCCTGCTGTGAAGCTCCATTATCCTTTCAAGTTCCATCTTCCCTCCTCCAGTTAATCCTGCTGATGTATCTTCCCGCAACTCTATGTGATCCATCAGGCTGGCGGGAAAGCAGTAACCCCGATTGGAACGGGCGGTCCGGCCAGCACTGTCCTGGCAAAGGAACTCCAGCGTTTTCAAAATATTGAGAAGTTGAACACTCGATCGAATATAGAAGACCTGGAACAGAATTTCCAGATGAATCATCAACTCCGTCAGAGGCAAGATTATTCGCGGTTATTATGTATTGGGTAGCGTCTTCGAGGGGTTGCAGTATTTCCTAGAAAGTCTCTGAAATCGCGTAGCTTCGAGCATGCTGGTAAGGAAAAGCCCCCGAAACGGGGGCTTCTCTATAATGATGGCGGTCCACACTGGACAGGATTCGAACCGGACTCGCTGGCATCGGTCTGAGATCACCCTGATCCCGATTAAGATCCAGCGACAGCTATTTATTCACGAGAGAGTCATCTTGACTACCAGGAGTCGCACGAGTATACAAATAATATGAAGGATCCC
>JAWOBF010000044.1:0-13150 GCA_046498225.1 Candidatus Aegiribacteria sp.
TCAACGGCCCTTCCGCTGAACATCCTTCCCGTCCGTTCCAGTCCGTCCAGCCTCTCTGCGGTCCAGCCGGAATCATCGTCCAGGAGCATGGACATCCGCGCCAGCCTCTGGACGAAATCCCTCAATTCCTCCACCCCTCCCATGGCCGAAGCAAGTTTCTCCCCGGCGGTATCCGGCCTGTCGGCGTACATCTGTGCCAGTTCCGTATTGCCCATTATTCGGGCCAGCAGGTTGTTCATGTTGTGCACGAAGAACGGCAGAAGAGCGCCCGCGCTCTGCCACAGCGGCAGCCGGAGCGCGGCGTCGCCTCTCTCCAGCATCGCGAAGGAGTGGAACATGCCGGGAAGGATCTGAAGGCCCGAATCGCCGGTCCGAATGAAGACCGAGACACCGGGGGGCGGGAATCGGGGAACGAAATCCGCCACCGCCACGACGGGACGTCCGGCCGTCCCGGACGAGAGGCTGGCAAGTTCGTCGGGGTCGGAGGGAAACATGACAACCGGTCCCTCAGCGGACTCCGCCCTTGCAGAAACCGCCGGGGCGGCGCTTCCGACGACCCGGGTCCCGGGGGGGACAGAAACGGCCGGCCCTTCCCCCGGCAACTTATTCACCCCCCGGTTTCACCAGAGGAACGAACCTCACCGGAAGGGATCTCCTGACCGTCAGCCTGTCGCCCTCCCTCACTATGAGCATGAGACTCTGAGACCAGTGGCCGGCGGGAATGACCAGCTTGCCTCCCCGGGGACTGAGCTGGGCTTCCAGCTCCTTCGGGACGGAAACGGGGGCGGCGGAAACGATTATGCCGTCGTAGGGGGCCCCGGGAGGCCAGCCGCCGTAGCCGTCGGCCACTATGAACGACACGTTTGCCTCCGGCATCAGGTCAAGCACCGCCTTTTTCGCTCTGCGCGCCAGGCGGGCCACCACCTCCACGGTAACCACCTCCAGTCCCATGGCGGCCAGTATGGCGGTCTGGTACCCGGAACCGGTTCCCACTTCCAGCACCCGGTCACCCGGGGAGCAACCCAGCATCTCCACCATGTACGCCACTATGAAAGGCTGGGAGATGGTCTGGCCGAATCCGATGGGATAGGGGTGATTTCCGTACACCTCCCTCAGGCCGGTCCCTTCCGGTACGAAATTCTCCCGGGGGACGGACCTGAAAGCCTCCAGGACCCCGGGGTCCGTCACACCCTGTCCGGCAATGTCCTCCCGAACCATCCTCTCTCTCAGATCTTTCGCGCTTCTTCCGCTGTCAATCATCGTCGCCTTCGTTCCTGGCTCTTATCCTCGTTCTCTTCCACTCCGCAAGTTTCCTGGAGATGGCAGCCTCCCTTCCGGATTCCGAGGGTCTGTAATACTCCTCTTCCTCCATACCGTCGGGAAAGTTCCCGTGGGCGACTATCCCGCCGGGCATGCTGTGCGCGTACTGGTATCCCTTCCCGTAGTCCATATCCCTCATCAGAGCCGTGGGAGCGTTGCGAAGGTGGAGGGGGACCGGCCGGCTGCCGCCCCGCTCCGCCGCGTTCACGGCCTTTTTCCATGCAGTGTAAACGGAATTCGACTTGGGCGCAAGAGCCAGGTAGCAGGCCGCCTCCGCCAGTGCCAGGTCGCCTTCCGGCGACCCCAGGAACCTCCAGGAGTCCGCGGCCCTCATGGCCACGGTCAGGGCCGACGGGTCGGCCAGACCCACGTCTTCTGTGGCGAAACGTATCATTCGTCTCGCGATGTAAAGGGGATTCTCCCCGGATACCATCATCCGCGCCAGCCAGTAGAGGGACGCGTCAACATCGCTCGCGCGGAGGGATTTGTGCAGCGCGCTGATGAGATTGTAATGCTCCTCGCCGGTCTTGTCGTAGCTCAGGGGAGAGGAGGTGAGAACATCCCGCAGAAGCTGGAGGGTGATTGTTCCTCCCGAGGCCATGCCCGCCAGAAGCTCCAGTGTATTGAGGGCCCTTCTGCCGTCACCGTCGGCGGAAGCGGCTATACGGGGTATGACCTCGTCGCTGACACCCCCGGGGTTCATCTCCCTGAAGGCCGGGTGCTCGGAAGCCCTTCTCAGGATCGAAACTATCTGGTCCTCCTCCAGCCTCTTCAGGAGGTAGACGGTGCATCTGCTCAGCAGCGGGGCGATTATTTCGAAGGAGGGATTCTCGGTGGTGGCCCCGGCCAGGGCTATGGTGCCGTTCTCCACATGGGGCAGGAAAGCGTCCTGCTGGGCCTTGTTGAACCTGTGTATCTCGTCCACGAACAGCAGTGTGCTTACCCCGCGCCTTCTGAGCCGCGCGGCGTCCTCCACTATTGCCCTCACCTGTTTCACCCCTCCGGTGACCGCGCTGAACCTCACGAAGTTCTGGCTGGTGTACTTCGATACCAGGAGAATGAGAGTGGTCTTGCCGGAACCCGGAGGTCCCCAGAGTATGAAGGACCCGAGCACTCCCTCCTCCAGGGCCCTGCGAAAGGGGGCGCCTTCGGCCAGAAGGTGTTCCTGGCCGGCTACCTCCTCCAGGCTTCGTGGCCTGAGCAGGTCCGCCAGGGGAGAATTCGGAGCTTTTTCTTCCAGATCTTCAAGAAGGTCCATTTACCAGGATAATAAACCATCCGCGGTACCAAGGAAAGGGCGGCGGCCGGGTAAAGAACACCGAATGAGCCGGTGAAAACAGGAATGCCCGGCCATCCGGCCGGGCATTCACGGGAAGCCGGGGGAGTTACCGGTTCATTCCTCCCATCTGCTGTTCCATTCCCTGAAGCATCATCATGGCCTGAATGGTCTGGGCGGGAGCGCCGGGAAGAAGGTCCTGGGCGCCGCTGAAACCGAAGCCCTTGACCTCTATGAAGTGGGTTTCCCCGTCGCCGGAGGCTTCCGCGTAGGCCAGGGGGACCAGGGGAAGGTCCGAGGAGAAAACAACCCTCAGACTGCCATCGGGATGGTCCACGTTGAGTTCCATTCCGCCTACCCGCTGGCCGGCCACGTCCATATCGGTCTCCGAGAAGGCGAAGTTGACGTTCTCGAGTTCCTCCATGATAGTGTTGAGGCCTTCCTGGCCGCCCTCGGCGTCGAAGCCCTGGGTGAATCCCTCCTGGAACTGCTCCTGGAAGGCGGGGTCCTGCATCATTTCCTCGAGCCAGTCGGCGACTCCCGCGAGGTCGACGGCCATCACGGTTCCCTGCTGCTCGAACTTCACCATGCGGATGGCGCGGACGAATTGAAGGGCGGTTTCCATGCTCTCCCCGCTGCCCATGAGACTGGCCATTCCCTCGGCGTCGGACATGTTTTCACGGATGAAGGAGACAGGGTCGGCGGCGAAATCGCCGAACTGCTCCTCGTAACCGGCCATCGCCAGTTCTATCCCCTCGGGATCAACCAGGAGCTGGCCGACGAAGTCGTCGACGCTCAGCTGTACCCAGTAGCATTCCGTACCCTGGTTGACCTCGGATCCCACCACGGATACCCTGAGGGTCTGGGCCATGTCGTCGGCGCCGAACTCTATCCACTGACCCACGGCCATTGCGGGTGTGGAGAGATCGAAATCCCCCATGGGCGCTACGCGTCGCTCCTGCGACCCGTCTTCATCGGAGAGGTCGCCGGCTTCCTCGCCGTCGCCTTCCTCGATTGCCTCTCCGGCATCCTCTTCCACCGTCTCTCCGTTACCTTCATCCATCGCCTCACCGGCTGCTCCCTCTTCGGCCTGGTCGCCGCATCCGAAGAATGCGATACCGAGGAGCATCATGGATATGAGAAAAATCCTGTACATGTTCCTTCCTTTCCGCTTTCGTGTTGACGTTATCAGAATCTCCGCGTCAATGGCACAGATTATGCGAAATCAGCGCCGTACGGTCAATTATTTCTCTTCCTGAACCCGGATAAGGCTTACGTGGCTCACACCCCTGTCGTTCAGCCTCTCCCCTCCTCCGAGGAACTCGAGGTCCACCACGAAACCGGCTCCCGCCACTTCGCAGCCGTCCATCTCTATCAGTTCCGCCGCCGCGACGGCGGTGCCGCCGGTAGCTATCAGGTCATCGACTATGAGGACACGGGTCCCCTTCGGCAGGGAATCCCTGTGCATCTCCACGGTGCTGGACCCGTACTCCAGCGAGTACTCACAGCTGACGGTCTCTGCCGGCAGTTTCCCCGGTTTGCGGATAAGCACCAGCGGAAGGTCCTTCTGTGAGGCTATCAGCGAACCGAATATGAAACCCCTGGACTCTACGGCTGCGACCGCCTGGTAGTCGAAGCCGCCGCAGGCATTGATCAGATGGGTCGCGGTGTCCCTCAGGGCCCCGGGATGGGTGAGCAGCGTGGTGATGTCCTTGAACACGACTCCCTCTATGGGAAAATCGGGAACGTCCCTTATCTGCTTTTCAAGATCCTCAACGCTGTGCATCGGTATCTCCAGTTCTATCGTTTATGAACCTGATGGCTTCCTCCGGGGATTCAACTTCCGCCACTCCGGGAATCCCGGACCATCCGCCCATGGCGCATACCGGTCTTCCCGCCTGAAGCGCGAAAGCTATCTCCGACAGGGTTCCGTAGCGTCCCCCAACGGCTACCATGGCCATTCCGGAGAGGGCGATTATCCTGTTCCTGGATGTACCCATTCCCGTAGCTATTACGGTTTCCACATACCTGTTCGCTCCCATGGGGTCCTCCCCCGGGAGAATGCCGATGGTTCGCCCGCCTGCCTCGGCGGCGCCGCGGCAGACGGCTTCCATCACACCGCTTCCGCCTCCGCACACAACGGTGAAACCGCCCCCGGCCAGAAGGCCGCCCAGGGTCTCCGCCCGCGAATACTCCTCCGGAGAGGCGTCCGTGCCGCCTACCACGGATATGAGCCTGTTTCTGATAAGTCCCTCCGTCTGAGATAGATGAATGGTCGGGGCGAGAGGATTTGAACCTCCGACCTCCTAGTCCCGAACCAGGCGCGCTAACCGGGCTGCGCTACGCCCCGACTATTCCATCTGCCAGGCAAATTTACTATCAAAGGGCCCCGAATGCAACTTTTCGGCTCTAACCGCGCCTTACCAGGAAACCTATGCCCGCCAGCGTCCCCGACATGATAAGGGTCACAAGGATACCGGCGATGGCCACACCGAGGGCTATGGCCGGCAGGGCCAGCCTTCTGGGAATGCCGAAGAGGAAAGCGGCCAGCGACCCGGTCCAGGCGCCGGTTACAGGAAGGGGAATGGCCACGAACAGCGTCAGCCCCAGGGCCTCGTACTTCTCTATCTTGGACCCGGCCCTTCTCCTGGTCCTGTCGAAGAGCCTCCGGAAGAACCTGTCGAAGAAGGCCCACCTCCTGAGGAACCTCGTAACCGGTTCCAGGAACCACAGAAGTATGGGGACCGGCAGCAGGTTCCCGGCCAGGGCGAGCAGGTAGATCTTCCACCAGGGCCAGACCCATGACCCGCTCATTACCGTCCATGCCATTGGAATGCTTCCCCGCAGTTCGGTCAGGGGAAAAGCTGAAAGCACCATCATCTGCACTTCGCCGGGTATCCCGGAAAGCCAGTTCAGAAGGATCTCGCCCATGGGTCCCTTCGGTGGAGGATCTATAAAGAGAGTGGTCGGGGCGACTGGATTCGAACCAGCGACCACTTGAACCCCATTCAAGTGCGCTACCGGACTGCGCCACGCCCCGACCGAGGAAGCAAAATTACCCTCAATCCTCCTGTTTGTCAACCGCCATGGGGTCGCGGTCCAGCATGGCGATTATTCGGGTTATCTCCTTCCTTATGAATTCCATGTTCTCAGCTGATATGGCGGTGGTTCCCAGCTCCAGCTCCATCTGCTGCTCGAGGTCATCCATCTCCTCTATCTTCTGCCTGGCCCCGTCGATGGTGTACCTTTCCTGGTAGAGGAGCCTGCTTATCAGCTTGATGAGCCCGATGTCCTCCTGTTTGTAGACCCTGTTGCCCGACTGGTTCTTGGAAGGTTTCAGCATCGGGAACGCGGTCTCCCAGTATCTGAGGACATGGGGTTTCAGGCCGGTCATGCCGCACACCTCGCTGATGGAATAGTACAGTTTCCCGTTGCTGTCCATCTCATCCCCCCCGGCGTCTCAGGGTCTTGGTCAGCCGGCTGAACGCCCTCTGTATGGGAGGCTTTTCCGCGTCCTTCCTGTCCTCTATCCTTCTGCGCATGTTCAGGGCTCCCTCATGTTTCGCGTTCCACCCCAGTGCTTCCCTGAGAGCCTTCTCCGCGAGCACCAGCTGACCGGCCTCGAGGTAGATGGCCGCAAGCTCCACGAAATTGTCGGGTTCATGGTACTCCACCCTGCATACCACCTTCATGTGATTGACCGCCTCATGGTACCTTTTCCGTCCCATGGCGGCCGAGGCCAGGGCCCTTCTGAGGCGGGGACTGTCCGAGTGGGTTTTCAGGTACTTCTCCAGAAGCCGGGTGGCCTCCCAGAAATTTCCCTTCTCGCACAGGCGGGACGCCTCGCGCACGTCCCGCCTGAGCTTCGCGTCCAGAAGACGCATGTCCTGAGCTGGAGTGTCCGCCTTGCGGACCTGTTCGGGCTTTGGCTTTGCCTCCTCGTCCACGGCATCCGGGTCGATTCCGATGGACCTGTCGTACTCTTCCCTTTCCGCCGGCTTGGACAGTATGCGGTAAGCCTCGTTGACCGCCATGTACCTGCTGGTCAGCTCCGGGTCGTCCCCGGTAATGTCCGGGTGGAGCTTTCGGGCCAGTTCGTGGTAGGCGTCCTCTATCTCCTCCTGCGAAGCGCGGTAGTCCACCCCCAGAACCTGGTAGAAGTCCCCGCCCTTCCCCTCGCCGGTCAACGGAGTCCCCTCTTACCTCAGGACCGTGAACCTGCGGGTGTCCGTGTTGCCCGCGCCGTCGGCCACCTTCGCGGTATAGACACCCGCGGGGACTTCATCCGGAACGGCCCAGGTGAGGGTCGTCTCGCCCCCGTCGGGATTGTCAGCCCGCATGGAGTGCACCATCCTGCCGGAGGTGTCGTAGATGACAACGTCCAGCATCGGCGCGGCGGGGGAGGAAACGCTGAAAACGGCGCTCGATACCACGGGGTTGGGATATATGGAATTAAGGGCCAGGACGGGCTCCATTCCCACCGCCGGGTTCTCCCCTATGCCCACGTAGTTAAGGGCGAACATGCAGAACATGATGTTCATGGGCCTGCACTCGTCGCATATCCTCTCTATCTCCGTGGTGTCGCTCTGGCTGCCCCAGAAACCGTTGTCGTTGACTTCCGGGGTCATGCAGTAAACGGTGCCTGGAATGTCGTCGTTGCCGTAGGTCCAGTCCATCTGGTCGCCGTTGGTGTTGTAGAGTACCTCCCACGCGGTCCCGTACGAGTAGCTGTTGTCCGCGGTCATCTGACTCGCCCATCCAGAGAACAGGTCGTTGTCGGGGGTGTAGAAGTCGTCGTATCCCCAGGGGTAAAGGAGGTATCCGCCGTAGGTGTGGTAGCTCATGGAGGCTATGGGCTGGACGTCTATCATGAAATCCCTCTGGACCTGTGTCTCCGGTTCGGAGAAGGGGCCCGTGCCCCGGTAGGTTGGATCGTTGGGATTGGGACTGGAGCCGCTGTCGTCGTAGCCCCACATGTAGCCCCAGTTCCTGTTGAGGTCGATGCCGTCGCCCTCCGTGAAGTTCATGTTCTTGCGGTGCATTCCTCCGCCCGGCAGGTTGTTGAGGTAGCCGTCGGGGTTGGCGACTGGAATGAAGTAGAGGGTCGCGTTGTCCAGTATGTAGGCGGCTTCCGTATCGCCGCCGTCGTAGTTGTCCACCAGCCAGTTGGCGTAATCGATCAGCACCGAGTTGCCGCCGGGCTCCCTGGCGTGTATGAGGGAGGAGAATATGATGGCCGGTTTGTACCCGCCTGATGAACTGGTCATCTCTATGGCGTAGATGTCGCGTCCCTCGTAGGACTGGCCGATGGTAACCGGCGTGGTCACCAGGTCCTCGTTCTCCGCGGCCAGGGTGCACCAGAACTCCCAGTTCTCCTCCACATCGTAGTAGTACCCGCCTCCCCTGGCGTTCTCCGGAAGCAGCTCTCCCCACTCCCTGGGAAGCACTTCGTAGTTTTGTGTGAGCAGGGCCGCCTTCTCCACTTCCTCGTCCGGAAGCACTATGTCCACGTATCCTTCCCTGCGGTTGACGCTGGCCACGTCGTAACCTTCCCGAAGAAGCTCCAGGGCGAACCCGTCCGGAACCTGGTGAAGCCTCACCAGCCTGTCCGCGGAAACGGTGGAGAACAAAGCTGCCAGAGCAAGCAGAACTACAGCGTATCTCATTTCAATCTCCCTTGTATTAGTTGACTTCCATCGTATTCGGGCTTAGAATTCAAGCCTCTGTATGGAAATGCCGAGAAATTCTAAAGGTTACATCTAATTTGTGAAAGGAGACTCCTCTTGGCAAGGAGCAAACAATCACTGAAGCGCCGCAGGACGGATATCGCAAAGGCGAAAAGGAACCGTAGCAGGATGCGCGCTCTGCGGTCCGCCATCAAGGACGCCCGACAGATAGAAGACCCCGATGAGAGGAAAAGTTCCCTCAAGGAGGCCCAGAGCCTCATTGACAGGGCGGCCAGAAAGAGGCTCATCCATCCCAACAAGGCGGACAGGCTCAAGTCCTCCCTCATGAAGTAGCGTTCCCCTTTCCCGTCCCTTCGGGAACGGTCCCGATATTGACGATCCTCTTTATTTTGTTAGATTAGACTAACAGATGAAGAGGAGGCTAATTAATGTCCCGTGAAAAAGGCCCCGTGACAGGTTCGCTCGAGGACTACCTCGAGACCATATTCCGCATTCAGGGGTCCAGCTCGGTAGCCCGGGTCAGGGACATCGCGGACGAGATGGACGTCAGCCCGGCCTCGGTTACGCCGGCCATGAAAAGACTGGCCCAGCTCGACCTCATACGCTACTCCAAGAGAAACTACATAGAACTCACCGAAAAGGGCCTGAATGTGGCCAGGCGGACCATGACCCGCCACAATCTCCTTTCCCGCTTCCTCTTCGACATACTCGGAGCGGACAGGGACCAGGCCGAAGAGGAAGCCTGCGCCATGGAGCATCATCTCTCGGACAGCTCGGTTGAACGGCTGGCGGCGTTCTTCGAGTTCCTTGCCGCGTGTCCGGAGCTGCGAGGCATACTGGACAGGGGTTTCGGCAACTGCCTGGAAGGAATGGACACCCCCGCCGCCAGGTGCTCCAAGGCCGTATGCCCGCTCATGAAGGATGATCCTGTGGCGGATGCTCCCGACCTCTCAAGCCTGGCCGCGCTGAATCCCGGCGACAGGAGGAGTGTTGCCAGGATAACCGGAACCGGGGACATCAGAAGGCAGCTCATAGACCTGGGCTTCATCCAGGGTTCGCAGGTTACCTTGAAACGTCCCGGCGGAAAGAGCCTTTCCTGCGTTGTGAGTCTGGACGGCCACGACCTGGAGCTGCCGCGGGATACGGCCCGATGTGTTCTCGTCCATCCAGTGGACGCGGGAAAAGGCGCGGCATCATGAGGAACAGAAGAGGCAGAAAGCGCGGCGGTGAACGTAATTCCAGAGGGCCCGGAAGCGTCAGGTCCGGATATCCCCTGACCATTGCCTCATCGGACGAATGGGTCAGGGTCATGAGCATCACCACCGACCACGCCGCCGAAAGCCGGCTGGTGAGCATGGGCATAAACCCCGGAGCCCTCCTGCGGGTGATATCCGCATCGGGCAGCGGTCCGATAGTAGTCGCCAGGGACGAGACCAGGTTCGGCATAGACAGGAAGACCGCCTGGCATGTCAGGGTGGTCCCGGCATCCCCGAATACCGGCAGTGTCCCCTACCCCCCTGTCTGCGACGATGACTGCAGAGGCTGCTCCTACCGGACGGAGATGATGAAGGCCGACTACGGCGAGAGCGTCACTCTGGATTCCCTCGAAACCGGAGAGGAAGGCAGGGTCATCTCCGTGAGGGGCAGGGGACATACCGTGACCAGGCTTTTGAAACTGGGGTTCGCCGGGGACGCAGTAGTGAGGATGGTCCGGAAGAAGACGGAACCCGACCGACTGCTGGTGGAGGTGGGGGGAAATGAGGTGGAGATCAGCGGCTGGGACGCCCTGCACGTGATACTCGAGGTGGTCCGGTGAACGACATTTCCGTGATAGCCCTGGCGGGGAACCCGAATTCGGGCAAGACTTCCATCTTCAACGCGCTCACCGGCGCGCGGCAGCATGTGGCCAACTACCCGGGCATCACGGTGGAGATCAAGGAGGGGACCGCCCAGGCAGGCGAGCGGCGGGTGAAGGTGGTGGACCTGCCGGGAACCTACAGTCTCACCCCCTATTCCCCGGACGAGGTGGCCGCCAGGGATTACCTGCTTGAACAGCATCCAGACGTAGTGATACATGTGGTGGACGCCTCGAACCTGGAACGGAACCTCTACCTCACCACCCAGCTCATGGAGCTGGGAGTTCCGGTCATAGTTGCTCTTAACATGATCGACATAGCCGAGATGAGAGGAATAAGGATAGATGAGGGTCGGCTATCCGAAATCCTGGGCGTCCCGGTGGTCCGAACGGTTGGCAACAGGGGCACGGGAACGGAGGAGCTCCTTGACGAAGCGCTGGCCCTGGCCTCCATAGAGTCCAGCTGGATACCCATCGACCTCTCCTACGGCAGTTCCTCCGACAGGGCTCTGGCCATACTGGAGAGAAAGATACGGGACAGCGGCCTTCTCACGGACATGGTGCCCCCCAGGTGGCTGGCCCTGCGCCTGCTGGAACAGGACTCCCACACCATTGACCGGGTTGAAAGACTGGACCATCCGGCGGCGGAGGAGATGCTTGACACCGCCAAAAAACTGGCGGAACAGGTCTTCCGGGAGATGAAGGACGAGACCGAGGGGGTCATTGCCGACCACAGGTACGGTTTCGTGGCAGGAGTGGTCAAGATGGTCAGGACCAGCTCCATCGACAACAGGATATACCTCTCCGACCGTATAGACAGGTTCCTCACAAATCCCGTCCTGGGACCGATCATCATGGCGGCGGTGCTGTTCGGACTGTTCCAGTTCACCTTCTTCATCAGCAGCGCTCCGGTCTCGTGGGTGGAAAGCTTCTTCGTCCGGCTCCATGAGCTGGCCTGGGGACTGCTTCCGGATGGACTCATCCGCTCAATGGTGGTCAACGGCGCCATAGACGGGGTGGGCGGAGTAGTGGGATTCGTTCCCCTGATAATGTTCATGTTCTTCTTCATCTCCATCCTCGAGGATACCGGCTACATGGCGAGGATCGCCTTCCTGATGGACAGGGTATTCCGCAAGTGCGGGCTTCACGGCAACTCCATAGTGCCGTTCATCGTATCCGGCGGCATAACCGGAGGATGCGCGGTACCTGGCATAATGGCCGCCAGAACGCTGAGGGACCCCAAAGAGAGGTTCGCGACCATCCTCTCGGCCCCGTTCATGAACTGCGGCGGGAAGCTTCCGGTTTACGCCCTGCTCATAGGAGCGTTCTTCTCCTCTCACGAGGGACTGGTGCTTTTCCTGCTCACCATACTTTCCTGGGTCTTTGCCATGCTTTCGGCCAAACTGCTCCGCTCCACCATTCTCAGGGGCGCATCCACTTCCTTCGTCCTCGAGCTCCCACCCTACAGGATGCCCGCCTTCGGAGGCCTGCTGATTCACATGTGGGAACGCACCTGGCTCTACCTGAAAAAGGCGGGGACGGTCATCCTTCTCGCATCGGTGGTCATGTGGACGCTGATGACCTTTCCCGCGCTGCCGGACGAGGAGGCTTCAACCCTCAGCGGCGGGCAGCTCATTCAGGCCAGGCTTTCCAACTCCATAGCCGGAAGGACGGGAAAAGCGGTGGAGAGTTTCACCAGACCGCTGATGGGTTTCGACTGGAAGACCAACGTGGCCCTGATAGGCGGGTTCGCCGCCAAGGAGATAGTGGTCTCAACCCTGGGCACCGCCTATTCCATGGGGGAAATTGACGATGAGGACGCCGAGTCCCTCTCCGAACGGCTGGCCTCGGAGGAGGGCTGGAACCCGGTAATGGCCTTCGCCCTGATCATCTTCATCATGCTCTACATCCCCTGCATAGCCACGGTGGCGGTCATCAAACGGGAAACACACTCCTGGGCGTGGGCCGGTTTCTCGATCCTGTACACCACCGCGGTGGCCCTGTTAATGGCGACACTGGTGTACCAGATGGGCTCCCTGCTCACCTGAACGATTCTCAGATGACAAAACCGTCTTCCAGCATGCTGTTCTTGGGTACGACTATGATACCGTCACGAATGCAGTAGCGGTCGGAAGTGTACTCCCGGACCCCTTCCGCGTTCTCCAGCCGGCACCCGTCACCTATCCTGGCGTTCTTGTCTATTATGGCGTTCCGAATGCGGCAGTCCCGTCCAATGCCCAGGGGAAGCAGGTCCGGATCATGGTTCCTGGGGTCGAGATAGTGCCCCTCCCAGTAATCCGAACCCATGAACACGCAGTCCTCCATCACCGTGCCCGGTCTCACCTTGCCCCTGAGCCCGACCACGCACCTGTTCAGGCGGGCGCCCTCCAAGTCCGAGGCGTCGCAGATTATGGTGTCGGTGCAGCTGCAGCTGTTCACCCTGGCACCCGGAAGGGCCCTGGCGCTGGTGTAGAGGGGGGAGAAGCTCCTGTAGAGATCAAAATCCGGTTTGGGGCCGGCCATGTCCAGGTTGGCCCTGAAGAAGTTGGAAATGGTCCCGATGTCCGACCAGTAGCCGCCGAAGGGGAATGAAGTGACCCTGTAGGAACCGATGGCATTTGGAATTATCTCCCTGCCGAAATCGATGACGTCCGGCTCCCTCTCCAGCACCTCCCTGAGTATTTTCGGCGTGAACATGTATATGCCCATGTTGCCCAGGTAGGGTTTGGCTTCGGTAGTGCCTTTCTGAGCGCTTTTCATGCTTTCCAGTGCATCGCCCGAAGGTTTTTCCCTGAACTCCGTGATTATGCCGTCGTCCCCCACCTTCATGATTCCCAGGGAGGAGGCTTCGGAGTCGGTTACCGGTATCGTTCCAATGGTTATGTCGGCCCCGCTACTGAGATGGTAGCCGGCGAAACGGTTGAAGTCCATCCTGTAGAGCTGGTCTCCGGAGAGTATCAGGACCAGGTCGGGGTGCTGGCTGCTTATGTACTTGAGGCTCTGCCTCACGGC
>JAWOBF010000110.1:0-24445 GCA_046498225.1 Candidatus Aegiribacteria sp.
TCACGGTGGTGGAGATGCTGCCCTCCATACTTCCCGGAGTGGACACGGACGTGAAGCTTGTGGTGGAGAAGTCCCTGAAGCGTTCCGGAGTGAAGCTTCATACAGGAAGCGGCGCCGTGGACGTGGAATTCACCGGCGGCTCCGTCGCGGTCACGCTGGAAAACGGCACCCGGCTCGCCGCCGGGAAGCTCCTGGTCTCGGTGGGAAGAAGGGCCAGGACCGGCGGACTGGGTCTGGATGCCGCCGGGGTCCGATATACTCCCGCCGGAATAACCACTGATGAGAACCAGATGACGAACCTCGACGGTGTCTACGCCGCCGGCGATGTCACCGGCAAATGGCAGCTTGCCCACGCCGCCAGCGCCCAGGCGCTTGCCGCCGTGGACCACATGTTCGGCAGCGGCCATCGAAAGGTGGACCCCGATGCCATGCCCGGATGCATCTTCACTTCCCCTGAGATAGCCACGGTGGGGCCCGGTCAGGATGAATGGGAGGAGAGAGGCGTGCCTGTCACCGCCGGTGTCTCCCGCTATATAGCCAACGGCAAGGCGGTGGGAATGAACGAAACCGAGGGATTTGTGAAGATAGTTGCCAGAAAGTCCGACGGGGTGGTGGTGGGTGTCCAGATAGTGGGCGCTCACGCCAGCAGCATGGCGGGACAGGCCGTCATGGCCGTCAACATGGGAGTGAAGGCGTCGGAGATAGGCGAGATGGTCCATCCGCATCCTACCCTCTCGGAACTCTTCATGGAGGCCGGGGAGGCCTTCGGGGCCGGTCCAATCCATGGATGACGCCATCAGGGAATTCACCGACGCCCTCTCCAGTCTGGTGAGGATAGTCATCAGGCTTCGAAGCCCCTCCGGATGCAGCTGGGACAGGCAGCAGACTGTGGAATCACTCAGCCCCTTCATGCTGGAGGAGGCCTACGAAGTGGTGGAAGCCATCGACAGCGGTGACAGGGAACTCCTGAGGAACGAGCTCGGGGACCTCCTGCTCCATGTGATAATGTCCGCCCTCATCTGCCAGGAGAACGGCGTATTCACCCTGAGCGAAGTGGTGGAGGCCATCTCGGCCAAGCTGGTCCGAAGGCATCCCCACGTCTTCGATGACAGGAACACTCTGTCCCCGCAGGAGGTGGAGAAGCAGTGGGAAGCCATCAAGGCCTCGGAGAAGGGGAGCGAGGGTTTCTTCGGATCGGTGCCTGTGAGCATGCCAGCCCTTCAGACAGCCTGGAGGATACAGCAGAGAGCTTCGGAGGTGGGCTTCGACTGGCCCGACGCGGCGGGGGCGAGGGAGAAGATATTCGAGGAGATGGAAGAGTTCGAGGAAGCCCTGGAGACAGGTGATGAAAAAGCACAGGAGGATGAGCTGGGAGATATGCTGTTCAGCATGGTGAACTACTCCAGGCTGCTGGGACTCCAGTCCGAGGCTGCGCTGAGGGCAGCCAACAGGAAATTCATCCGCAGGTTTACCAGGATGGAGGAAATACTCGGGGAATCGGGCCTCTCACTGGAGGAAGCTGGCCTGGAGACAATGGAGAGCGCCTGGCGGAGGGCCAAGTCGGAATGATGCTCACTTGCTCTGCTTGTGCTGGTACATCCTCCGGTCGGCCTCGGACAGAGCTTCCCTGATGGAGACGCCGCCTTCGGGATCCCAGTGGGAATGACCCACTGATATGGTCACCGGCCGGCCGGTGAGCTTTACCGTCTTCTCCGCCAGCAGGGAATCGTTATTCAGTATCCTTTCCCTTACCACGGCCGCGCTGCTCCCGGTCTCCACGAGTATCATGATGAACTCGTCGCCGCCGTACCGAATCAGGTAATCGGATTCTCTCACCGATACCGACAGGAAGTCGGCCACCGCCCTCAAGACCCTGTCCCCGGTGATGTGGCCGAAGCGATCGTTTATCTCCTTGAAATTGTCTATGTCCACCATCAAAAAGCCTATACTGCTCTTGTACCTCTCAGCTCTCCGTTTCTCCCTGTTCAGGGCTATGGGGAAGAAATTGCGGTTCAGCACGCCGGTGAGGGGGTCGTGTATGGCAAGGGTCCTCAGTTTCCTCTCCAGGGTGATCCTGTCCATGGTTTCAAGCAGGTGTCCAGCCAGCATCTCCAGCATGCTGGTTTCGTCTCCGGAGAAGGCGTGCGGCTCCCGGGAAAGACACTGGAATACCGCGCCGGACCCCACCGGTATCGAGACCCCGGAGGCGAATTCCCCGCCCTCCGGGCCCGCTACCGGTATGTCCTCCCTGCTGCTGAACTGGAAGGTCCGTTTCTCTGTGAAGGTCATACCCGCAAGGCCGAAATCCAGCGCTGAACCGCTCCCCGCCTGGTGGGTGAGCTGGGGAGAGGCGGCCAGAACGGTGAACGAGCCGTTCTTCCGGGCGAGTATTCGGCTCACGGTGCCGGGGAGGAGCGAACCCGCGGATTCCACGGCCAGCCGGTAGGCGTTCTTCAGCTTCGAGCAGCCCTCCAGCTTCGAGGCGGTGTCGTGAAGTATCCGCAGCCTTCTCCTGGTCTTGCGCAGCTGCCAGTCCAGGTGCTTCCTTTCTATTGAATGGCGGATGCTCCTCATCAGCGTGCCCGGGTCTACGCGGCCCTTGACCAGATAGTCCTGCGCTCCGGCCTTGAGCGCTTTCAGCTCCATGCCCTCGTCGTCTATCGCCGTGAGAACAACCAGAGGGGTCCTTACCGCCCTGCGGCAGATCTCCTGCACCGTATCGTTCCCGGAGCTGTCCGGAAGGTCGAGGTCGCTTACGATAACATGAAAATCCATTTCCGATAACTTCTGCAGGGCTTCCTGGAGGCTGCCGGCCCGGTCCATGCTGAAACTGCCCGACGGGACCGCATCCAGTATCTCCCTGAATGCGGCGGCGGCGTCCGGGTCGCTCTCGACAAGGAGGACATCAATCGTTGAACTGATCCCAAAACCTCCGGTGGAATGGTGGCCGACGGTTGCTTTCAGCCGCAGATGCTCATTGAAATAGAACACGGACGGTACCGTCGTCAATAGCCCTGCCGGGAATAAATATTGACTTTGCCGCCTGTGAAAGCAATCTATGAGCATGCACTGCATTCTTTCACGGGAGGGAGTCATGGCATTGAGCGTCCATCCGATTTTTCTTCCGCTCCTGGCCTCGACGCTTGCGGCGGGGGGGACCGGGCCCGGGCCTGTGCAGGGGGATACCCTTTCCAGGGTCCGGCTTCCGCCCGGGCACGTTGCCACGGTCCTGTGCACCGGCATAAATGGCGCTGACGGGCTGGCCCTCTCCTCGGAAGGAGAGCTTTACGCCGCCGCTGAGACCGAGGGAGCCCTCTACCGGATTGACCTGTCCGGATCGGCCGAGACGGTGGTCCGGGACCTGGACCATCCCGAGGGAGTGGCTGTGGACACCACGACCGGAACGGTATACGTAACCGAGGATACCGAACACGGAAGGCTGCTGGCCCTGCGTTCCGACGGTAACGTTACTGTCATCGGAGACAGCCTGCAGTATCCCGAGGGAGTAGCCGTGTCCGGGAACGGTTCTGTCTTCGTGACCGAATCCAGCGCTGAGACAGGCAGGCTGCCGCCGTTCCTGACCGGTGTGCGGCGCCTGGGGGAGAACGGTTCTTCCGTGGTCTACAGTTCCCTCTATCTCTGGAGCTTCTCCGATCTGCTGGCGGACAGCGCGGGAACGCTCTACCTGTGCAACGAGACTTCGGGAATTCTCTTCGTGACGGGATCGGTTATAAGGGTGAACCCTTCCACAGGGGAGGGAGAGGTCTTCGCTGCCGGCCTTTCCAGGTGCGAGGGCATCTGCTCCACCCCGGGGAGCTTCTTTCCCCTCTACGTGGCGGAGGAGGACCTGGGAGAAGGCCGCGGCAGGATCTCGGCCGTGCACCGGGACGGTAGCGTTTCGGTGGTGGCGGAGGGTTTCTACAACGTAGAGGATGTTGCGGTGGACGGTTCCGGACGCATCTTCGTCAGCGAGGACACCACCGGGATGATAATCATGATACTTCCGCCCCGGGGCCCCTGAATCAGGGAACCAGCCTTCCCGTTATCAGCTCCAGCTCCATCTCCTCACCGTCCCTCGACAAAGTGACCGGAACGGGAACACCTTCGGAGTCCGGCAGCAGTGTATCCATCGTTCCCAGATGCTCCGCGCCCACCCCGGTTCCGTTCACCGCCAGCAGAACGTCCCCCGGTTCCATGCCGGCCGCATGGGCGGGCGAGCCTTCCACCACCCTGCGAACCATGAGGCTGTCCCCCTGGACTTCCAGCCCAAGCCCGGTCAGGGTCTCCGGAAGCCCTTCATCGAAGAGCGAGGATGGCGACAGCACGACCCTGCCGGCCCGGTAGTCCAGGTACACCCTGAACCGGCTGAGGATACCGTTGCCCAGTATCCCGTCGTACGCGCTGAACATTTCCCCGCCGTCGAAACTGGAGCACAGCCCTCCGGGAACGGTATGGTCGCCCAGGGTCACGCTGGATACCCGGAAGCCGGTGATGGTCTCGGAGCCGCCCACACCCTGTATCTCCGTCTCGAAGGAGGGCCTTCCTTCCAGGAAGTCCGGGTTTTCCCGAAAGAAGGAGGGTGTAAGATGGATGTTCCCTCCGGCCCCGGTATCCAGAAGGAGCCTGACCGGAACCGAATCCTCCAGTACGGCCTCGATGGAGAGAAGGCTCATGCTCCGTTCGGCGGGAAGGACCGTCGCCCGGGGGTCCTCTGTCCGGAAGCTGTCCGGGTGGAAGAGAGTGATAGTCTCCCGGCCGTAGTCTATTCCGGTGACGAATCGGCTGAGGAAATCGTAGCCGATTATCATGTCTATCCTCTCTCCGGTGGAGGGGTAGAACTCCTCGGACAGGGGCATTACCGCAAGGGTCTGGTCCCTTACCCCGGCTCCCGCGGCGGAGTAGCTGTCCACTTTGACGAAGGAGAACTCCCGAGTCCCGCCTATACCCCGCGCGGGCAGTCTGCCGGTGCTCTCCAGCCCAAGGCTCACAGCCAGGGAACTGTCCAGGACCGTGGCTCCGGCGCCGCTGTCCAGCAGCACGTTCACCGGCGTTCCGTTGATCTCCCCCTCCAGGTATATATGCTCGCCCCTGAGGGAGATAGGGTGCGGAGTTCCCGAAGCGGCCAGCTCCCAGTCACCGGCCCCCGCGGTAAGGGCGAAGATGGATTCCGGCACCGCAACATTGTATTCTGTAAGTAAGTTCCGGCTTTCTATCTCCTGCCCCATCGCCGGAATGGTGCTCAGGCTGCGGGTCGCCGTGACCACGCCGTCGACCTCGCGGTAATCGCCGGGGTAGCTCCTCACCTCGATGCCCATGGTGACCGCCCGCATCATCACCGGCAGCCAGGTTTCACGGGAGTGATAGAACACCACGTTGGGCTGGTCGTCCAGTCTCAGGGGCACGGTCAGAACGCTGTCCACCAGCGTGTCCGGGCCAGGGCTGACCGCGGCCGGATCCAGGAGGTGGTCGTAGAAGATGGTTGCCCTGGAGAGTTCCATCTGGTCGCGTTCCTCCACTCCTCCTGGGGAGAGGTGGCCGTTCCGGTCCACCGTCCATACGCTGTCCCCCTGTATGAGGACCTCCTGCCTCACCGGTCCTATGCTGGTCACTGAAAGTCCCATGAAGGGTTCTCTGACCCACCATGACTCCGTGGTCCCGGCCATTCCCGCCATGGAGATGCTGTCCACGGTGTGAATGACCATCAGCTCCCTGAGGACCTCCTCCCCTCCCAGCGCCCGAACGCAGCTGTCGGTCACGGACACGGAGTCCGCTGTCGGAGTTCCGTTTTCTCCGCATGACGCGAGCAGTGTCAGAACTATCGATCCTATCGTCAGAGTAACGCGATTCTTCATGCGGGCCTCCCGGTCAGATTCATCATTTTACTGTAAGAAGGAACAGTGGAAAGATTCCAAGGATTGCGCTGATGACCTCAGGGTCCGCGAACGCGGCGGTCATGGATACCGAAAGGTCCGCGTCCGACTGGGAGTAAAAGGCGGATACCTCGTGGCCGCCGGTGCTTTCCAGGTCCCACAGCGGTATCATGTCCGTGGGACAGTGGGCCATGCCTCTCAGGGAATCGGCGTGGAACAGGGTTACGTCCACAGGCATGCCATCCTGTTCCAGGTGGTTCCAGGCATGGAAAAGCAGCCCGTCCTCAGCTGTCCTGAGGAGCCCCCCTGTTACCGTGAGTTCCATCCCCTCTCCGCCGGCCATCTCCTTCAGGCGGAAGGCCAGTTCCAGGCAGGGTCCCGGGCCGTCCTCCGAATGGGTTACCTCCATGGACCTGATCATGCCGGCGAGCCTCCCGGGACCGTCCGGTCCCGAACCATCTCCCCGGGTGTCCCGAAGAGGCCTGTAGGTGTGGGGCACCTGTGTCACGCGTATCAGCAGGGGGAGTACGGCAGTCCGCCCCGGACCCAGTACCGGCAGGCTGCAGCTCATGGTGGCGGCGCCGGGGGTGAAGACTCCCGCCACGTGATCGATGCTCTGGTAGGGCGGGTGGGGCACGGGAAGGGGTATCTCCACGCGAACCGCCTCCGCCGCGCCGGGGCCTTCGTTGGTGACCCTGACGCTGAGGACTATCAGCGTGTCCAGCGGCCCGGCGCCCGTGAGCCTCTCGGCAAGCCATTCCCGGACACCAGGGTCTTCCGCGGAATTGAGGGCCATCCGGTAGACCGCCTGCGCCCGCTCGAACCGCCCTGCCAGCTCCAGCATTGAGCCCAGGTCCACCACCGGCATTCCTCCGTCCCTGGCGGCCAGTTCCGCGAAAAGAACGGCCCTTTCCGGTATTTCCCGAATGCTCACCATGCTCCAGCTGGAATCGGAGGGTGAATAGCCGTAGGCCAGCATTATCGCCAGGAGAATGCTCAACTTTGAAGTCCCCTGACCGGGTCCAGCCCCGCCGCCTTCATAGCCGGCAGTATGCCCGAGGCCAGGCTCAGCAGAAATGCCAGGGAAGCCACCGCGGCGACCTGCGGAGGGGAAACCCTCACGGGTATGTTCTCATGGAACGAGTAGACGTCCGGCAGGGTTATAAGCCCGGTTTCCCCTATGAGCCAGCACCCGGACAGTCCCAGGAGTATTCCCAGAAATACACCCGTCATGCCTACGATGATGCCCTCCCAGAGGAATATCCTGAATACGAGCCTGTTCCCGGCCCCCATCGCCTTCAGCACGGAGATGTCCTTCCTTCTCTCTATGGCCGACCGCGCTATGGTTCCCATGATGTTGAAAGTGGCCACCAGGGTTATGAGGAGAATTGCCAGGAACGCCCCCATTCTCTCCAGCTTCATGGATGCGGTCAGGTCGGGATTGAGCTGCCTCCATGTCCTTACGGATACCCCCTCGGGGACGAGGCGCGACAGGGCGTCGGCGGTCTGTCCCGGCGAGAAGCCCTCTGCCGGGTAGACCTTGATGCCGCTGTACCCCCCCCGGGGGAGGTACATCCTTCGGGCCATGTCTATGTGAACGTAGGCCAGGGTTTCATCGTTCACCGGAAGACCTGTCTCCAGGGCTCCCTTCAGAACGGCCCGTCCAATGCCGTGGCCACGGCTGGAAAAGAAGGCGCCCGGAGGGAACAGGTACAGTGTGTCCCCAACGGAGTGGTAGAACTGTTCCGCCAGGTAAAGGCCCATGATAAGGCCGTTCTCTCCGTCCGGAGTGGTGAGGTTGAGTTCGCCGTAGGAGAGCTTGTCCTCCATCCGGCCGCCCGCGAATTCCCGGTCCGGGTCAACTCCCCTCACCCGGCAGCCGGTGTCCACACCTCTGGAGGGCATTCGTACAATGGCCTCTCCCTGGACGTACGGGGACAGGCAGCCCACCTCATCCAGGGACTCCATGCTCAGCAGGGTGCTGTCCGACATCAGAAAGGACCCTCCGGTGTCGGGCAGGACCGTGAGCGGAGCGTCCACGGTAATGACCGACTCCTCTATGAAGCCCTCCAGCCCTGACAGGACGCTCATGACGATTATCAGAGCCCCCACGCCCAGGGTCACTCCGGCCACGCTGACCACGGTGGAAAAGGCCAGGTGCTTCCGCCTGGGATGCCTTCTGAGGTATCTCCATGCCAGATGCCAGGAAAGAGAATTCATCCGTCCTCCGCCCCCGCTGCGCCGGGCAGGCGGGTATGCCCGGCCGGCCTGTTGATTGACTTCCGCGCGTAATATACTACTCTCTGGTCAAAGGGTCCCTGAAGCGAACCGGGGCCGGACAGCCAGTCAGATACGGCCTCCGGGGAACCTATCCCTTCGGGGGGAGATATATTGCACGGGCTCAGTGTATTCTTCATTACCCGGCTTTGCGGGCCTGCCTCTGCCGTACCTCCGGCAACCTGGTCGCCTGCCGGATACAGGAAAGGAACCTCGATTTGATTGCCGGCTTGATGAGCGTTCTTCTCTTCTGCGCCATGAGTGACGGGGAAATGGTGGAATTCCACACCGCCGGAAGCGAAGGCTGTTCCTTCACCGTTAACATCGGCCGGCCGGAATACCGCAGTTATGACGATCGCTGGTATCCGGTGATCGGAGGGATGGCGAACTCCTTCATTCGGAATGAGTTCATGCTCCCGGTGCGTACGGTCCTCGTTCCGGTGCCTCCCGGGGTCGACCCGCAGTTGGACTACTCCGTCAGCGGACGCCGGGCCGTTTCACCGCCCGGACCGCTCATGGTCACCCCCGTTCCCCGGGGGACGGGTCTGGATACTGAATGGACGGTCCCTCCGGTCTCACGCGGCGCCGTCCCGAAGGAGATGGTCAGCGTGCGGGTCTTCCGTCTTGCCGGCACCAGAGTGGCGGCTGTGACAGTTTCCCCTTTTGCCATCATGGAAACCGGTTCCATTCCCACCGGTGTCACGGTGAGGCTTTCGTGGCCCTCCCATGACGGCGGCAGGCCCGTTGATTCCCCGCTGCTGCGGGGCATCTGCCACTCGTCCCTGCCCTACTGGCCCATCGGCGGGGACACCGACGCGGTAAGCCCTTTCTGGGGCCGGCCCTGGGCGAAGATGGGCGTATCCGAGTCCGGTGTCTACGTGGTTACCGGAGAGGAACTGGAGGAAGCCGGCGCGGGCGTATCGGGTACGCCCTCGGCCACACTGAGGGTATTAACCGGTCCGGGAAGGCAGTTCGACCTGGAAGACCCCGCGGCGGAGCATCAGCTCGCCGAGCTTCCCGTTGAAGTAATTGACGGAGGGGACGGCATCTTCGACGATTCCGATACCCTGAAGTTCGTTGGCGTGAGCCTGGAACGGTTCGAAAGCTCCGGGGACAGTCTGTTCAGGGTCTCACACCGATTTGCCGAATCCAACGTCTACTGGCTCACCTGGGGGGGGGAGAACGGCCTGAGAGTGGATACCGTGACCGCCATGCCCGACGGTTCGCCCCAGTGGGGGGACAGTCTTCGGTCCCATGTCTGGCAGGAACATGACTATTTCTGGGTCGCCGGCCAGGAGAGCCGGACAGGCTGGGTCTGGAGCCAGCTTTTTCAGAGCATTCCCGGCTACTTCTATTTTTCCACTCCCTCCGCCGACAGCATCGGGAAGGTCACCGTATCCCTGATACCGGAATGGAGGAACAGCGGTCCCCATTCGGTGGAACTTGAGTTCAACGATCAGGTGGTGGCGGATACCACCTGGTCCGGCAGCTACGAGGTGGTCATGACCGTGGATGAACTGGACCTGGATCCATCCATGAACCTTCTCAAGGTCACCGCCGTGGAGGAACCGGGCAAGCTCTACATCGATTACTTCATGGCCGCATATCCCAGAAGACTCTCCTACGCCGCCAATCGCATGCTTTGGTTCACGGACGCGGTTCCCGGCAGGTACGGGTTCTCTCTGGGCGGGGCTCTCGACCGATTCTGCCTTCTGGACCTCACCGATCCCCGGACTCCGGTCCGGCTGGAGGGAGAACTCGAAGGTGCACTGCTGAACGCAAGTTTCGACGTTGACCCGTCAAGCCGGTTCTGGATGGAGAGCCGGGAGGGCTACAGGACCCCCGAGTTCATCGTCCCCGCGCAGCCGGGACGCATCATGGGCACCGGCATGGAGGGGGACGTGGCAGCTGTGGTGGCGGACGAGCTCATGGAAGCCGCCGGACCGCTGGAGGCCATCTACGCGGCAAGGGGCCTGTCCCTGGTCATGGTCGGCGCGGGGGAGGTATACGATGAGTTCGGCCAGGGTCTTCGAGACCCGGGAGCCATAAGGTCTTTCTTCCGCTACACCCAGGACGTCTGGAACCAGCCGGCCAGTGCCCTTCTTCTGGTGGGCGACGGTTCATTCGATCCCATGATGCACGTGACATCCACTCCCACTCAGATTCCCGTCTTCCTCCTGCTGAACGGAGAAAATGGAGACAATATGGATGACCTGTATGTCACGGCCCATGAGGACGGCCTGCTCCCGGAGGTCCCGGTCTCCAGGATAACCGCCTCCACCCCCGCCGAACTGTCCGCCTACCTGACGAAGGTCATGACCTACGACGGAAGGCGAAGTCCGGGACAGTGGGAGAACAGGATAGTGCTGGCGGCGGATGACGAGTGGGGCAATGCCCTCATCAACGAGTACGATCACACGGAGAACTGCGAAGAGCTGGCCGATTCCATCATTCCCGCCAGCCTGGACAGGGACAAGTTCTACATGATAGAGTATCCCTGGCCTCCCGGAACCACTCCGTCCGGCTCCCACCCGGAGAAGCCAATGGCCCGGGAGGGCTTCATAGAAACCCTCTCCCGGGGATGCTCCAGCATGATGTTCTTCGGACACGGTTCATACGGCCAGCTGGCACATGAGAAGCTCCTGGTGTCCAGTGACGTATATCTCATCGACAACGGTCCGAGGCAGCCGGTAATGATATTCGCCAGCTGTGACCTGGGACATTTCGACATGTCGTCCGCCAGGTGTTTGGCGGAGGATTTCCACCTGATTCCCGCAAGCGGTTCCATAGTATCCATCGGCGCCACCAGGTACAGTTTCTCCGGACCCAACAGCAACCTGTTCAACGCCTACTATGAGGCTCAGTACGGGCCTCAGGGGTTCAGCGTCGGTGACGCCCTGTGGGCGGCCAAGGTCCAGGTGCCGGATTATTACTATAACAGCCGGTATTACGTCCTTCTTGGGGACGGAGGGATCCATCCGGTCCATCCTTCCAGTTCCGGATGCAGTTTCCAGGTTCAGGGAGAGACCCTTTTCAGGGGCAGGCTGAACTCCGTCAACGGTTCCTTCCAGAACAGTTCCTCCGGCTTCATCGATGTCACCGAGAGCGGTTCACCCGTGACGTACAGCGGGCTTGGAACCGGTTCTGTAACGTACCTGCGCTACGGGTCCAGCGTTTATCGGGGGCTGGTGTCGGGAGAGGGGACGGATTTCGACGTCTCCTTCTTCCTTCCCCTGCAGGCGGATACAGGATCGTACGCGAGGGGGTCCTCCGTGGGTATCTCCGGCGAAGGCTCGGAGAGCGCCTGGCGGGAATGGACCGATGTTTCCGACGACGGTTCATACGACGCCGATTCGCTTCCTCCCCGGATCGAGATGTGGCTGGAGGGCCACCGGGGAGAGAGCGCTCCCGATGTCAGCGGAGAGACTGTGCTTCACGCTCTTTTAACGGATTCCAGCGGCATCTGCACTATGGGCGGAGGCGCCGGAAGGTCCATTCTGCTCAGTCTGGACGAACAGGGATTCGATATCAGCGACTTCTTCACCTACCGTCCGGACAGCTACTCCTCCGGAGAGGTCGAGTATCCTCTCCCTGAACTGATAGAGGGCGAGCACATGCTGGTGATGGTCGCATGGGACGGCATGGGCAACGCCGGAAGGGACACGCTGGAGTTCAATGTCGTTCAGGCCCCGGACCAGCTTCTCTCCGATGTTTTCGTCTATCCAAATCCCGGCTCGGGGCAGAGATGCTTCAGTTTCCGCGCCTCCACCTCCGGAAGCGCAACCATCCGGATCTACACGGTAGCCGGGAGATGCATCTGGAGCAGGGCCGTCAGCTGCGGTCCCGGGTACAATCAGGTGCTCTGGAACGGGCTGGATATGGATAATGACCCACCCGCTTCCGGCGCCTACGTCTACAGGCTGGAGTTCACCGACGGCGGGGGCGCCACCGAGACTGTTACGGATATACTGGCTGTGACGGGAGGAACGTGAGGGAAGGGAAGACCGCCGGTGCGCGAAGGGCCGCGGAACTCCTTCGAAGATCCCGGCTGACGGTGGTGTCCACCGGCGCCGGCATGTCCAGGGAGAGCGGAGTAAGGACGTTCAGGGGGGAAGAGGGCTACTGGCGGCAGTACAGGGCCGAAGACCTGGCCTCCATCCGGGGGATCAGGAACGACCCCCGCCTCGTATGGGAATGGTACAGGGATAGGCTCAGGGCAACCGAGGAGCTGGAACCGCATAGCGGTTATCAGGCCCTGGTGGACATACAGGAGGCACTTGGAAGACTGCCCCTCATAACTCAGAACGTGGACGGACTCCATCAGAAGGCGGGAATACGGGACGTGATAGAACTTCATGGAAATCTCAGGACCGCGTCATGTCTGGAAGGATGCGGCGCGCCCTCGGTACCGATGAACAGCGAACTCTTCCGGGAGATGCCTCCCAGGTGCGGCGAATGCGGCGGCATACTCAGACCGGACGTGGTGCTCTTCGGTGAGAACCTCCCCGAACAGCCTCTGAAAAGGGCTTTCAGACTGGCAGACAGCTGCGACCTTATGGTGGTGGTGGGAACTTCGATGGTAGTCTATCCCGCGGCCGCTCTTCCCATGATAGCCCTTCGCGGCGGGGCGGATATTATAGAGATTAATACAGAGGAGACCTCCCTTTCCCCGCTGGAAGGGACACTGAGCCTGCGCGGTGAGGCGGGCAAACTCCTTCCGGAGATAGCGGAGACGGTGGTGGCCCGATGACGGTACTGATGATACTCAGCGTTCTTATCTCCCAGCCTGTGGAAACTGTGTCCTCCGATCCCGAATCGGGATTCGCAGCGGTGCTCACCTTCGATGGACCGCACCGGGCCACTATCGGCAGCGGGGTCTACCCCTTCTTTCCTGGAGTGCCCACGAGGTTCGTCCCGGGCGAGCCTCCGCGTCCCGCCATTACTCTTCTCATCCCTGTTCCACCGGGTTCAGAACCGCGGCTGGAATACTCCGCCACTGGGATCAGACCCACCGGGGCCGCCTCCCCCTCCGTCAGGACCCCTGCGCTGACAGGCAGGGGACTGGACACCCGGGAAGTGGGAGCCGAACCGAAAGCGCCTCCGGACCGTCATGCTGTCCTGGAAGGCGTGATACCGATGGCGGGCACCTCCGTGGCGATGGTGACCGTCTATCCCGTGGTGGACGGAACAGCCGCCGAATACGCTTCCAGAGTACGGGTGAACCTCGCCTGGGAGTCCGCCCGCGGAGGCATGCCGGTGGAAGAGCATCCTCTCCTGGCACTGGTTGCTCCCCGTGGAAGCCTCTACTGGAGGGAGGACACCGACCAGTCTTACGAAAGTGTTTTCTGGGGACTTCCGTGGGCCAGGATATCGATCGGGTCCACTGGAGGGTACGAGCTGACCGGGGACCAGCTGGAGAACGCCGGCTGTCAGGTTACCGGGTCACCCTGCGCTACCCTAAGGATGTTCACCGGACCCGGCAGGATGTTCTCCGATAGCCCGGAGGATATCCATCAGCTGACCGAAGTGGCCATTTCCGTCATTGACCGGAACAATGACGGCATATTCGACGGGGAGGACGCGGTCCGTTTCTTCGGGCGGGGTCTGTCCAGGTGGGAGACGGACGGCGGAGGAACGATTCACAGGATTCAGCACCGTTACGCGACCCACAACGTCTACTGGCTCACCTGGGGCGGAGAGAACGGCGTGAGGATGTCCGGTGTGGCCGGAGGACCCGATGCCTCGCCGGACTGGGGTCCCACCGTCCGGTCGGATATCTGGCTGCGCGAGGAGCACATCTGGCTGCCCCGCTACGAGACCGGGACCGGCTGGGTGTGGCAGACCTTCTCCCAGGGGGAGCGCATCACGGTTCCCTTCGAGGTGGGTAGCCAGGGCAACTGCACGGTAAGGGTTTCGCTCACCACCTCCAGCTCCCAGATGCACACCGTGAAACTCTACATTGACGGGGATGAGGTGCTGACGGATACCTGGTACGGTTCGGGGGGAAGGACACTGGAGGCGGCCGGACTGTCCCTGTCAGGCCCTACCGTCCTGGAGATAGAGCTTGCCGAGGAGTCGGGCGACAGTGAGATGGCCCTGTCCTCGGTACACGTGGAGTACCCCGGAAGCCCCGGAGAGTTCACGGGTACCCCGCTGTTCCCGTTCAGGGAGAAGGCCGGAAGGTACGTTTTCAGCGTTCCCTCTGTTTCCTCCTCCTGCCGGGCCTACGACCTCACAGACCATTACAGGCCGCTCATGGTGACCGGAGGGGAGCACGCCGCCGGGACCTATGAGTTCTCCTTCCAGGTGGATACCTCCACGGTTCTGGCGCTGATGGAGGACCAGGACTGGAAGACGCCCGATTCACTGTCCTTCCGCAGTCCCGGCCGGCTGGTGGGAACCGTTAACCAGGGCGACAGGCTGCTGGTGGTACCCTCTTCCCTCCACGAAGGTGTATGGGGCATGGAGACTCTTCTGTCCCTGGACGGGTTCATCCCGGTGGTTGCCACGACCGGGGAGATATATGACGAATTCGGACAGGGAGTCATGGACCCCGGGGCCATCAGGTCCGCCGTAAGATGGGCCATGGACACCTGGTCCCCCGGTCTATCGGGCCTGATCCTGGTAGGCGACGGCCATTACGACCCGCTCGGCTTCAGTACAACCCAGCCGGTGATGATACCACCATGGATAAAACTGGGCACCAGCCGAATAGATTCCGTGGACGACCTGTACGTAATGGTCCATGAGGGGGCTGTGCTCCCGGAGATACCCGTGTCCAGAATTCCCGTGGACAACCCGTCCCAGCTGGGAACATGCACCGCCAAGCTGACAGGGTACGCCCAGGGGGTCGACCGGGGTGAATGGGCAAACAGGGCGCTGATAATCGCTGATGATGAATGGGGCAAGTCCGGCAGCAATAACGAGACCGAGCACACGGTGAACTCCGAGCTGGTGGCGGAGGAAGCCATCCCCCGATGGATGTCCAGGGATAAGTTCTACCTGATCGAGTATCCATGGCCCCCGGGGTCCTGGCCCCCCGACGGACCTCATCCGCAGAAGCCGGAAGCCCGCGAGGATTTCCTGGAGACACTGGGCAGGGGCTCCGCCCTCATGCTCTACCAGGGTCACGGTTCGCGGAACCAGATAGCGCACGAGGTGCTGATGCTGGACCAGGACGTCAGCGGCCTGAACAACGGCGGAAGACTGCCGGTCTCATTATGGGGAACCTGTGACGTGGGGTGGTTCGATAACCCCGGAGCCGACGCCATAGGCGAAACTGTGGTCCTGCATCCAGCCGGAGGGAGCATCTCCAGCGTCGCCGCCACAAGGGGAACCTACGGCTCCTCCAACTACCAGTTCTTCAGAAGTATCGTCGACTCCCTCTGCACGCACTCCGGACTCTCCGTGGGGGACGCTGTCTGGCAGTCGAAACTTGCCTTCTCGGGGTCGTACCCCAGCAATAACAGGTTCTACGTGATGTTCGGATACCCGGACATGCCCCTTCCCCTTCCGGGCGGCGGGGGAACGGTCACCATCCAGGGCGACACACTGCGAAGCGGCGAGCTCAATACGGTCTCCGGCCAGGGGTTCCAGGACGGGGGCCTGGCCTTCATAGAGGTGCTGGAATCTTCATGGAATACGGTCTACAACTGTCTCGGGGGTGCCCAGATAAGTTATCTCAGGCAGGGAGGCGCCGCCTACAGCGGAACGCAGACCGTGGAGGGCGGAGAATTCACCATCGACTGCTTCATCCCTCTCCAGTCCACCCCGGGGGAGCTGGCCAGGGCAGGGGCCTGCGCTCTGTCGGGAGAGCTGACCGTCTCAGGCGCTCGGGACCCCGCGGTACTGATCGAGGGAGAACCCTCCGGAGACGATACGCAGGGCCCGGAGGTTGACATGTGGATAAGGGGCTACGAGGGAGTGGACTACCCCCAGCTCACGGGTGACATCACACTGGAAGCGGAGATAACGGATTCCAGCGGAATCTGCATCCTGGGGGGAGCGGGCAAGGAGCTGAGCCTGTTCGTGGACGGAAGCGGGAACGACGTAAGCTCATTCTTCTCCTACTACAGGGGAAGCGCCGTCTCCGGCAGGCTCGTGTATGACATTCAGTCCCTCACCGAGGGTGAGCACACCCTCATACTGTGGAGCTTCGATGGAATGGGCAACAGCTCCAGGGATACCCTGGAACTGCGGATACTTCAGGACAGGGACCTTTCCATAACCCAGTCCCTGGTCTATCCCAATCCCGGGAGCGGTACCCGGTGCTTCAGTTTCAGGGTTTCGGAGGATGCCCAGGTCACGGTCTCCATCTATACCGTGGCGGGAACCAGGATAAATGAGATCTCGGCCATGTGTGACCAGGGCTACAACCAGATAATATGGAACGGGCTGGATCATGACGGCGACCCGCTTGCTGGCGGCCCTTACATTTACAAGATTAGGGCGGATGCCCTGGGCAGCTCCGTGTTCAGCAGGACAGCCGAGGAGCATGGCATAGTGGCTGTAATCAGGGAGGAATAGATTGCCAGGAACATCCGGCGGCAAGATCGACTGGCTCTGGAAACAGGTGGAGAAGGCGCGGAAGGAACAGAACGCCGAAGCCGTCAGAGAAAGCCTGGACAGGCTTCTGGCGGATCCCCGGATAAGGAATACCTCCGACGAGGACCTGGCGCTGATAAACCTCAGCCAGCTGGACCTGGAGCAGGGCAGGAGCCGGGAGGCGGCCCTGAGACTGGCCGACTTCAAATGGCACGGGGTACCGGGCCCCGCCGGTCTGCTTCTTCTGGCCGACGTGTACCTCAAGCTGGAATGGTTCGCCCAGGCAAGGGAATCACTGGAGGAGTACCTGCAGCTGCTGCCGGAGGACCTGGACGCGAGGAGGAAGCTTGGCCTGGTCCACCTCATGCTGAACAATGACGAAGAGGCCCAGAGAATGCTTCTGGCCACTGCCAGGCGCGAGAAGTACCGGATCCCGGCCACCCTCACCTACCTCGCCATGCTGGAGGCCAAGTCCGGCAGAATAGAGGAGAGCCTGCACCTTCTCCTTCAGGCGAAGGAGCTGGCCCCTTTCGATGAGAAGATAGAGCATACCCTTCTTCGGATAGAGTCTCTCAGGGTCAGCCTTAAAAGGAAGGCCCTGCACCATGAGGACCTTCCCCTGGAGGATCTGGTGGCGGGAATGACCGGCGGCATGCTGGAGCTTCACGGTTATTCCAGGGAAAAGTCAAAACAGGCGCTGGAGGTATGGAACCGCTTCTGCAGCAGCCAGAAGCCGGAGGGAAGAAAGCCCGCCATCTGGGCGGCGGCCCTGGAGTACGCTGTAACAAGGAGCGGGCCTCATTTCACGCAGAAGCAGCTCGCCGACGAGTACGGCGTATCCACCTCCCAGCTTGGGGAGCATTATCATTCCATAGCCCGGTCGGTGGAACTGGACTCCATAGTGGAGGACGACCTTCTGGGAGAGACCGAGAAGGCGGGCCACGGCCTGCAGCACCTGGTCCGCAGGGAGGAGATGGCCGAGGTGATAGCCGCCGCCGCCGGGAAGCTGGATGAATTCCATGGACTGGGTGAGATGTGCTCATGGGTATTCCAGAGGATCGATCCCCTCAACGAGGCGGAACGCCGTGAGATAGAGGATTTCGTCGGCTACCTCTGGAAGAGAAGGGCTGGTGCGGGAACCTAGATGAGATCCTGCATATTCCCGAGTATTCTCGCGATGCTTCTCCTGGCCGGAGCGGGCTTTTCCCAGGTTCCCCAGGTCAGGATATACTGCGACCCCGGAGACTTCGGAACTATGATCGAGTTCTACCTGGAGGACATCGAGATCGACTGCACCGTGGTCGTGGGGGGGACCGTCTATCCAGGTTCCAGGATACGCCTGAGGGGGGACAGTTCCAGGGGCTATCCCAAGAAGTCATTCCGCGTGACATTTCCCGACTCCCAGCCGTTTGAAGGAAGGACGCGATGGAACTTCAATTCGGAGTACACTGACCATACCTATATGAACTCCTGGCTCTTCTCCTGGCTCATGCGTCAGCTGGACTATCCCTGTTTTTCCATCGATCATGTCAGGCTGTACGTGAACGATGACTACACGGGCCTGTACGTCAGGGCCGAGCCCTACGATCAGCATTTCCTGCTGCGACACGGAATGGACCCGGAGGGCAATCTCTACAAGGCCGCCTCGGACGGAGCCTGCCTGAGCCGGTACGACGACGTTCCGCTGTACTGGGAGAAGAAAACGAACAGCGGCGAGGACTGGAACGACCTCTACCAGCTCATTGAATTCATGGACCAGGTCGATCCCGCAGTCCTACACCAGGCTGGGGGTGAAATACTGGCGCTGGACGATCTTCTGACCATCCTGGCCGTCAACACGCTCACCATGAACTACAGCACCTATTACCACAACTACTATCTCTACCGTGACATTCGAGGAAGCGGACTCTGGACCATGCTCCCATGGGACGTGGACAAGCTCTGGGGCGACTGGACCAACAGGACCTACACCGCCGGTGTGAACGCCTTCTGGTACGACAACCCGCTTATTGAGAAGGTCCTGCTGGACCCGGTTCTTTTCCAGCTCTACTTCGAAAGGATCGACTCCATCGCGACCTCGGTCCTGGACCCCTCCGTGGTGAACCCGGTGATAGATTCCCTGGAAGCGTCCATCACGGCCGCTGTGGAGGATGATGACCACGATGACGTAACTGTTGACGAGTTCCATACCGTGGTGGCCCGGCTGCGGAATGAGAGGATACCCGACAGGATCTCCGACCTGAACTACATGTACGGCAACGACGTCAGGTCTTTCAGGGCTTTTGTCGGAGACACCGTCTCCCTGGGAGACAAGTTCGTGTGGTGGGAACCCGCCGAAGACCCGCAGGGGGGCGATGTGGACTACAGGCTCTATCTCTATACCGAGGAAGGCTGGCCCCTGGACACCCTGGATACCGTCCTTCTTACAGATACATGTCATACTTTCACGGACCTGCCTTCCGGTTCCTACATCTGGCGGGTGGAGGCCGGAGCGGGGGGTAGCAGGTACACCGAGGCCTACGACCGCTACAACCCGTTCACCGTGCTGAATTCGTGGTCGGTCCTGTCCGGGACGCTGACCGGCACCACCGTGCTGACAGCCGCCGGTTCTCCCTACCTTGTCACATCGGACGTCTACATCCCTTCGGGGGCATCCCTGGTGGTGGAGAGCGGTGTGGACCTGAGGCTGGCCGGTGATGTGAGCATTTACTCCCAGGGAGAGATATCCTGCATGGGTACGTCCGCCGATTCGGTACGGTTCATTCCCGACGACGTGTCCAGCCCCTGGGGCGGCATTCGAGTGCAGGACGGAAAAGCGGACATGACCTGCGTTTCCATCTCAGGTTCAGTGGGCTACGGCGGTTCATCCGAGGACAACGCGGTGCTGATGGGCCGGCAGTCGGACATCTATCTGAAGGGATGCTCCTTCACCGGCAACATCAGGTGCATCAACCTCACAGGCGGAACTGTCTTCATGGACAGCTGCATGGTGACGGGCTGGAACAGGGGAGAGCTTTTCTACATGAAGGAAGGTGAATCCGCCCTGATACAGAACAGCAGCTTCGGAAACATGGTGGACCCGCCCAACCCGTGGCACGACGGTGTAGAGTTCCAGGACTGCCTCACGGGCGAGTATGTGGTAAGGAACTGCGACGTCTTCAACATTCTGGGTGACTGCATCGATTCAAACAGCAGCAACCTGATCGTGGAGAACAGCAGGGTATGGGACGCGGACGACAAGGGCTTCTCCATAGGCATAGGAGCGGAGGGCTCTCCCGTATCCAACGTGGTGCTCACCGGCAATACCGTGACCGGCTGCTATACCGGAATAGCGGTCAAGGACGATTCGTACGCCGAAATAGTCAACTGCACCGTGAGCCAGTGCGACATCGGCGTGAGGGCCTACAGGAAGACACCCGGCTCAGGCGGGGCCTACGCCACGGTTATCAACACCATTCTTCACGAAAATGCATCGGTTTTCAGCTTCGAGGACGGCTCCGAGGGAGTTGTCGGCTACAGCCTGACCGGCGGCGGGGAGCCCTGGCCGGGCCAGGGCAACATCTCGGGTGACCCCGTGTTCGCGTCCTGGGGCGGTATGGATTACTACCTGTCGTACGATTCCCCCTGCATAGACACCGGAGACCCGTCCAGGGAAGACCCGGACGGAACACGGTCCGATATGGGCGCCATGTTCTTCCCCCAGAATTTCGATGAGGTCTTCATCAACGAGATACAGTCCCTGAACAGTACCACCATCGCTGATGAATACGGGGAATACGACGACTGGTTCGAGCTGTACAACGGTTCCGACTACGATTGCGACCTGAGCTGGGTCTACGTTTCGGACGATCCCTCCCAGCTGGACATGTACCAGTTCCCTCCGGGCACCCTGATCCCCGCAGGAGGCTTCCTGGTGGTCTGGGCAGACGCTCATCCGTGGCAGGAGGGCCTGCATCTTCCCTTCCGGCTTTCCGGCTCCGGCGACAGTATCTACGTCTCCCGGCAACCGGCGGGCATGACGGATGGCGGTTCCCGCTCAGGCGCGCTCTCGCCCGTGGACTGGTACAGCTTCGGATCCATCCCTCCCGATATCTCCTTCGGAAGATACCGGGACGGCGGGGCGGAATGGGGAATCCTGGAATCCTGCACTCCGGGCTGGTCGAATTCACTTCCCTGGAGCGAATCGGGATTCCTTCAGGTCTCGAGCGCCTTTCCCAATCCGGTCTGGACAGGCTCGGTGGCGGTGGACATCACCGTGGACGCCGGAATGACCAGGGTCGCGGTCTACGACATGGCGGGAAGGCTGGTCGCGGTCCCGTTCGACGGCCACCTAGAATCAGGGGAGTACAGGATGTACTGGAACACCGTACTGGAGAGGGGCGGCCTGGCTCCTGTGGGTGTTTATGTAATACATGTCATGCACTCGGCCGGTCTGTCCGAGAGCAGGAAGGTTGTCGTGCTCCGAGACTGAAGCGCGGAGAATGAAAATCTATAAATTCCAATCTGGAGGTTGCAGTGCTTATATTTTCAATGATGATCTCACTTGTGCTTGCCGCGCAGGGGGATATAGTGATAAGCGAGATAATGTACAATCCCGACGGCCCCACCCTGGGCGAGGATGACAGCTACGAATGGGTGGAACTCTGTAATATCGGTACCGCTCCGGTTGAGCTGGGAGGCATGATGCTGAAGGACCCCGGCAACCACCTGTTCCTTGATCCCCATACCCTGGGACCCGGAGAAAGGGTCGTGGTGGCGGCGGACATCGAAGCATTCACTGGAGCCTACGGTCATGGTATCGATCTGGTTCCATGGGACGGCGTATGGACGAAGCTGTCCAACTCCGGCGATCAGCTGGTCCTTTATTCAGCCGCCGGCGCGGTTCTGGACGAGCTTTCGTACTCTGACACCTGGGGTATGGAGGAGGGGGACACCAGGAGCGATGCGGACGGCAGGGGCTCTTCCCTCGAGAAGATGGACCTGGCAGGTCCCAATGTGGAGAGCAACTGGGCACCTTCAGTGGATTTTTCCTGCCCGGTCGCCGACCCGGAGGACGGCAGCCCCGTCTGCTGGGGCACTCCAGGCGCCCCGAACACCGTGGAAACGTCAGCGCCCTAGCCCCTACGAAGCTTCCTTCAGAAGTCTACGTCGTTGCTTGCGGCCACCAGGTTCACGTTATCCACGCCTGAGATGGCGTTGAGCCCTGTGACTATATCCCTTGAACTGAATCCCGGCTTGAGGGACAGGTCGTAGGTCAGTGTGAGGTAGACTCCGTCGTTCGAAGGTTCTATGTGGATTATGCCGCTTCTGGCCGCCCTGTCGTTGATGAAGCTTATGTAGGCCTGCTCGTCGCCTGTTTCCCTGTTGAACCTGAATCTCAGCATGAACTCGCTCCGGTGAATGGAGCCGAAGTTGGTCCGTGAAAGCACGAGGGCCACCGTACCTATGAAGAATGTGGAGAATGTGGCGAGGATATAGTTCCCCGTTCCGGAGGCTATGCCCTCCGTCAGTGCGAAGAAGATGAAGGCCGTGTCCTTGGTGTCCTTCACCACCGTTCTGAACCGGACGATGGTTAGGGCGCCTACCAGGGCGAAGGCCCTGGCAAGGTTGCTGCCGATGACCATCATCACCGCGCTGACCGTTATGCACATGAGCACCAGGGTCACCACGAAGGACTGGGAGTACGAGAGTCCCTTGTGCGTTCTTCGGTAGATGACACCTATCAGCAGGCCGGCGCCAAGCGCCAGGAAGAGGTTGATCACGACTGACTGGGGGCTGTACCCCAGTTCCTCCGAAGTGCTGGTGAACCATTCCGTCAGCAGAAGCAAGCCGGTCTCCTTTCGATCATCATGTCCAGGTTTCCGGGGATGGAATCCATGTATACGGCACTGGTGGCGTAGGCGAACTTCGAAAAGGAAACCTGTTTCAGCTGGAACTCCTGTATGAGCCGGAGGAACCAGGCCGGCATTCGGTATCGGAACTTGATCTCCAGCACATGGAGCCCGTCGGATATCATCTTCCCGGCGCCGGTGGGATGGCCGTTGCCGCCCGCCCTGTATGCCAGCATGCCGCTGTCCAGGGTGGCCCTGAAATCCGGGTTAGCCCTGTTCTCGAACGCTGTCCTGTAATAATCAACCACTACGCTGGGCGATATCCTCTTTTTGAAGACGTCGTAAACGAACCTCGCGCCGGTGCTGCACAATCCTCCACCGTCCAGCAGCAGGCCGGTCAGACTCTTCATTCCGTTCTCCAGGGCTTCCTCCACGGAAGCCGGTTCCAGCAGCATCCTGTGCTTGTAGACCAGGTTGCCTTTCCTGCCCTTCAGCTCCAGGAAGAGCGGGTCGGAATACACTCCGGTGGAGCTGTAGCTGCGCATGCGGAACTTGTACCTGTTCTGAAGCCCCGCCAGCTTCTCATTGTAGAGGTGGAAGCTGTCGGTGTCGAAGTAGTGGCTCCTCACGAAATAGCTACCGTCGGGGCCGGAGTGAACATCCCTCTCCAGCCTCAGATCGAGTTCGCGGACTATTCCGGGCAGTTGCCGGGGCCTGAGAAGGTACTTGAACTCGTACCTGTGAAAGTGCAGCCTGGGCGCGTCCTTCGGTGTCATCAGAGATCCACCGCCGCTTCGAGGATGTAGTCGGTGCGTTCTTCTTCGAAGAGCATGTTGCGAGGGCGGTGGATTATCATTGCCCCGGCCACCGAGATTGGGCTGCCGGTGTCAAGAGTCAGGGTGAAGGAAAGTTCGTCCTCCCGCAGGTCCACAGTCCGGTCGGGCTTCCAGGACCCCATGGATACCGAGGCCGTTACGCTTTCCAGGGAAGGCTTGTCCGTTTCCCAGGTAAGTCCGCCGGTCCACCACCAGGTGCGGAACTCCGGGGAGGACTCGCCGTAGATGACATTTGCACGGTCCCAGTTGTCGCCCTTTACGAACTCCCCCCGGAGCTGAAGGGAGAGGTCACCGGTCAGACCCGTGCGGAACTGGAGGTCGGCCCCCATGGCCATCTGCCTGGAAGAGCATATGTATCCCTGTACCGACTCCAGATCTAACTCGCCCAGCCGCAGGGAGGTAAGGCCTGCGCCCAGCGTGATCTCCCGCGGCAGCCGGAACTCCGCCCTGGCGACGTACTGGATTTCGTTGTCCTGGTTATTCCAGTCGGGCGAACCGTTGAAGATACCCAGGGAAACCTCCGGAAGCCCCGTGATTCCGGGATCCAGCAGAACCGTGGCGCCTATGTCCCGTCCCGAGTAGAGAAGGTCTTCCAGCTCGCCGTCAGTTACGGAATGGTCCATGGACTGCAGGTTCCACCTGCTGAGAATAGTGTTGAGGCAGAAGGGTTTCTTGAAGCGTCCCGCCTGTACCTCCACAGGGTCCAGCGGCTCCCAGACCAGGTAGCAGTCCTTCAGGTATATCTCCCCGGGCCTCGTCTCCAGCTGTATCTGACCCTCAGTGTTGTCAGTCACCTCGAAATCAGCGGTGAACCCGGCGGATTCCACCAGGAAACTCCTGTCCGGAACTTCCACGGCGCCGCCGAACTGGCCCGACCTTATCCTGAAGTATGCCGACAGGGTGAAGCTCTCGGCGTTCTCGTTCTCCACGTCAACGTCTGCATGGGCCATGCAGGTAATGAGCAGTGATGCCGCCAGACAGAGAAAACCGTTCATGTTCATTCTTCACGCCTCGCATTCCGGTTCATGCATAAGACCTAACAATAGCAAACAAGCCCGCAACATTCCAGTGCCGAAGTATCATCTCA
>JAWOBF010000033.1:0-3025 GCA_046498225.1 Candidatus Aegiribacteria sp.
GTAGACCCTGTTCGCATCCGCGTCCACCGCGCAGCCGTCGGTAAAGTCCGCCGAGCTGTAGTAATCCGGCAGGTTCCCCAGGCAGGACCCGTCGGAGGGATCTATCATCTTTGTGAACGGCGACTGCTGGTCGTTCATCAGCAGGCATTTCGTCCCCCCCATATCGTACCCGTATCCGATGTCGAACACCCCGGGCAGGGTGTCGCTGGCGGGCTGCCAGCCTTCCGGGGCGAGGGTTTCGATGTCCAGGCTGGTGTACATGACGTAGTAACCGTCCTCAGGTCCGGCGACCCATAATCTGCCCGTGTCCCAGTCCCTCGCGAGACCGCGGATGCCGTTTTCCGGCTGCCCGGATATGCTCTGGCTGCGGATGATGTCTCCCGGGTCTGCGAACACCGTTGATGTCAGCTTCAGGACCAGCAGTGGAAGAAGTATGAACCTCATATCTCGCGCCCCCCTTTGTATCGAAACTGCGTTGGCTTCCGTATTTCCAGCAGGGAAATACAAGTTAACCGAAGCGTGCTGCCGCGTCAATCAGAACATGCCGCGGGGCAGGCGTAATCAGCCTGCCCCGTTCCCGTTTCGAAGTGTTTTCAGTCCAGGCTTCCTCCTACCTGGCGATGACCACGCTCCTGGTCTCGGCAAATTCGCCGGATGACACCCGCAGCGCGTACACACCCGAAGGCAGGGCGGACATATCGAGGTTCACACTGCCGGCCGAGACGTCATGCGTCCCGGACATAACCCTGCGTCCGGCGATGTCGAAGACCGATACATCCATGCTGCCGGTATACCCCTGCGCTAGGCTAACGGTGAGAACGGTCCCCACCGGGTTGGGGGAAAGACCGGTTACGTGGAAACCCGGCACGGTAACCTCGCCGCCGGCGACGCCCGTTCCGCCGGTGGGCTCGGCCAGGTATGCCACGGTAGCGATGGCGCCCTTTATGGAATTGGTTCCGAAGGGGAAGTACTCTATGTAGTTGGCCAGCAGGTCCGTGGTCTGGTGGTAGTATGGATTGGAGTAGACTTCCTTCTCGATGGCCAGAAGGGCCGCGTAGCCGTTGTTCCAGAAGGAGGCGTGATCGCTGTAGGTCATCGAGGGTCCGTATTCGATGTCCACGTTCAGCGCCGGAACGTAGGTGTCGCAGATGGCCTCCATGGCCAGGGCCAGTCCGTGGGACTGGGTATTGTACGGCACCCAGAGTATGTCGTCCCCGGGTGGAGCGTAGAGAACCATGTCCAGGTTGATCACGCCCAGGATGTCTTCCCCGGCGGAGCTGGCCTCGGAGGCGTAGTACGAGCTTCCGTAAAGACCCTGTTCCTCCCCGCCGAAACAGATGAAACGCAATGTGTGGTTGAACTCGTATCCGGAGAGGAGCCTGGCCGCCTCTATAACCGAGGTGGAGCCGCTGGCGTTGTCGTCGGCCCCCGGCGCATTGGTGGAGGGGCTGCCCGATGTGGAATCGAGATGTCCGCAGATTATCCATATCTTCGTGGAGTCGGTGGCGCCCGGAAGCTCGGCTATCACGTTCTGACAGTCGTAGCTTCCCATGGAGAATGTCTGCTGCTCGGCCGAAAGGCCGTAGGAGTCGAACTTGTATTCTACCCAGTCGCAGGCTGTATCGTAATTGTCCGTGCTCGAATACCGGGTTCCGTAATCCTCCAGATGCTGTATGAAGGCTTGTATGGAATCTTCGCTCACCGACGCCACAATGTCCGAAATACTGTCATCGGGTCCTCTGAGAGGCTGAAGGGAAAACGGGTTCTCAAGGGCCTCCCTGACCTGCATGACCCGCAGGGGCTGGACGAAGAAGACTCCCTCACGGATGAAGACCTCCGGTCCGGGGCCGGACAGCCTGACGATGGCCACGTCATCCCTGTGGAAAACGGTCTCTCCCAGTTCGGTAAGATGCTCCAGACCCTCGGGGGATGAGAGATGTACAAGCACGTAATCCTCAATGGAAAGGCTTCCGGAATCGATGACGGTCCCACCGGCCTCCGTACCGGCCATGCCGTCAGGCGTGAATGCCACGAAATAGTCGGCGGATTCGTGCACTACCTGCATCCGGTCGAGGTTTTCCTGCACGTTCTGCTGCTGAAGCCGGCCCTGAAAGACCGTCAGCTCGGTTCCGTACCCAACCGCCGCCAGTATTAACAAGGTCAATAGAATTCTGTACATCGGCCCACTTCCCTGTCTGTGAATGAAAATATTCCAGCATTGATACTATACTAATATATCACAACACGCCGAACCTTGTTCCGTTCCTGAAACTGCCGGAAGGCTATTCCAGTTCGAGCAGGAACAGTTCAGGGAATGTTTCCGGGTCTCCCCGCCAGGCCAGGATACCCAGCGGGGTAACCTTAACTCTCAGTCCCTCGGAAGGCACGGACGGGTCGTCAAGCTGAACGTCGAACAGATGCTCTTCGCCGGAGTACACGCTGAAAAGGGGAACGGGGGACCTGCCGTCGCGCACCCACAGCCTGCCCTCCCGGTCGGTACCCATGCCGCGCAGGGGGATCATGTTGTACTGTTCGGCGGGATTCCATTCCATTTCCGGGGCGCCCTCCCGTTCGAGCTGCTCCCGCATCCTCTGCCTTTCCTCCTCCATCTCCTCCAGCGGACGGTCCCGGGGCTCTCTTTCCTCGAAGATGGTGTAGAGGAGTGCTCCTGTGGAGTCCAGCACCTCTATCCTGTATTCGGAGGTGGAATAGGGAGCGATGTAGACCCTCCCGTCGAAATCGGAGGTGAATACGACCTGGGTGGCATCGGTGGATTCCCTCAGCCTTTCCCTGTTGAAATTGCCCTCCCTCCTGTAGTACTCGATGTCAGGCTCCGGAGCGTCGGTCCAGAGAGCGACCAGGTGTCCGTACAGGTTGTTGTTCCTGTCGAAGGTGCGGTGGCTTCCGATGAACGAGGAACCTGAGGCGGGAGATATCCTCTCCGGCGCCCAGGGGATGAACCCTCCTACTGTCTCGCTGACCGTAAGGTCGGGGTTGAGAAAGGTAACCCTGCTGAGCATCGCGT
>JAWOBF010000060.1:0-9981 GCA_046498225.1 Candidatus Aegiribacteria sp.
CTGCCCACCGCTTCCTCGCCTGAATGCCCTTTCTTAACCCCCCTCATGCCAGGTACATGTTTATCTTCATCTGGTAGACGACCCTGTCCCGCCGGATTATGGTGGCCACGCCTATCTGGTACCTGCCGGAAAGGCTGTTGAGCCGAAGCCTGGGAACGGGGTCCAGGCAGCGGACCCTTCCGCCTGTGGACCGGCAGACCCTTTCTACCCGCTCCAGGGAAGGGCCGGTTCCGATTATGTCCCCCCTGATGTCCCGGGACAGGCATACGCCCTCTATGAACAGGTCAGGTTCGTGAACCTCGTTTATACAGGTGAGTAGAAGAGCCTTCCGGGGCCTGACTGCTTCGGCGAAGCTGTAGCGTGACAGGTCCTCGTTATGGGGCAGAACCTCCACCCCTGGAACGTCGGTCCCCTGGCAGGCGGTGGAGAAAAGGGCGCCATCCAGCAATCTCTCCAGGGGCGGACCGATTACGGAGGGCTCAACCTTCCTGTGGAATCTCATGGCGTAGGGCAGCTTCGCCCCGGCGGCGTAAAAGCCCATGGTCTCGTCAAGGCAGAGGACGAAATCCGCTCCGAACCTGCGGAAGGCTACCTTCAGAGCCACAGGCACCACGGCCCTTCGAATGACCGAGGCCAGTCTCCCCGGCAGATACGCCGCTCCGCGGCCTCCAAGCCCCAGCCCCAGGTATTGCACGCCCTCCATCTCATGCACTCCCGGCCTGGCGTCGGTTATGACGTAAAAGGGCTGGTGGCGGTCGCCGAGAAGGTCCAGGGTGGTGGTCCAGCCGCCGGAGTAGCCGGGAATGGTACCGGAAGTCGCTACCAGTATTCTCATCCGTCCCCCCGGGAAAGAATGCCGCTGTAGAACTGGAGGGTCCTCTCGGCGATGTCCGTCCACCTGAACTCGGCAGACCTCCGCAGTCCCTTCACCCGAAGCTCTTCCCTCCTCTTCCGGTCCAGCGCCAGCTCCTTCAGACCTTCGGCGATACTGTCCGAGGACAACGGGTCCACCAGAAGGGCGGCGTCTCCGGCCACCTCCTGCATGGAGGACACGTTGGACGTTACCACCGGGGTCCCGCAGGACATGGCCTCCAGTATGGGCAGGCCGAAACCCTCGTAGAGTGAGGGAAAAACGAAAAGGTCGGCCAGCGTCATGAGAGCGGGAATGTCCTCGGAGTCCACGAAGCCGGTGAGTTTCACCCTGTCCCGGACACCGGAACTCTTCAGCTCCCGGAACATCTCCCCGGTCTTCCATCCCACCGACCCCGATATCACCAGGGAATGGGGTATGGAACCGGCTGCGATCATGTATGCTTCCAGCAGTCTGGTCAGGTTCTTCCTGGGTTCGATGGTGCCGAGGTAGAGGATGAATCGTTCCGGAAGGCCCAGTTTCTCCCTGGTCCTACGGAGCCGGTCCCGGTCCTTCACCTCGGCGTACTCCGGAGGTGCCGCCGCGGGGATAACCGTGACCTTTGAGGATGCCCGGGGAAAATACTTCTCTATTTCCCGGGCGGTGGCCCGGGAAATCGCCACTATGCCCTCCGCCTTCCGCACGTAGGCGGGATACATGAGATTGGTCATGTGGGTCCATCTCTTATGCAGCCGTGGCATGTTGTAGCCGGAGAGGTCATACACGGTCAGCGCTCCCGGGACCGGCAGGCGAAGGGGAAGCCTGGAGAAGAGACCGTGAAAGATATCCACCCGGTCCTTCTTCAGCCTGCCGGGAAGCGCCAGCTGGAACCAGAGCTGGAAGCGGGGCAGCGGCCTTCTCAGCAGTACGGTACGGAAGTTGTCCGGAAGCCGGAGGTCCTCGGGCAGCGGCCTGTTGGTATACAGAAAATAGGTGTTGTCGCCTGGAATGGAGGCGAAGCCCGTCAGGAGCCTGCGAATGTAATTGGGTATACCGGTCCTGTTGATCGCCAGCGGGGAAACTTCAAGACCAATTCTCAACGGATCGCACCCTCTCCTCCTGTAAGCGGCCGCCGTAACCTCTCCTGCTGCCTGAGCGTGTATTATATTAAATTTGGTCCCTGGTTCCTTACTGGCCGGAGGTGGTACATCCTATATCCGTTCATGGCCGGAACGATGAAGGCTCCAGCATGAGGATCGGCATCAAGGTATCGCCCCTGACGGTGCTAAGGGCCGGCATTCCCAATTATATCCATAATCTGCTTTCAGCCCTGGGAAAGGTGGACCGGAGTAACGAGTACTTCCTCTACACCGGGAGACCCCTGCCGATGGAGCTTGACCTTCCCGATAATTTCAGGCTCACGACGGTAAGCTTCCCCAGTCCCCGTCTTCAGCTTTGGTACCAGATCGGGCTTCCGCTGAGAATGAAGCGCGACCGGCTGCACCTCTTTCACGATCCGGTCTATCCCCTTCCCTTCCACCTTCCGGTCCCGGGGGTGATAACGGTTCACGACCTGTCGAACTATACCGACCCCGGGGTTCACAGCTTCAGGGCTGCCATGGCGGGAAAACTGTTCCCGCACCACCTGCGAAAGGCCCGCAGGATAATCACCGTTTCCCGCTACACCGCTTCCCGTCTGCGAGACATCTTCCCCTGGACTGAGGACCGCATCCGGGTTATCCACCACGGGGTCTCCGAAAACTTCAAAAGGGTGGAGGACGACGGGGTCCTTGGGTCTGCGGCGGAGAGGTTCGGCCTGCCATCCCGGTTCATGCTGTTCCTGGGCACGCTGGAGCCTCGAAAGAACCTGGACCGTCTGCTGGCGGCCTTCGCCGAATGCGCCGGGGAGGTTCCCCACTCACTGGTGATAGCCGGGGGGCTGGGCTGGAAGTACGAGAAGCTCCTTCACCGCATATCCTCCCATCCCGTCGCCGAACGGATACATCTTACCGGTTTCGTCGAGGAGGAGCACCTGCCGGCACTGCTCTCCATGGCCGAGTTCCTTGTCTACCCCTCCCTTCTGGAGGGTTTCGGCCTGCCCATACTGGAGGCCATGGCCTGCGGAACCCCGGTACTCACCTCCGATACCTCCTCCATGCCCGAGATCGCCGGCGACGCGGCGTACCTGGTGAACCCCGCCTCCGTGGAATCCATCGCCGGAGGACTGCGGAGGATGGCGGCGGATGAGGGGCTGAGGGAGGAACTGACACGCAGGGGCCGGGTGAGAGCCTCCGGTTTCTCATGGAGGGAAACGGCGAAGCAGACGCTGGAAGTCTACCGCAGCGCCGCCGACTGATCCGCCGTCATCAGCTTCCGCGTTGAGGGCTGTCCGGGTATAATAGCGGACTGTCGCGGCGTAACATTCTGAAAGGACTGCCTTGAGAAGAGTGATGAGATGGTTCGGATCAGCGAAGGGCAAGGGAGCCGGTTTCTCCTTCATGTCCGCCGGGAACCTCCTCATCGCCCTGGTCACCTACCTGAGATTCGCGGAGATCGCCAGGATATTCGGGACCAGCTGGCAGACCGACGCCGTCTCCCTTGCCATGGTATTCCCTCTGCTGCTTCAGCAGCTGATATCATCCAGTTTCGGCTCCGCGTTCATGCCCATCTACTCCAGGGTCGTACTCGAAAAGGGCGTGGATTCCGCGAACCGCCTGGTGAGCAGGATTATCAACTGGACGGCCTTGTCGGGCGGCGTCCTTATCGGAATAGTTCTGGCTACCGGTTCTCTGGCCGTGAGGGTGGTGGGCCCCGGCGTGGACCTGTCCACCACGGTCCTGGCGACGAAACTGCTGTACGTCTTCCTTCCCATGGTATTCCTCAACGCGGTGGAGGGAATACTTCAGAACTTCCTGATATACGGGAAAAGGTACGTTCTGGTCAGTGTCCTCAGAGTAACCCAGATACTGGTCTCCTACCTGGTGGTGATATTTTTCCACGGCGAGATGGGCATCATGGTAATTCCCATTTCAGGCCTGCTGGGGGCCTTCGTTTCCTTCTCGGCGGCCGCCGCCATGAGCTTCATATGCAGGCTCAGAATGCACGCGGCCTTCGATCCCAGGGACGGGGACTTCGCCGAGCTGATACGGCTGGCCATCCCCATAACCATAGGAACGGTTACCGGATTCCTCGGACCTGTGGCGGACAAGGCCCTGGCGTCCTTCCTCAGGGAAAGCTCCGTCACGGCAATAGACTACGCCACCAGAATAAAGAACCTGATAAGGATAGTCCTCATACAGCCGGTCATCGTGCTGTCCACCGTCTCCTTCTCACGAATTGCCGCAGAGGGGAACATGGATCGGCTGAAGGGGGAAATATCCAGCTTTATTAAACATATATCTTACTACACGGTGCCCATTTCCGGAATTCTCGTGGTAATGTCCGCTTCCCTCATATCCATACTGTTCCAGCGGGGCAACTTCGGGCCGGACGAGTCGAGGATGGTGGGATACGCGCTGGCCTTCTATTCCGCGTGGTTCGCCCAGTTCGGGATAGGACTGATAGTAAGAAGGGCTTTCTTCGCGCTGAAGGAGTCCTTCATACCGGCGGCCCTGGGCATATGGGCTATGATCGCCAACGTGCTTCTGAACGTGATACTCATGGGTCCCCTGGGAATAGGCGGCCTGGCGCTTGCCACCAGCGTGACGTCGGCAGCGAAGACCCTGCTGCAGCTGTACTTCCTGAGGAAGAAGCTCAACGGGATCAAAGGGTCGGATTTCATACCCGAGTTCCTGAAAGTGCTTCTGGGGACCGGAGTGATGGTAGGTTACCTTCTGCTTGCGGGGATGGTGTTCCCGGTGGACCTCGGCGCGTCCCTGTCCTCGCGGGCCCTGAACACGGCCCTGGCGATAGTGCCCGGGATCGTCCTCTACGTCACCGTAACCGCTATGGCGGGGTCCGATACATACAGGTCCCTCGTGCTGGTCATCCGCGGGAAACTGGGGAAGGGCCCGCTGCCCTAAAAACCCCAGGCTCCGGTATCAAAACCGTACTCTTCCTTCAGGGACCTCATGCCTTCCTTCAGTCTCTGGAAGACTATCTCCCGCTCCCGGGTGTCGAGTTTCCTCCTCCGGACAGGTTTCGCTCCCTCCGTCATCTTTCTGCCCGCGGTTTTCAGTCCTGAGGGGATCATTCTGTTCAGCCCGGCACCGGTGATGACCTTCCTGTACAGATACTCCCACCTGGTGGGATATTCCGTTCTGTTCCTTCTCTCGAAATCCTTCGGAAAATATTCCTCCAGGCCCAGAAACCTGTATATCTCCTGCAGGACCAGCCGGGGGTCCTGCTTGAGATGCTGGAAATCGAGCAGGAGTATACTGTCCCTGGGAAAGAACTCTTCGTACTGCCGGATCTGGAGGTAATAGTCACTGACGTTCAGAAGATGATCATTGAGAATGGAGCGGTTCCAGCCGGGGTTGAACCGTCCGGTATTGAAGTGAGACTCTATTCTTTCGAAGGGATCTCTCAGGATGTAGAGGAACCGGGGGCGTATGCCGTAGTCCCATATCCTTCCGGGAACACCGCTTTCAAGGGGGAATTTGGTATATCCGGTGGAGGCCTCCAGAACGTATCTGTGCTTCGATGGATCGAAGTCCCAGAGATCCTGATATCGACCCGCGTGGATACCATGGGCCTCGTGGCGGGAGAAGAACTCCGTCTCCTTTGTTCTGCAGGGGCAGATCTCCGGATGCGGGGCAAGATAGGAGTAAAGGGAAGTGGTGCCGCTCTTCATGGCTCCGATAATTATCACGTAACGGTCCTCAGGTATCGGAGGCAACCTTCTGATCCTTTCTCCCGGCGAGGGCAACGATGGTCAGCAGCAGACCGGTATTGTACCAGAAAAGGGAATTGACGGTGGGAAAGCGTATCTGGTTTCCCACCATCTGGTGTACCATGAAACTGAAGATACCCGCGGTTATGGCGGTGGCCAGTATTCCGAGGTCATCTCCCTTTCTCATCACCTTGAAGAAGGCGGCATATATCGCCGCGAACATGAGCAGCGCCGAGGCGAGCGAGACCAGTCCTCCCTTCACCGCGTTGTTCAGGAAGAGACTGTTGAGTCCTCCGAACCTGAGTATCGGCTGGTCGCTCCTGACGTATCGGACCTCCCAGAAGCTGTAGAGACGGCTCCTTCCCCAGTAATGCTCCCTGGCCCCGTACCCCACGCCCGTGAGCGGAGCTTCCCTCACCTGCCGCAGGAATCCCTTGTAGGTAACGTACCTGTGCAGCAGCGTCGGCTGGGTCATGTTCTGTTCCGGGTCCAGGAAGAAGGACATCTGCCTGTCGAAAGTCCCGGCGCTCATGAGCAGGAGGTACACGGCCGTTATGCCCATCAGGACGGGGACCCATATCTTTCTGCGGTAGATATAGAGCAGGGTCAGGCCGATACCCACGAAAGCCGCCAGCAGCCCTCCCCTGGAAAAGGTGAAGAGAACGCCCATTATGCCCATAATGACGGCGGCAAGGGCGATGGCTTTCCATTTTATCTTCCTGTCGAGGAAAAAGAGTGCTATGGACGGAGGAAGACCCAGTTCGAGATAGCCGGCGAAGATGTTCGGATTGCCGAATACACTGGCTATCCTGCCGCGGTACACGTAGCCGATGCCCAGGTCCGCCCTGGAGAACCCCTCTATGCCGAAGTACTGGACCACTCCGATCAGCGAGACCACCGCCACGGCTACCACAACGGCACGGTGCAGCCTGCGTACATCATCCTTCGAGCCGCACAGAACGGGTATCATCACTGCAAGCGGGGCGAAGATGAAAACGCTGCTTCCGTCCCTTATGGCGTTGAACGCGTACTGCTCGTGCACATGAATGGATATGAAAACGCTTGCGGTCTGCAGGGCGAAGGCAAGAAGAAGTATTCCCAGGTACGGTGAGGGAACGAACAGCGGTCTGTTCCAGATGACCCTGTCCAGCAGGTAGAAGAGCGTGAAGACAAGGATAATGATAGTTGCCAGGGCCGGGTTGAAGTTGTCCGTGGGCATGGTGGGCGCGCCCAGGGCGAAGAGCAGCGGCAGCACGGGAAGCCAGGACTTGGGCCTCGGGTACAGGAAGAAGGCCGCGATGAACACAAGGCAGCCCAGCAGCAGGTGAAGCAGTTTCGTGCCGAGATAGGTATACGCGGCGAAGTACAGCGCGGTAAGGAACAGCGCCAGGAGCACGCCGCGGAATCCCAGCCGGTTCTTCACGAAATCTTCGGCGGTCACGGGATTTGTTCGCATGTCACACCCTCACTCCGGGCCGCCGCCGGCGCGGGGAGTGTCCGCTGAGCCGAAGAGGGTATTGAAATCATCCGCTTTCTTCTTTTCCCGCACGCTGTCCCCGCGGCCGGTCGCGTTGCGGGGGGAGTACTCTTCACAGTAATTGATGTGGTCCACGCGGGATACCGCCTCGGTCGTGAGAGAGCGGCACCTGCAGGCCGCGGGATCGAAATGGGCGCACTGGACACAGCTGTGCAGATATTCGCCGCAATTCCCGCAGGCTGCCTTGAAACCCACGGTTTCCATTTCGTTCTCATGGCCGCAGAGGGAGCAGTACATGCGTCATTCCCTTTCCATTCCGGAGTGCGTTCCCGTCCGTTTTCCCCTAAGGCGGCGGGCAGTGGGTAAGATAAGCAATAAGAACGGTCTGGAAAGAGTGGCCCCGTTCCATCATACCAGCTTCCCTATGACATCCCTGTAACCGGCCCTGCCCGCCAGGCCTTCCAGGTAGCCGCGCCATATCCATGCTGCCAGCGAGGGTCTGGCCGTGGCCAGGAACTTGACGGTGAGAACCAGCAGAACGGCCGTCTTGTAGGCGATGAACACCCTCCTGGTCATGGGGGCGAGCATGTCCCGCGACAGGAGTATCCTGTTCCTCTCCGAAAAGTATACCGCCAGCTTCGACAGCTCGCTGCCGCTGCCGGAAGCTACGCTGTGCAGGACCCGCAGGGAAGGCACCACCTCCACCGAATAACCGGCTCCGGATACCTTTCTGCAGAGGTCCGCGTCCTCGTAGTACATGAAGAAGTCTTCCCTGAACCCACCGCATTCGTCGAACAGGGCGGACCTTACCATGAGGGCGCATCCGGAGACGAAATCCACTCCCAGTCCTTCCCCACTCGAGTACAGTTCCTCCGGTATGTCCACCTGCTCGTAACGCATCTTCCACCTCACCAGTTTTCCCCCTGCCCCCCAGAGCCTTTCCGGGTCGGAGTCGCGGTATACGGCGGGAGCCGCTATTCCGGTGGAGGAGCTGGAGGCCAGATAGTCCGCCAGTCCCGCCACGGTGTCCGGCAGTACGCGGGCGTCGTTGTTGAGAAAGAAGGTGAGATCAGCACCGTCCTCCATTGACAGACGGAAACCGGCGTTGCAGCCGCCGGCGAAACCGGTGTTCTCCTCGAGTCTCCTGAATCGAAGGCCGGGAACCGACTCCACCCATTCCGGCACCGGTCCCGGAGAACGGTTGTCCACCAGGGTCACCCTCAGGTCAACTCCACGGGAGGTCTGAAGGGACCGCAGGCATTCCCGGGTCAGCTCCCACTGACCGTAATTGACCAGTATCACGGCAACTCGCAACATAGACCTCCGGTTTCCCGCATGGACCGATCCTGTTAGTGTTGGTTAAAATATATCATACTCGCGGAGTTCAGGTGATGACACGGACGTGACAGGGAGGAAAAAGCAGTTGCCGCCGCAGGACAAGCCAAGGCTGTCCCTGTTCCATAACCTTCCTTCCGGAGGGGGTATCAGGGTGGTTTCCGACATGCTCGTCCACCTTGCCCGGGAGTTTGAGGTCACGGTGCATTTCCCCCGGGGTTCCGCCCCGCTTGCCCTTCCCCGGGGAGTGACAGGCCGGGAATGGTCTTTTCACCGCGGCGCGAGGCTCACGGGCCTCCGCAGAACGGCGGCGCCCCTGGTCCTTCCCGCCAGGCTCAGGGCGTTCGACCGTCTGTGCGCTGACATTGCAGGCAGTATCGATGATTCCTCCGACATCGCCCTGGTACACAATTCCATGTACGTAGCCGCCCCGCCCCTTCTCAGCCATCTCTCCGTTCCCTCCGCCTACTACTGCTACGAATTCCCCAGGCACATCTACGAACCATCCATCGTGAGAAGGACGGATAACGGCCTGCAGCGGTTCCTTCTGTTCCGTCTGAGGTCCCTGGAGAGGCGCATGGACCGGAGGGCGGTGGCCGACGCCGGAGTGATAGTCGTCCTGTCCAGCTTCATGGCCGGGAGGGTGAGGGACATCTACCGAAGGGAAGCGGAGGTGGTCAGGCCCGGTGTGGATACCGTTCTGTACCACCGGAAGGAGGGGGAGAGGAAGAACATGATCCTCAGCGTGGGGGCCCTGTGGCCGTTCAAGGGTCACGGATTGGCCATAGAGGCGGTATCCTCCATTCCGAAAAGGCTCAGACCTTCCCTTACCGTGGTGGCTGACAGGGAGTTTCCCGGATACGAAAGGAAGCTGTCCGCAGCTGCGAAGCGGCTTGAGGTGAGCCTTCGTATCCGGAGGAAGATTCCCGACCGGCGGCTGGTGGAGCTCTACAATCGGGCCTCGGCGGTGGTCTGCTGCCAGAAGAACGAGCCCTACGGCCTGGTTCCGCTCGAAGCCATGGCCTGCGGAACGCCGGTGGTGGCGGTAGGGGAGGGCGGTTTCCTGGACAACGTGCGCCAAGGGGAGAACGGTATCCTGGTGGAACGCGACCCCCTGAAGGTGGGAGAAGCCCTTCAGAGGATCATCTCCGATACCGGTCTGCGCCGGAGACTGACGGAGGGGGGGAGGAGGTTCGTAACCTCCGAGAGGACCCGTTCAGCCGCAGCCGACGAGCTGGCCCGCATCCTGAAGAGGCTGCTTTGATGCCGGCGCGGTATGCGCGACGGGGGTGTAACGGGTGTATATTCCATCTCTGAAACTGCCTCGGGATCTATTCTGCCGATGAACTGCGCCATCGAAGCGGGGAGCGGATGAAGCATATCATTTTTGACGCCAGGGCCCTTCAGGAACAGGTGGACGGCATAGGAAGGTATTCCCTGGGAGTGATGAAGGCCTTGCTGCGGCTGAAGCCGGAATGGAAATTCTCT
>JAWOBF010000100.1:0-22036 GCA_046498225.1 Candidatus Aegiribacteria sp.
GGAGATATCCAGCAGTTTTCGAAAGCCGTCGGAATCCCGGGAAATCTCATCGAGTGCGGCTTCATCGTCATTCCAGCGAACGCTTCCCTTCTCTTCCGTTCCCAGGACTATCTCTTCCACAGTCAGACGGTTCTGGGTTAGCGTCCCTGTCTTGTCGGTGAAAATGGTATTCGTTTCCCCCAGTGTTTCCACGGAGGCAAGGCGTTTAACTATCACATGATGGTCCGCCAGCCGTAGCATTCCCCTGGCCAGGGCCACGCTGGCCACGATGGCCAGCCCCTCGGGAATTGCCGCGATGGCCCAGGCTATGGACGTCTGAGCTATCCGATAAAGGTCCTTGTCGGCCAGATATCCGGCGATGGTCAGCAGGAGCGCCAGTCCCAGCACCAGCCAGATGAGGTTCCTCGAGAGTTCTTCCAGCCTTCTGTTCAGAGGTATCTCTTCCCCGCCGGCGGAGCTTACCAGCTCCGAGATATTTCCTATTTTGGTGTCCATTCCGGTGGCTGTCACGATGCCCCTGGCTTTTCCCCGGGTAACCGTAGTTCCCTTGTAGGCCATGTTCAGCCGGTCGCCGGTCTGGGCATCTTCCTCTACGGCGGATGTGCCCTTTTCCACCGGTACCGATTCTCCGGTGAGGGGGGACTCGTTAATCTGCAGTTCCGAAACCTCCACAAGCCGCAGGTCGGCGGGGACAAGCGCGCCCGGTACCAGAAGCACCACATCTCCCGGAACGACTTCTTCGGCATCGATTTCCTGCTCTTCGCCATCGCGGACCACCCGGGCCGTCAATCTGTCCATTTCCTTGAGGGCATTCATGCTCCTGCGCGCCTGGAATTCCATCCAGAACCCGATGGCAGCATTGATGAGCATAACGGCCGCAATGGCGACTCCTTCCGGGATATCCCCGAAAATGAAGGAGAGCGAAGCGGCGCCAGCCAGAAGGTACATGACGGGCGTGAGGAACTGCCCGAACAGTATGTTCCAGAGTGACCTTTCCTCATGCTCGGCCAGCTTGTTTCGTCCACATTCCTTCAGGCGACGGGCGGCCTTCTTCTCGGGCAGGCCCTTGAGTGGGTCGGTATCGGTGTTTTCCAGGAACCGCTCCTTCTCCATTGAGTGCGGTTTCATATGAGAACTATCCCGTGGGCCGCGCGAATGAAGTATGCCTTGCATTCTTCCCATCTGAACGGCACCGGCATTACAGCCATCGGTTCCCTCTCCGCTTGCTCGAAATAGTCAGTACCCGTCCGGCATCGCCATAGTGATGCAATACAGATATACAGTCAGTAATATAGAAGGGCATGGACATCGGACGACATGGCGTCCGCGATCTCCGTCAGCAGCGAACCGGACAGGTGAACATCCTTAACTTTCTTCCAGGGGGATAGTCGAATGGTCGCCAGGGTCTTATCTTCCTGTGAAGGATCCGAGAAGGTGGGACCCATGAAGGAGGCGTAAGATGATTTTCCTGTTGATGCTCTCGGTTGTTTCCGGTCTACATCCCATGCTGCAGGACATGGCGCTCCGAAGACCTCTGCCGGGATGGACGATAGAAGAGACGGACCATCCCGAAAATCCGGTGGACATCCTGCACTACGATCTGGCCATAGAGGTCTTCAGGGACATCCAGGAGATCTACGGTACAACCGGTATCACGATGACATCGGCAGGCGGGACCGTATCCGACATAAGGCTGGACCTCAGGCAGCTCACCGTCGACTCCATCTGGGACGCCGCGGGCGATCTCCCGTTCTATCAGCAGGAGGACTCTCTCTTCATCACGCTTTCTTCACCGCTGACCCCATCGGATACAGTGGAGCTGTTCGTAGCCTATGGCGGCTTTCCCTACCATGAGTCGTGGGGCGGTTTCTGGTTCCATCCCTACATCACATATCACATAGGCGTAGGCATCTACACTCCCGGCCAGTGCATGGGGAAGTGCCTGTTCCCCTGCTGGGACTTCCAGAACGACAAGGCCACCTACGATTTCCACATAACATGCCCCGACACCCTCTACGCTGTCGCCAACGGTGATTCGGCCGGCGTGGACTACTCCGGAGGGAAGGCGACTTTCCACTGGAGCTTCGACCAGCCCCTGCCCACCTATCTGGTGACACTCGCAGTCGGAGAGTACGCCGTGCTGCATGACTCTACCGATTCCAGGATCTACTACTACGTCTACGAATGGGAGATCGAAGATGCCCTGGGCAGCTTCTCGAACGTTGATCTTATGCTGGCGAACCTGGAGTCTCTGTACGGGCCCTACCCCTGGGACTGCAAGTTCAGCCTCGTGCAGACCCCCAACGGCGACATGGAGCATACCTCGGCCATAGCCCACTGGGCCAGCGCGGTTAACGGCAACAACTACTGGGACTGGCTGATAGCGCATGAGATGACCCACCACTGGTGGGGCTGCTGCGTCTCCCACGTGGACTGGCAGAGCATCTGGCTGAAGGAGGCCTTCTCGACCTACGGCGAAGCTCTCTGGATGGAGACCTACGGGGAGGAGGAGTACACGGAGTATATGGTCCAGAGCATCATGATCCCCTACCTCAACAGCGGTGAGCTGTTCCCCATAGCCTATCCGACCACCCCTTCGCAGATATTCGGCTACACCACCTACGAGAAGGCCGCATCGGTGCTGCACATGCTCCGATATGTGCTGGGCGACGAGGATTTCTTCGATTCCATGAACTGGCTCTTCCAGCAGCACATGTACGGCACCATGACCGGCGATGACTTCCGGGACGCGGTGGAATTCGTGACCGGCGGGGATATTGACTGGTTCATGGACACATGGATCTACGACTGGGGCTACCCGGTCTACGACATTGCCAGCAGCTGGATCGAAACTGTCGACGCCTGGGAGCTGACGATACATCTGAGCCAGGTCCAGTCCACGGGACCGGTCTTCGAGATGCCGGTGGAGTTCCTGGTGCAGGGCATCTCCCAGGATACTCTCGTGACCATGTGGAACGATTCGGCAGTGCAGCAGGAGGTCTACCAGGTCTCATTCGAACCGGTCGAGGTCATCTTCGACCCCTACAGCCACATCCTCTGCGGCAACGTGCTGACCGGAATAGAGGAATCCCCGCTCCCGCCCGAGGGCCTCGGTACGGTACACCTCGGACCGAATCCCTGCCGCCTGACGACCACCCTTATCTGGACCGGCGCCGAGAACATGGAACTGGGGGTCACCGTATACGACATGTCCGGGAGGGTATGCCTGGAGGACAGGCTCTATCCCGGTGACAGGACCCTGGACGTCTCGTCGCTCCCGCCCGCCATGTACCTCCTGGACATCAGGGGAGAGGGAAGCATCAGGCAGTCCGCCAGGATGGTGGTCCTGGAATGATCGTGCCGGTTCCGGAAGCGGAGGTCGGAATACTGAAGGAGGCTTTATGACCGCAGCAATGGCGCTGATACTGGCGGGCTCCCTGGCGGCCGGCGGTATCCACGCCCGCGCCACAGAGGAGGACAGTCCGCAGCAGTTCACACTGACTCTGGAGAACAGCTGGTACCTGGGTTGGACCGGGGGCGACAATCTCGCCGAGATAACCTACGAGTCGGGCCTGGACCGCATCTGGCTCCTGGGCATATCCTTGGACCAGCTCTACACCGTGCCTGTCGAAGATCCCACGATCGTCGAGGACACACTGGATGTACCTTGCGATTCGCCCTCGGGAATAGCTGTGAGAGGAACGGGCTATTCCCGCTACCTGTATCTGGTGGACAGCAACTACCAGGGTGACTACTGGGTATACCACAACGACTCCTGGCTCATGCAGACAGGCAATCCCGCCGGAGAGTACGGAACGGCCCTGGAGGTCGAGGAAAGCGGATGGCTCTGGGAGACCGTTCACTACTACGGCATAATGAGGTTCTATCCCGGAAGCGGCACATACCAGATGTTCGATTACCATACCCCGGACGAATCAGGCAGCGGTATAACCATTTTTCCCTACGCAGGTCAGACCGGGGTGGCGGTTTCGTACTTCGGTTATGACAGAGTAGAGTTCTACGTCTTCGATCCGCCGGATATCCTGACATTCACGGGAGATGCGGAGATCCCGGTGGAGGTGGACTGCTGCTGCGGTCTGGAATACGTGCCTGAAAGATCTACCTTCTACATGCCGGTACGGATCTCGGGACTTACGCACATGCTGGAGTTGGGGTGCGATATTCTCGAGCTGCGGCAGGATACCTGGGGAGGTATCAAGTCCATGTTCTGAGAGTTCAAGCTCTCCTCAGGCCGTCGTATTTCCGGTTTTTCGTGACAAGAGACCGTGCCTTGTCCCCCACCTGTCTTTCCTGATTATGATACCCACTTCGACGCAGATCGTCTACCTAATTTCATGAACGGGTTTACAGGAGGGAATGATGCGGATAGAAGCTGCCGTTGCGGATTACGACAGACTGAGAAGGGATGTTTTCCAGCTCCGGGAGAGCATGGCCGGAGGAAGGAGGCTGGCACTCGCTCTCCTCTTCGCCTTTTCGACCGGTGTAATGGCACAGCTGAGGTTCCAGGTCCCCTGGACACCGGTACCGGTCACTGGACAGGTGCTGGCCGTCCTCATGGCGGGAGCGATCCAGGGCGGGAGGTGGGGGGCGCTGAGCCAGTCGATCTATCTATTTTTGGGCGTTGCGGGAGTCCCCTGGTTCAACGGTTTTTCGTCAGGACTCTCAGTACTTGCAGGTCCGACCGGGGGCTATCTTCTCGGATTCGTCCCGGCGGCCCTCGCGGTCGGTCATATCGTGGACCGCTGCGGGGAACTGCGGACCCTTCCCCGGCTGCTGGCGGTACTCTCCTCGGTCACCCTCTTCTGTATCTACCTTCCGGGTATCGTCCAGCTTGCCTTCTGGTATCGCGCGGCAGCCGGTTCGTTCCCCTCGGTGGGCCCTGTCCTGATGGCGGGAGTCATCCCATTTCTGCCTGGTGAGGCTGTGAAGATACTATACGCAGGCCTCTTCATCAGGATCGCCGGTCCCCCGGCGGTGAAACCGTTCTCGGAGGATGACGGCTTCGGTATCGACCGCAACTGATTCTATCAGAATCCGTGATCCGCGCAATATTCCAACCTCGTGAAGTGTGTCCACCTGACCTGTCCGGTCGGGGTTCCGGACTCCGAACTCGATCACCTTCATCAGCCGGATCCTGGCTCCGGAGGGAGGTCTGTCTTCCGGGAGAGTTTTCGTTTTCCGTCAGGCTATTCCGTTCATTGACCGGTTGAATATGCTTCAGTATCATGCAATCAAGCACTGTAATTGTAACTGACGTAACAGTGAGAATAACGCTGGTTTTTGGACAATATCACATTGCAGATTGGAAACACCCTTGAAAGAGGAACTTCAGGCCGTTGCGACTATCATGGCTCTGGTGAATCCGGCCATGTGCGTCGCGATCTTCTCCAGAATCGCCGGTGACCGGCCCAGGAACGTAAGGATAAAGGAAGCCTTTACATCGGTGTTTATTATCGTCGTTGTTCTGATGATCGCCGCGCTCTTCGGAACCACAATCCTGAAGCTTTTCGGTGTTTCGCTTAGCGCTTTCTCGTGCGCCGGAGGAGGCATTCTGGTTTGGATCGGCGTAAACATGCTTTCCGCCAGACAGACAGGAGAAGCGGGCGTTGGAGACGGGGCCGAAGGCGGAATAACTTCGCTGATGCCCCTGATACTGTTCGGCGCAAGCCCCGGAACCATCACCGGAGTTATAACCGTATCGGCTTCACACTCCAGGTTCGCCATACCTGTTACTGCGATCATCGCCATAGCGGTAACCTGCCTGATACTGCTTGCCGTTCTTCTGTTTGCGGCAAGGACCGACGGTAAGAACGGCAGCAAGAGCATTGCCAGCAGGATGCTGACCAGCTACATGGGGGTGATAGTGATAGCCATGGGTATTCAGTTTGCGCTTACCGGGTACCGGGATTTCATGGCGGCCGGGTGATTTGGAAGAGCGGTTTTCGCTGGCTTGAAACGCAGAGATGCTTTCCTGTCCCACCGACGTCGGCGCCGAGTCAATTGATTCAGGCACTCAAGGGTTGGACGTCGCACCATCTTCATGAGGACTTTCGAACGTCGGGGAAGCAGTTCATGGATAGATGGACCGCTCTTGGAACCGGTAATGAGGATGAGCAGGAGAATCCGCTGTCCCATTGCTTGAAAGGGTTTTCATAATGGGTGTAGACAAGAAGGCTGATACTATTCTCTACAATGGCGTGTTTTTCACACCGGGAAATGAATCACAGGATGGATGTCTGGCGATTCGTGACGGACATATTATCTACATTGGCTCCGAAGCCGGCAGTAAAGAGTTCGTCAACAGTGAAACGCAGTTTGTGGATTGTCAGAACAACTCCGTTCTGCCGAGTTTTTTCGACAGCCATTGCCACGCCTTCATGGGCGGCAGACTCATGAATTCCTGTCTGCTGCTCTCCGGAAAGAACAGGGAGGATTATTTCGATCTGATCAAACAATACGCTGATCAGCATAAAGATAAAGGGTTTATTCTCGGATTTGGCTGGTGTCATATGCCGTTTGAATCAATCGGACCGTCTAAGAAGGACCTGGACAGATTGATTCCGGACAGGCCGGCCATCTTTCTCTCTATTGATTATCATTCCGCCTGGGTGAATTCAAAAGCGCTGGAAATAGCAGACATCGATGAAAACACATCCGATCCCTCCGGCGGCCATATCGAGAGAGAGCCGGGGTCTGATGAGCCTCACGGGTGCTTGAGAGAAATGCCGACTATCCGACTTGTCACCACGAAACTCTCTCAGCCGGGAAAGACCGAATGGAAAGACGCACTTCGGGACTATATGAAACGAGCGGCGAAGAACGGCATTACCTCCATCTTCGATGCCGGTATTCTGAACTCCGAACAGGAACCTGGCTTTTCCGCTGCTGTGGAAATGGATAATGAGGGGGAATTGACGATCAGGATGAGGCTCAGCCATCTATGCATACCCGATCTCGGAAAAGGACAGGTCCCCGGACTGATTGAGGCAAGGCAAAAGTACCGGAGTAGAAATGTGAACCTCAATGTGGCCAAGATCTTTATGGACGGAACGATTGAAGGGCACACGGGCTTTTTACTGAAACCGTACGAGGACAGGATAGGATACAGGGGCAAGCCTGTCTGGGATGAGGAGAATTTCAAGCAGACTGCGCTGGAATTGCACAAGAACGGGTTTCAGATCCACGTTCACTCCATTTCAGACGGGGCGACGAGAAACACTGTCGACGGATTGGAATATGCGCAGACAGAACACAAGGGCCAGAATCTGCGACATACCCTGGCCCATCTGGAACTTGTAGACCGGGAGGATATCAAGCGGTTCAACAAACTGGGACTCGTGGCCAGCATACAACCGTCCCGATACTATATGGACAGTGATTATTTTAAGGAAACGGTACCGTTGCTTTCAGGAGAACGGGCGAATGAGAGATATCTACTGGAGGACTTCAAAAGGGATAAAGCGGATATAGCGTTCGGCTCCGACTGGCCATGGGGAACGGTTTCAAGTTCCATGGACCCTTTCAAGGCGATCGGAACGGCCGTCATCAGAAGCAAGATGAAAAATGATTCAATTAATGAATATGAGCTGAATGATGAGGTTGACAACCCGTATGAACCCGGCGAGAGAATCGACCTGAGATCTGCGATTGAATACCATACAATCGGCGGCGCCTATCAGAATTTCATCGAGGACACAACCGGAACGATCGAAACCGGAAAGAAGGCGGATCTGGTCATCCTCAACGAGGATGTTTTCTCAAAGAGGGACAAGTCTCAAAAAGACACGGAAGTTGTCATGACCTTGTTCGAGGGCCGGATCGTATATGAGAAATAATGACAGGAAAACCTCACATGACGGTTGAGCAGGTTGCCTTTACGGGATAAACAAGTACAGTATCCTGCATTCCCCATATCAATGTTTTTGCCAGCTGAAGCCCTCGATCGATGGTGAACCGATTTTCGAGGTGTGCAGCTCACTCTCGAAGCCGCCTGAATCCTGCTACAGAGAAGTTGTGTATCCCGGTGAGCAGTTTCCAGACCAATGCGGTATTAACTCACGCTTGCCAGAGCATGTTTCACTCGATATGGTTCGATTCAAGAATTATTGTAAGGCTGTTTGGAATGGATGGACTGCGCTGTATGCAGAAGACTGGAAGGGGCAAAATCCACTTTCCTGACTCCGAGCTGTTCCGGCTTCAGAGCCTGGCCCAGGACCAGGTGGCAAAAAGGCTGACGAACGTTCTCGAGAACCTCTGATGGGACAGGTCTCCAGGTACCTGGTACTGGTGATTCTGGCGCTGGTCCTTACCGCGTTGATCTACGCCCCTCTGCTGGACTGCTTCTTCGACCCGCAGGAATTCAAGAGCGTGCTCAATCCCCTGGTGGCCCGGCAGCCCATGGGCCAGTACCTGGCGGAAGCCTGGGGCCAGACCGTGGAGGACGGAACCAGGCTGGTCTTTTTCAGGCCCCTGACCAGCATAAGCTTTCTCCTTGACTACCACCTCTGGGGCATCGCTCCCACGGGCTACCGCCTTTTCAACGTGTTGATACACCTGACGATCGTCTTCCTCACCATACCCCTGGCCAGACGTCTGGGGGTTCGCAAATTCTGGTGGTTTCCGCCACTGGTGATGATCTGCCATCCCGGCTGCATGGAGGCGGTCTGGCTTATAGTGGCCAGACATGACCTTCTGGCCGCCGGCTTCTCGCTTCTGGCTCTTATCCTGACGCTTGACGTTAAGCAGGGAAAGCTCCGCGGCGCAGCCGGTTCACTTCCATTCCTGGCGGCCCTGCTGGCCGCCGCCTCCAAGGAGCAGGGAATGGTGAACTTCCTGACCCTTCCCCTCCTCTTCCTGCTCTGGCCCGACGGCAAGCCCGACCGCAGGGCGCGGATCTGGTTCTGGGCGTCCCTTCCAATGGCAGCGCTGCTCACACTGGGATCGAGGCTGGCGGTATTCGGAACACACATAGGCGGATACGGCGGATATACGCCACTGAAATTCTGGCCCATGGAGATGTACACCGTGATCCTGCAGGCCAGCGGCGCCTTCTACATGAGCCTGCCGCTGATGAGATACACAACGGTGCTCCTGGTGGCAGCCATCCTGGTCTCGCCCCTCCTGAAGTCCCGCCGCCGCTTGCGCAGGTACGGCACAATATTCCTGGTTCTTAGCGCCTACAGCGCCCAGGCCCTTCTGGCGGGGCCGGCCAAGCACTACGTTTACGCCCTGGCGGCCTCCGCCGCCCTGATCCTGGGCTGGGCCCTGGAGCATGGCTGGTCGGGCGCTCGAAGACCTGCCTGGATGCGCTTTGCCGCAGCGGCTGTATTTTTGGTTCTCCTGCTGCTGGCCTCACTGAAGACACAGTCCCAGATGAAGGTGTTCTGGGAGCCGGCAAGATCCGTTTACGAAGCTCTGGAAAACAGGGCCGACGAGGTAGCCGCCCTGGACAGCGTGGCAGTGGTCCTTTCCTCCCGGTCACCGGAGGGGGAGGAGTGCCGGCTGATCAGGCGGTTCCTGCTGTACCTCCGTCCGGATTCGGACGTCCGGTTCAGGTACGTCAGATCGGTATCGGAGCTGCGTCCCGGAGAGGACTATCTGGTCTGGGAGAGCGACAGCCTCGCCCTGCGCGCCACAATGGACGAAGGTGCCGGGCACTTGAATTGAACGACTGCTGTTACGAGGCATGGCCAGGAGGCTACACGGTCTACCGCGCATTAGCGGAGGCGGGGATTCACTGCAAAGTGGTCGCCCCCTCCATGATTCCCAAACAGAGCAGATCCCGGGTTATCACACTCAGGAACGAAAAACTGTCATTTTACCCTTGTGCGGGTAATTTGATTGACAAAGAGGATTCTGACCATGATGGCCACTTAGATGCAGCCGTATCTCGGGGAGATGGAACAGCAGTTTTGCCAGCTGAAGCCCTCGATCGATGGTGAACCGATTTTCGAGATGTGCAGCTCACTCTCGAAGCCGCAGCGGGCTTTACAGCACTTGACCGCCGCAAACGGTTAAGTATTTTAGCAAATAATGAAATGGAGGATCCATGGACGAAGCGCGGCTGGCCGACGTCATGAAGGCGCTGGCCTCCGAGACCAGGCTGAGGATGCTGGCCCTGCTGGGCCGCCATCCCCTCTGTGCAGGCGCCATTGCGAGGAAGACCGGCATCTCCCCCTCTGCGGCATCGCAGCACCTGCGGATACTCCGTTCGGCCGGACTGGTGGATGACACCCGCCGCGGCAGCCACGTGCACTACTCACTGGACAAGGAGAGGCTCCGCGAGATGGAGGCCGCACTGGAGACCTTGCTGAGGTTCGGGGAGGATACCCCTTGCCGGAGACCCGAAGGGGAGTGCGACTCGATGGACGCGGATTATCGATGAGAGGAGCTGACATGCACGGTCAAAAGAAGGGCGAATGCGAGCATCCCGAGAGACGGGACGACTCGCGAACCCGCCCCCTGCCATTGAGGTTCAATCTGACGGAAGCCCCAGGCGGCATTGCCGTCGCGTGCTTCACCTTTCGGAGAGGATGAGGATGCCATCTGCCATCGAGGTTGACGGGCTGAGCAGGAGTTTCGGGGAAACAGTCGCGGTGGACCGGGTCTCCTTCTCGGTTGCGAAAGGCGAGGTCTTCGCCTTCCTGGGACCCAATGGCGCCGGCAAGACCACTACCGTGCGGATGCTCACCGGCGTGCTTACACCTACTTCGGGGACGGCCACAATCATGGGCTACGACATCCGCACCAGTCCCCTGCAGTCCAGGGCGACCATCGCCGTGGTGCCGGAGGAGTCCAACGTTTACATGGACCTCAGCGTCCGCCGCAACGTCATGCTCATGGCCGAGCTGTACGGCATAGACCGGCGGACAAGGCTGGAGAGGTCCGCCGTCCTGCTGGAGCAGCTGGGGCTTGCCGACCGGGCCGGCCAGAAGGCTGCGGCCCTCTCCAAGGGCCTCCGTCAGAGGCTCGTGCTGGCCGCGGCCCTGGTGACCAGACCGGAGGTGCTGTTCCTGGATGAGCCCACCAGCGGCCTGGACGTCCACAGCGCCCGTCTGATAAGGGATATCGTATCCGATCTCAGAGACGAGGGTATCACCGTCTTCCTTACAACCCATAACATGGAGGAGGCCGGGGAGCTTTGCTCCCGGATAGCCATAATCAAGGAGGGAAGCCTGGTGGCCATCGACACCCCCGGCAGGCTGCGCAGCGCCATCCGGAGCAGCCAGTTCGTGGAGGTAGGCCTGGGCGGCCCGGTCTCTGGCGATCAGCTGGAGGCCCTGGAAGGCGTAACCGGCCTGGAGCGGGCCGGAGAGCTGTGGCGGCTGCTGACCCCCGACCCGGGCGCCACGGCGCTGGCGGTGGTGGAGCACGCCCGGCGGCGGGGACTGAAGCTCTCGCACATATGCACGCGCAAGCCCAGCCTGGAGGAGGTCTTTCTGCGCCTTACCGAAGAGGGAGGGACACGATGACGGCCAGGGCCGAGAGGGCTGCCGGCTGGAGAAGGCAGACCCACGGCGCCCTGGTGGTGCTGAAGAAGAATGCCCTGCTGTACTACCTCAAACCTCCGGTACTGATATTCGGGGTCCTCTTTCCCGTCTTCTTCTACATCGCCTTTCGCATGGGAAGGCCGGTCCCCGCGGCGACAGTAGTCCCCGGAATGGTAGCCATGGCTCTGTGGTTCACCGCCAGCGCAGTGGGTCCCCTGGTGACTCCATGGGAAAGGACGGCTCGAACCTACGAGCGGCTGATATCCACTCCCCTGGGAGTGCCCGCGATACTGGCGGGCGACGTGCTGAGCGGCTTTCTGTTCGGCATCGTCATCTCGTCTCTGCCGGTGGCCCTGGGGCTGCTTCTCACCGAGGCTGCGGTGAAGAGCTGGCCGCTGCTGGTCGGAGGCACCGTCCTCTCCGCCCTCTGCTTCTCCTCCATGGGCGTACTGCTGGCGGCTCCTCCTGTCCGAGGACCCTCCAATATCATGCTGCTGTCCAACCTGGTCCGCCTTCCACTTATCTTCGTCAGCGGCGTCTTCGTGCCGCTTGCGGAAATGCCCGAGTGGGTGCGCTGGATAGCCCCGCTATCCCCCCTCTCCTACGGATCCGCCGCGATAAGGACCGCCTTCGGTCAGTCCACATGGCTGTCGCCGGGACTGTCGCTGGCCATGCTCCTGGCCTACAGCGCGGTGCTGTTCGCCCTGGCCTGCATGTTCCACAGTATGGGAAGGTCCCGCGGGCTCTAGCGGACCGCCACCTCAGCCCCTGGAACAGAGGCTGGGTGAATGTTCACCCATCCGGCTTCAGAGGAGAAGTACGACCTGATGAGGCGCTTCCTGCGAAAACCGGCGATAACTCCTGCTTGCCTGAGAATGTTCCTGTCAGTATTGTCGCTTTCAGATCGAAACTGAAGGCCTTTGTTAGGATGAATGGACTGCTGCCGGAACCCGCGGGACCTGGAATACATGAGCCATCCTCACTGCGGGGAACAGCGAACAAGGCGGGAAATTCTTGCAAATAATGCTCCTTCAAGTTAATGAGTACAGTCGAGTAACCGGACGGGGAAGTGTTCTGATGAAGCATTTTAAGGAAGAAAACGGCAAATACGTCTTTACATCCACCGACAACCGGAGATTCAGGAATATCTTCAGTATTGCCATGGTCTTCTCGGTCATCCTGCCGATGGCGATCGCGGCCGTTCTCTATTTTCTGGTACCCGAAGACAGCTTCTCCGGGACCGACCGCTACGTGGTCGTGATCGTACTGCTTGTATTTATACCGGTTGAGCTGATGATCATGCTCTTCGTTCGGAAACGGGTAGTTGGAGGCGGTACGATTGAACTCGACTACATGCAGGGCCGGCTCTCATACGGTTCAGGTTCCGGCAGACGGGAATTCGGAACGGGCGAGGTAAGGAAAGTAGTAGTAAGCGGTACCGGAAGCACCTACGGTATGGGTAGCCTGGCAAGCCGCTTCACCATAAAACTGCTGACCGACAGTGGAGAGATCAGTACGGTATCTCTGAGATACAGAGACTTGGCTCTTGAGGTGGCAGGGGAGCTGGCATCACTTCTCAGCGCGGACCTGAAGGATGAGACCGGGACGGATCACTGACGCGTTCCGAGGGGCTTTTCCGCCGGTCTTGTTTTCAGGATGCTTCTCGAAGAGAACACCATCCCGGAGGAGCTGGTGGATACGATTCGTTCTTGGAAGCACAGCAGCAGCCTTATGACCGGACTCACCGTTTGACAGGTTCAGGAGGCGGTAATGCGCTCATTGGAACAGGGACATAATACACCGAAAGGAACTGCCATGAAAGCATTGTTTTCATCACTTTTCAGCTTCCTCGTCATCGTGATGCTGTCATGCGGCGCACAGCGGGAGGATGAGGCTCGTCCCCGGCCCCGGCTTCAGCCGGACACTCTTACGATAACCGTGGAGGATACGATAGGACTTATGACGGGTGACAGCAATTACGTCTTCGGCAACATTACGGAAGCCGAACTCGGTCCCGAAGGGAACATATATGTGCTCGACGGACTCCTGTGCAGACTTTCGATCTTCTCACCGGAAGGTGAACATATCGAATCCGTCGGCAGGGCCGGCAGCGGACCCGGTGAGTACCAGTATCCGCGAAGCATGGCGCTGTACGAGGACGGCAGCCTGGTGATAAGCGACTGGCCCGCGGCCACGATAACCTATCTCGGACCGGACCTGGGCTTCGACACTGTCCTGACGACATTCGGACAACTCTCTCCTCACTCGGTGGAACCCCTCCCCGGAGGTGAATACGTGGGTGGAGGCCTGGAATACAGGACCGGGGGAGAGATGCCCGAGGGTGACCTGTTCCTTGCCAGGTATGGGAGGGACGTGGACCCGAAAGCTGTCCTCTGGCGTTCACCGCTGATGATTGACGTTGTCATGGAGAACGGCGAAGCTGGTGTTTACATCAGTAACGCCGACGCGGTGTGGGACACCTCCCTGGAGGGTGATATCTACCTCAGCGTGCGTTCCGACAGCACCTGGTGGTTCATGGGAATGTCGCCGGATGGCGATACCCTGCTGTATCTGAACAGGGAATGGGAAAGGGTCCCCAAGAGCCCCGAGGAACTTGCCAGGGGAGAATACCTGGAATCCCTGTCATTCAGTGACGGCGCCAGCACCTCCATAAGCAGGCGCAGGGACACTGAGAACCTGATACCCTGGAGGCAGGCCATTTCCAGCTTGGACGTGGACGATCAGGGCCGGATCTGGCTTGGTCAGGGATGGTCGGACAGGCCGGTCTTCGAGGTGTACGATGAAGAGGGCTCCCTTCTTTTCGTAGCCGCCGTGCCTGGTCTGGCAGGTACGGAAGGAATAGAGTACAGCATCAGAGGCTCGCGTATGATCGGATACGATACGGAACCCATGGACTACCCGAAGGTATACCTCATGGACATCGGCATTTCCGAAGAGTAGAGTGAAATCATTCGTGTCATATGACATGCGGGTCTATCAATAGAGGCACTGTCCGCTTAGGAGAAGAAGCATATGTACAGGCTCGTATACAAGAGCACCAGCGGGTAACCCATAGACAGGGATGCTGCATTGCGTCGCGGCCGCGGCGCTGCTTCCGGTGAAAACCTGCAGTAACTGGTGTTTGTCTGAGCATGTTTCGGTCAGTTTATTGTTTTCAGATCGGAACTGAAGACTTTCTGGGATGGATGGACTGCTTTTGAAGCCGGTAGTGAGACTGAGTGAAACTCCACTGTCCCATTTCCAGTGAAGGTACTGATCCACCGCAGGATCTGAAAGGCTGGTAATTCAAATGAGGACACGACTGATACTGGCACTGGCAGTTACGCTTGCTTTTCCGGTAATGCTGACATCATGCGATTCAGACCCGCAGACGATAACGGTAGAACCATCGTCGGTCCTTCTGTCGCAGTGGGAGACCGCCTGGAACAACATGGATGTCAACGGTATTGACGAACTGATCAACAGCGATTTTGTACATCACCTGAGAGAAAGCGACTGGGCGGATTATAACGGCGACGGAATCATAGACTCATGCTGGAACGAAGATACTGAACTTACCCAGGCTGCCAGCACCTTCAATAACGCAGATTCTATCTATTATTCCCTGAACGACTTTTCCGGGCCGACGGACTCACTCTGGGGTGGAGACAGCACAGGAAACTCGTTCTGGAGATCTACACTTCTTCGGTCAGGCCATTCCGTTCATTGACTGGCTGAATCTGCTTCAGTATCATGCAATCAAGCTCAGTAATTGACGGAACTGGAGCAAGAACGCAGGTTCCAGACAATATCATATAACAGATTGCAGAGGTTGTGAAATCCAGTTTTCCATTGCCATCCTTATCTTTGTTTCCCTGGTGTAATTAATGGCTCATCGAACAGTAAGAAATGGTTATTCGGAACTTTCGGAAAGATTGAACCGGTTTCCGCAGGGAGCCCCGCCTTCCAAAGTGTTGTTCCAGATCCTGAAAATGCTTTTCAGCGAAAAGGAGGCCGGTCTGGTTTCCCTGCTGCCGATCAAGCCATTTACGGCGGAAAAAGCAAGTTCTGTATGGAAACTGGACCTGGTATCAACCCGGAAAATCCTGGATGAACTGTCCTCAAGGGCCATTCTTGTAGATGTGGAGCAGGATGGAGAAATGGTTTACGCACTCCCGCCTCCGATGGCGGGATTTTTTGAATTCTCGATGATGCGGCTCCGGACCGACATTGACCAGAAGGTTCTGGCAGAACTTTTCTATGAATACATGAATGTCGAGGAGGATTTCATCAAGGAATTGTTCACAAACGGGGAAACCCAGCTCGGAAGGACCTTTGTGAACGAATCGGTACTTTCGAATGAAAATGCCCTTCACGTGCTGGATTATGAGAGGGCGACCGAAGTTATCAGAACGGCGAGCCATATCGGTGTGGGAATTTGCTATTGCAGACATAAAATGGAACACCTGGGCAGGGATTGCGACGCTCCGAAAGACATATGCATGACATTCAACGGGACGGCGGACTCTCTGACCAGGCACGGTTATGCCAGGAAAATAGACACTTCAGAATGCCTCGATCTTCTGGATGTCGCCTACGAGAACAATCTGGTTCAATTCGGTGAAAATGTAAGGGAAAGAGTTAATTTTATATGCAATTGCTGCGGCTGCTGTTGCGAAGCCATGATCGCTGCGAGGCGGTTTGCCATACTGGACCCCGTTCATACGACCAATTTCCTTCCGGTTGTTTCAGAGGAAACCTGCACGGGTTGCGGGAAATGTGTGAATGTATGCCCGGTTGAGGCCATGACCCTGGTCTCCTCCAATAATCCGGGGAACCCGGAAGAGAAAAAGGCGAGGCTGAACGAAAGCCTCTGCCTGGGATGCGGCATATGTGTCCGCGCATGCCCTTGTGGAAGTATCGGGCTGGAATCAAGGCCGGAAAGGGTCCTTACCCCGATGAATGGAACTCACCGGGCGGTGGTGATGGCGATCGAAAGGGGAAAACTACAGAACCTGATCTTTGATAACCGGGTATTGTGGAGTCACCGCGCGATGGCTGCGATGCTGGGAGCGATACTGAAACTTCCTCCTCTCAAACAGATCGTCGCCACCCGGCAGGTAAAGTCACGGTATCTGGAAGCTCTTATAAGCAAAATGAAATACTGATCCCTGAACTCAAAAGTTCAATCGGACCTCCGATACTATGTGCGCTCTGATTCGGACTTGACCCGCCCGAGGTCACAGTGCCGGCGGTTGCTTATATTCTCCGCATAGATCGTGCGCCTGAAGTTCTGTCAGTGTTTGAGATAGAAGGAGAACCAAAGTGTCCCAATCCCACATCAAAGTGGAACTGGAGAAGGAGATACTCGAATATCTCTCGGGCAAGGCCCGCAGGGCCGCCGAGCTGGTCTTCGACGACAGCGAGGTGGACTCCCTGCAGGAGTACTCCAACCTGGTCACGGTCAAGCGGCTGGGAATGAACGACCACGGCCCGGTGCACATGAGGATATGCGCGCTCAATTCACTGAAGATGCTCAGCCTTCTGGAATCCGCCGGGGTCAGGACCAGCCTGAATTTCGAATCCGGCCTTCATTCCGATGACAGCAGGATGGCTGTTTTCCTGGGCGCCATACTTCACGACATTGGTATGGCCGTGGGCCGGGACGGCCACGAGGAGCACTCCATGCTCCTGGCAAAACCTCTGATATACAGGGTGCTCGATAGTGTCGAACTGGATTCTCTTCGCAGGAAGACCGCAATAGCCTCCACCGCCCTGGAGGGAATCGCCGGGCACATGGCAACCAGGAAGATCAGCTCCATAGAGGCCGGGCTGGTGCTGGTCGGGGACGGCTGCGACATGGAGCACGGCCGGGCCAGGGCTCCGGCAAGGCTTTCACTGGAACCTCAGATCGGCGACATTCACCAGTACTCCTCGGCGGCCGTGGAGAGGGTGGACATCTCCTCCGGCAGCGCAAGGCCCATACGGATAAGCATAACCCTCAGGGAGAACGCCGGTTTCTTCCAGGTGGAGAACGTTCTGTACCCCAAGATAAACGTCAGCCCGGTGAAGCCCTACATAGAGCTTCTGGCGGGACTGCAGGGGAAAGAACCCCTGCAGTACCTGTAGATTTTTTCCGGCGTTTCTCAGTCGTAGAGCGAGAAGACCTCCTGGTCGCTTAGTCTCTCCAGCCTCTCGACCGTCACGGTTATGATTCCCTCCTGACCTTCATCGTAGTTGTTCACACGCAGAACCGCGTAACCCAGCTGGTCCGCGTTCGGCACGAATTCCAGGTAGGAGTTGAAGCCCTCGCCCCCGTCATCATCCACCAGCTGCGAGCTGTCCGCGAAGGTAAGAGTTATGACCGGGTCCAGGTATTCGCTTTCAGCGCTCACCCCGTAGACGTACCCGCCCACTATCTCCAGGTCGAACAGGCCGAACCTCTGACGGGGGGATATCTCCAGGTCGTAGGACGCATCAGGCTCCAGGGAGACGGGCTCAGGGTCGAACTTCTCAAGCAGCTCCACCGAGAAGGTCACCTCTCCGGTGGCTGTCTCCAGATAATCGGATATCAGGGCCAGGTGTTCTCCCGGAGCCAGCGTCATGGTGAGGGCGGGGTCGGTCCCCTCCCAGTCGTCGCTGTATTCGAGGAAAACCGGTCCGTCTGTCTCGGTGAGTGAAACGAGGGTCATGGTGGCGTCGAAATCCGCTGACGCGCTTACGTGATAATCCCCCTCCTCCTCTACGGTAAAGGAGAAGGCAACCACGGGCGTGCCGCTGTTTATGGAGGAGTAATGCCAGTCCTCGTCAATTGTCTCCCAGTGCGAGGCTGCGATCTGGTTGCCCGAGAGGAAGCCTGTGGCCGTGCCGGGAACCGGAACCGGAACGGCGCTGCCCTCCTCGAACTCCAGCCGGTCTACCGAAAGGGTGAACTCGCCGCCTTCGCCGAAATAGCTCATGACCATGGCACCATACCTGCCCTCTTCCAGCTCTCTCAGTATCCTGGAATCGGTCAGGCCGCCGGTGTCATCGTTTATCTCCACCACCCTGGCCCCCCTTCGTCCGAAGGACACCAGCACGAGGTAGGCGTCGAAATCCTCCGACTGGAGGTTGATACCGTACCAGTCGTCCTCCGGGACGCTGAAGGGAACCAGCAGGGCGTTCCCGAAACGCTCCGCGTATATCTCGGAGGAGTTCAGGTCGTATATGTAATCCTCCATCATCTCGCTGTCCTTGTCGTCGGAGAGTGTCGCCTGCATCACGCCCAGTTCCAGCGTGGCGGCACCTCTCCATTCCTCCAGGTCCGATGGAGCGGCTTCGGCTGCGCTTACCGTGACGGCCCCCGGCTCTCCGTCCACTCCCCAGACGATGACCCTGGACCCTGAAGGAACGTCCTCCAGGACCATCCTGCTGGCGGCGGAGCCGCTCCAGTCATCGCAGGCGGCAAGGACACTGCCGTCCTCCGCTATTACCGCCGCGACCGGGTCGAAGCCGCCGGTTCCCACGGCCTCTATCACCGTGAGCCCGGAAGCCTTCAGCTTCAGCTCCTCGGACAAGAACCTCCCGTCCACTGGAAGGCCGGCCTCGGGCAGCACCATTTCCGCGTCAGCGACCAGTTCCCCAAGCTGCGGACTGGAGTCGGTTATCTCTACCTCGGCGCTGTCGCCGTGGTCCAGGCCGGAACCGCCAATGCATCCGGAAAGAAGCATCAGAACGGCTGAGGCTGCAAGGAGTACTTTATTCATCTCAGTTATCCCCCTCTTCGAGTATTAAGCCGGAAAATCTGCTTCCGGCGAGTTCATTCCACCGGGCCGATCGAAAGCGAATGATGATAATCCTGAATGCCATATCCTGTCAATCAAGTTTCAGGTTTTCCCGGTCCGGTTGACCCGGACCCGGCGGAGAGCTATCAGATACGTGTTCGTCAATTAAAACCCCGGGGCACTCGAACCCGGCTGAAAAGACTCAACAGCGCCGCGGACGGCGCGGTCGGACAAGGGGGAACGGATATGTTATCAGCGGCAGCGGTCATTCTCGGCTGCGCGGTCTGCGCGGTTGGCTCGAATACGGGCGGGGGGGAAGCGCCCCCGGGAACGATTTACGCCGGGGACAGCACGGTAACTGCGGAGGAGATGCTGCAGGCTCTGGCGGAAGCCGACGTGGTCTTCGTGGGAGAGAAGCACGACGACCCCCTGGCCCACCGGTGGGAGCTGTTCATATGGAGCTCCCTGGCTTCTTCTGAGAGAGCGCTGGCGCTGGAGATGTTCGAGACAGACGTTCAGGGGCTGCTGGACTGCTACCTGGCCGGTGAGGTTTCAGGGGAGGAATTCATGGAGGGCAGCCGCCCCTGGGGGAATTACCCCGAGGCGTACGCCCCCATGGTGGACCTTGCCGCCGAACACGGCTACCGGGTAATCGCCGCCAACGTACCGAGGAGCTTTGCTTCCCGGGTGGCCAGGGGCGGATGGGAAGCCCTGGAGGGTGAGGAATTCTTCGAGGACCTCACGGTCGATTCCTCCAGCGCCGGCTACAGGGAGAGGTTCCTTGCCACCATGGAGGACCTGGGAGGCCAGATGCATTCCATGCCCATGTCCCCCATGAACATGTACCGGGCACAGCTTCTGAAGGACGCCGTGATGGCCGCCTCCGTCGACGGTGTCAGATGTGTGTTCGTCTGCGGCAGCTTTCACAGCGACTACCGGGCAGGTATTCCAGACCAGCTTCCCCCCGGAACCTCCTTCATGACGGTGAAGATACTGGGGGATGAAGAAACGATGGACCCGGAACTGGCGGATTTCGTGGTGGTCCGCTGAGGTCTGCCGGGCAGGGATAACTGCTCCGGAACCGCAAGCTGACCTCTTCGGGGCATCTTTCAGAAAACGAAGACGTTGAACAGCCTGAGGCCGGGAATTGTCTGGTACTGGCCGGAGTCCAGCATGACCAGGCTGTCGAAGACCGTGTCCACCCCGAACAGGGCGTAGTCCCCGTTCTCGAGGGCCACGAAATACCGCCTTCCCTCCACGGCCGTAACGGTGAGCTTCCACGCCGGGTCCCCGGGACCGTAGGCGACCGTGTTGCCGGCCTCAGCGATGAGGCTTTCGGTTCCGCCGGGATAGCTGTCCGGGTCGCTGCCGCCGCTGCGGAACACGATTTCATCGCCCTGCCAGCTTATGTAGAGGTCCTGGGCGAAGGAGGGGTCCGTGGCGTCGCCTATGACCGCCTGTGTGGGGAGGAAACGAATCCCGCAGTCGCCCCAGACGCTGAGAGTGTCTTCAATGATGAACATCTCGGCCCTGTCGTCGGCCTTGTTGGACTGCGACTCGGAGGAATCAATACCCTTTATGGCATCAACGCAGTAAAAGCCCGTGCTGGTGGCGATATGCTCGGTGGTGGTACTCTCCACCTGAGCGATGATATCCCAATTGCCGGGGTCGGTGGTGGCGAACCACACCCTGTATCCGTCCACTTCCACCTCCACCGGGTCCCAAGCCACGGTCACGGTGTCGCCCACGGTCTGCCCGGTGACTATCCTGCAGTTCTGCACCACGGGAAGCGTGCCGCCGGGCGCGCTGGGACTGTTCGAACAACCGTATGTCAGCACTGCCAGGGCCGCGGTTGCGAGAATTATCCTCATTCTGTCTCTCCCTTGCTGGTAATGATGGGCGGTCCGTCCGGTCATGTATACAACATTTATTCCGGAGAAGTTTCCCCGGTTCCAGGGTTTTAGGAAGTGGAACCTGCCGGCGGGACATTTTTGCGTTACATAACAGTTTATTTCTGCGGTACCGGCGCTCTACTTCATTCAGGACGACGATCGCAATTTGTCCCTGGTCTGATCGCCCCAGAAATATTTAAGACTGGCATTTCTCGCTTGCGTCTGAAACATTGATCATTATACTCGATAAATAATGCAAGCCATTGTTTCTCATGAGGGGTCAGTTCAGGTACAGATACCATCAGAGCCTTCCATATCTGCAGGTTATTCTTCTAAGTACATTGAAAATTACGATTTATCTGAGTTGGGGGGGTATTCCGTCAATGCCCCCGCATAAGCCCTCCGCCAGTATTCGCTATAGACTGGTGAAAAAGTCGTACCAATGATTTGAAAATGGGGAAATAATGAAAACACTACTTACGATCCTTGCCTTCTGTTTTTCAGTGCAGATCAATGCCGGAGTCCTGGACGATCTTCTTGCTTCCGCCTCAGAAAGAATCCAGCAGCAGGAGATCGACAATTCCAATGTTGAAGTAATCGAACTACTGCGAATCGAATCACCTGAAGAGCTTGAAGCTGAACTCACCGATGGCTATCCCATGCCGTGGCTCGAGGAGATCCTCAATGACGAGAGCATTCCCGAGGAGGACAGATACTGGCTGGACTGCAGGATCAGGGCACACATAGCAAGACACCTTCACAGGTTCTACGACAGGAACGGTAATCCGGTAGAGATAGAAGCCGAATGGATTTCACCCGGTGAGCACTACTGGCAGGAACACATGATGGTGAATCCGGTTGGTGAGGATTA
>JAWOBF010000002.1:0-6033 GCA_046498225.1 Candidatus Aegiribacteria sp.
TTCGAGGAAATGATAGACGAAATGGTGGACTATGAGCTGCTCCAGCTCGAATCAGGGGCAATTGAAAGGCAATAGAATGTTTAGACTCAGTCTCGCGGCGCTGCTGTTAACGATCCTCTCACCGGTATCCGGTGATGAGATCACCTTCCAGTTCTCACTGGACGAGGACCAGGTCCAACTCTCCAGCTGGCTTGGGGACGACGTGGTCTCCATCCCGGGAGGGGTGGTCCCCTTCGACCATGGAGAGCCCGCGCTGCAGGGACTTCCCTACACTTTCATCCTGCCGCAGGGAACATCCATCGGCGAGGTGTCGGTGGACGTCCACAGCCTGACCACGCTTCCCGGAAGGTTCAGCCTTGCCCCGGTCACGGGGAACATTCTCAGCCGGCCTTTAGACCCGGCGGACCCGGCCCCGGTATACTTCAGTTCACAGACGTTTCCCGGGCAGCCCGCGGCCAACATCCGGTCCGGCAGCAGGTCCGGCTTCAGGCTGGGCAGTTTCGTTATGGTTCCCTTCGTATACACGCCTCTATCGGGGGAGCTTTCCGTCATAACCTCGGCAACCGTCACCATCGACTGCCGGCCGGACCAGGGAGCGGAAGCCGTCTCGCTCACCGGCAGACAGTTCAGCTCCGCCGCGCAAGCGGTGGAGAGGCTGGTCCACAACCCGGAGATGTTACCGGCCTGCGCGCCGGAGGTCCGCTCCGGAACCGATGGAGACCCTGTGTGGGTGGCCATCGGGGCCGCCGAGATGGAAACGGTCCTGCAGCCGCTGGTGGACCACAGGAACCTCTACACCGGCGAGGCTGAATACGTGACCGTTGAATGGATAACCGCCAACTACAGCGGCTACGACACGCCGGAGAAGATAAGGAACTACCTCAAGGAGCAGTACTACGACCATTCACTGATCTACGCGCTGATTGTGGGTGATTACGGCGAGACCACCCGCATATCGGAACTCTCCATCAACAGCGGCCAGACAGTCCTGAACAACGTGGCCGACCATTACTTCATAGACCTGGACGGGTCGTGGGACGCAAACGGGAACCACAAGTACGGCGAGACCACTGACAGCCTCGATTATTACAGCGACCTCTACGTAGGCAGGTTCTGTTCGGACAGCGAGGTCTTCCTTCAGACCATGGTGGACAAGACCATCAGCTACGAAACCGAGCCTGTGCCGGGAGACTGGCAGACCACCGCCGTGCTCATAGGAGCAGGGCTGTGGCCGCCGGACTACTGGGGCAGCTTCGTATGCGAGGACATCGACGACCTTATACCTGCGGACTGGACCGTGGAGAAGCTCTACGAGACCGCCAGCGGCCATCCCAACGACCAGATTGACATAATAAACCAGGGATGTTCCTACGTGTCACCCCACGGTCACGGCAGCTCGGGCGGCATATACTGGTACGACTATTCTCCCACGGAGATAATCGCAAACAACAATTACGCGAACATGAACAATATCGACATGCTGCCCGTCTACCACTCCATAGCCTGCATGGCCGGAGAGCTCACGGTCAGCGCCTCCATAGCGGAAAGGCTCATGCTCTCCCCCTACGGCGGAGGTATCGCCGTCATGTTCAACTCCAGCTACGGCTGGGGAACCCCTCCGGCCAGAGGCCCCTCGGAATGGCTGGAGGTCAAGTTCGCAGAAGAGCTTTTCCTCTACGGCACGGGAGAGGTGGGAGTTGCGCAGTGCAACGCCAAGGATGCCATACAGCCTCTCACCTCGGTGCCCCTCATAAACTGGGTCACTCAGGAGAACAACCTGCTGGGAGACCCCGCGCTTGCTTTCGTGGGAATGCAGACCGGCATGGACGAGGGTCCCGGCTATTCCTTCGCCCGACCGGCCCTGGGAGCCCCGTCACCCAACCCTTCCACCGCCGGCTGTTCGATCGCCTACGATATTCCCGCGTCGGGTGACTTCTCGGTGACGGTGTACGACCTCTCCGGCCGCGCCGTCAGAAGGCTGCATTCGGGCCAGCTTGCCGAAGGCTCCGGAAGCGTGATGTTCGACGGCAGGGACGGGTCAGGCAACGTGCTTCCATCCGGATGCTACTCAGTGGTGCTCAGCGGACCTTCCGGAATGGACGCCGTAAACCTGGTCATAGCCAGGTAATTCTTTGAGGGGAAGGGGGTTCAGCCCCCTTCCTCCACCTCCAGGCCGGGTATTCCCGACACATCGTATCGGACCTCCGCGTGGTTCTCCATCAGCAGTTCCTCCTTCAGGACCCGGGAGGTCGCCGGATCGGTCACTATTCTCCAGAGCTGGTTCTCCCTGAATACTCTGTCTCCTTCACGGACGAACCGGTGGCGCCTCTCTTCCACGTTATACACGCCTTCAAGGGGTCCGTCGCTCCTTATCTCGCCGCGGAGATGGTCGCTGTCCACCCACGTCCTCACCTGAAAGGTCCTCGGGGAACCGTTCCTGAACATGAAGTCCAGATAGTTGTAGAAGACAGTGGCGCCGGTCCCGAAGGGGACGGTTCTCCTGTCGTCGGGGAAAGGGTCGCAGCTGTGCCGGTGCCTCTCTGTCACTTCCATGGGTGTATGGAGGACCATCCAGTGCAGGAGGTTCGAGAACTGGCAGAGACCTCCTCCCGCCATGGCCACCATCTCGCCGAACGAGAGCTGAAGGCCGGGAAGATAGCCCCTCCGCGCGGCTGGTTTTCCCACCAGGCGCCAGAAGGAAAATGTCTGGCCGGGCTCTATCAGTACCCCGTCGATGGCCGACGCGGCTAATTTGAGGCTGACGGCCTTGTTCCTCTGAAGCTCCCGGTCCGTGCCCCTCAGTTTCCGCATGAGTATGGACCGGTGTTCCACCACCTTTTCGGGCAGGGATTCCGAAGAGCGCGAAAGAGCGTAATCCTCGCTTCCGAAGCGCCATCCCAGCCTTCGAACGGTCCGCCTCATGAGGACCGACATCCTGTAGAGAAGCGGGCTGGCCGACGAGATGGGCTTTCTTGCGCTCATGAAAGACTCCAAACCACGGTACATCCGGCATCCGGAAGAGGACGGGCTTCTAGAACAGGCCGGTTACATTGCCTTTCTCGTCCACATCCATGGAATTGGCCGCCGGCACCCCGGGCAGACCGGGCATCCTCATGATGTTTCCGGTAATGGGCACCAGGAAACCCGCTCCGGCGGCTATCTCTATCTCCCTTACGGTGACCACGAAGTCCTTCGGCCTGCCCAGGAGTTTGGGATTGTCGGAGAGGGATTTCTGAGTCTTGGCGATGCATACCGGAAGTTTGTCGTATCCCAGCCTCTCGATGGTCCTGAGGTCTTTCTTTGCAAGGGAGGTGTAATCGATATGTTCGGCGCCGTATATCTCCTTTGCCACCCTGGCTATCTTGTCTTTGACGCTCCAGTTCCAGTCGTACAGGGGTTTGAAGGTTCCCGAACAGTCCCTGGCGTTCTCCACCACCAGAGAGGCCAGGTCTGTCATTCCGCCGCCTCCGGCGGCGAACCCGTCGCCCACCGCCACGGGAACTCCCAGCTCTTCGCAGCGGTCCAGGACAACTTTCAGCTCCTCATCCGTATCGTGTGAGAATTTGTTCAGGCACACCACGGCGGGAAGACCGAACTTGGCGATGTTCTCTATATGCTTCTCCATGTTGGGAAGACCGGCGGCCACCGCTTCGGCGTCCGGGGAGGTGAGTTCCTTCCTCTTCACTCCCCCGTGCATCTTCAGGGCCCTGCATGTCACCACAAGTACCACCAGGCCGGGGCAGAGGCCGCCGTACTGGCATTTTATATCGAAAAACTTCTCCGCGCCCAGGTCGAAACCGAACCCCGCCTCCGTGATGGCCCAGTCGGAGAACTCCAGGGCCATCCTGGTGGCGAGTATGGAGTTGCACCCGTGGGCTATGTTGGCGAAGGGACCGCAGTGAACGAATGCCGGGTTCCCCTCCAGGGTCTGGACAAGATTCGGCTTTATGGCATCCCTGAGCAGCATGGCCATGGCTCCGGTAACACCGATATCTTCCGCGGTCACCTGTTCCCTGTCGTAGGTGAGGCCTATGAATATCCTGTTCAACCGCTTCTTCAGGTCGTCCATGTCCGAGGCCAGGGCCAGGATGGCCATTATCTCGCTTGCGGCGGTTATGTCGAAGCCCGCCTCCCGCGGAACCCCCTGCGTTCTGCCGCCAAGGCCTATGATGATGTCCCGCAGAGACCTGTCGTTCATGTCCATCACCCGCCGGAAACTCACCGTCCTGGGGTCCATCCTGGTGGGGTTGTCCCTGTGGAGATGATTGTCCAGAGCGGCGGAAAGAAGGTTGTTGGCGGAGGTTATGGCGTGCATGTCTCCGGTGAAGTGAAGGTTGATGTCCTCCATTGGTATCACCTGGGAATAGCCGCCGCCGGCGGCGCCGCCCTTGATGCCGAAGATGGGTCCCAGGGAGGGCTCCCTGATGGCGCAGGACACCGATTCTCCCAGTTTCCCAAGCCCCTGGGTGAGGCCTATTGTGGTGGTGGTCTTCCCGGCCCCCGCCGGTGTGGGGGTTATGGCCGAGACCAGGACCAGTTTCCCCGGCCCATTTCCCTTCTTCTCCAGCGCGTCCAGGTGCACCTTCGCCTTGTTCTCTCCGTACAGGTCCAGGTCGTCCGGGGAGAGACCGAGTTTCCCCGCTATCTCGGTTATCGGCCTTATATCTGCTTCGCCCGCTATCTCAATGTCCGTGGGAAAATTGCTCACTTCCATCCTCCATAACCATTGTCGCGCAATCTCAGAAACCGTTGGAGCTGAGTTTCTCCGGAGGCTCGGGGCGGACTCTCTCCACTTCCGGACGGACCACCTCTTCCAGCCTGCCGCCGGGGGGGAGGCCGAAGCCCCTCATGGGATAAACCCTGTAGATAAGCCGGCCGTTCTTTCTTCCGGAGACCACGCAGAAAGGTTCCCCCAGTCCCCGGGCGCTCCTCCGGGCTTCTTCCAGCGCGCTGTTCAGGTCCTCATGCATGCGCACCCCGCTTCCGTCAACGCCACTATTGCACCTGCGATGGGCTACCGCAAGTCATCCTCCCCACTATCGGACAGAATAAAAGCCCGTTCAACGGCGGGCTGCCGCCCTGTACGGCCACCTGCAGGAAGAAGGCGGGGGCGCCGCCGGCGCTCTCCGCCTTCCGTGAGGTGTGTATCTTCGCTACAACCGGTTCTCTGTTACCGGTGCATCGGGCCCATGCCCGGACCTTCCATTCCCGGTCCATGCTCCTCGGCGATATCGGCCAGCTCCCGCAGCTGCTCCGCCGTCAGCACGTCGTGCACGTCGACCATGGCCCTGAGTACAACGTCTCTCACGTCTTCCCGGACCTCGTCCATGCGTCCCATGCTATCCTCGAGGTCACCTACGGTGAGAGTGGGGGAGGTGAACACCTCCATGAAGGTATCCCTCTCTTCCCAGGGTTCGGCATCCGCCATCATCTCCCTTACCTCCTCGGAGGCATCCCGGACTATTTCAGCAATCTCTTCCCGCTGGTCATCCGTGAGGTCCAGTCCCCTGAACATCATCCTGAAACGGTGGAGATGCTGCATTCCAACGCCGCCGGGCTCCCCGCAGGCCGGTCCCATGCTGAATCCGCCCCCGGGGCCGCCGTGGGAGGGGCCGCCCCATCCACCGGGCCGCTGGGCAATGGCCGTTCCGGCCGCGAGCATGAGCACCGCCGCCGCTATCCCTATCGCTTTCACTTTTCCAGACATTTTGTTCCTTCCTTCCCGTTCTGTTCCCGTACTCCAACGTAAACATTCTCTCATTGGAATGCAAACGTAATATTGGAATACCGTAACAGATTGTAACAGCCTGGGGTCAGGTCTTGCATTTTAGCATTATATATAAATTATAATATATATTCAAATATAAAGATTATAATCAATGTCAAAAGAGAGGGGCCGAACTCATCGGCCCCTTCAATCGAACAGCTTTTTCTATCTGAAGCTTATCTCCGCTCCGAGGCCGAAGTACCATATGGACTTGTTGTATGTGTTGGCCGCGAAATCCCCCACGCCCTGTCCCTCATCGTAGATGT
>JAWOBF010000001.1:0-24282 GCA_046498225.1 Candidatus Aegiribacteria sp.
AAGGAAAGGTCCAGGGGGGTCGGTGAGGCGTTGACCAGTGGTATCGACCAGAGGAACGGTGTGTATCGCACCGGGTCCAGCGCCTGCAGGTCGCTGTGGTGTGCAGGGTACTGGCTCCTCCTGGCGGTGGGAGCGCATGTCCTGTGCTGATGCGATATGGAGTAACCGTAGGCGGGATAGTAGTATTTGGCAGTTCCATGGGAGCACGGGATGTTATAGTCCACGGAGAATCTGAGGTGGTCTGTGGTTTCGGCGAACATTATATCCGTACTCCATGCGAGATGTGAACTTTCATCCGGGTATAGGGGATAGTGGAACCTTTCCCCACCCTCGCTCCAGACAGATACTCCCGCGTAATCGGGGGGGGACTGGAACTCGATCGTCAGTGTAACGCTGTCATGCTGTCCCGCGGACGGGAAGTCCCACCTGGAAAGGGTCATGGAGGTTACTTCGACGGGAGATGGGATATCGGCTATTCCGGGAAGAAAACCAGCCCTGTCCATGACGGCTTCCCGCAGTACCGTCACGTCCTGCTCGAAATCCTCGTTCGTACCGTTCTTCATGGTGTCCGCGTATACGCTCTCACGGATTTCCAGGTAGATGGAGTCGATGACGCCGGGAAGCTCCCCCTCCATCAGTGACGCTGTCTGAAGCATGCGGTCATGGAACAGCTGGCGGGAGAAGGATTCACGCAGCATCCTGTTGATAAGGGGGGAGATGTTGAAGCAGAACATGGAAGTCTGTTCGACCCACTCCGGATGGTACTCTCCGTCCCACCTGTTGCCGAAGGTCGCGTCCCGGTCCCATGGGTAGTACCTCCAGGACCCGTCCGGCATCAGGTGCAGGTAATAGTTCTTGGTTATCGCGTCCTCGTCCACGATCGCCAGAGCAATGGCTGCGTTGGTGATGAAGTCGTCAACGTCCACGCCGTGGGGGAGTCCCAGGTTAACCCTGTCTATGAGGCTTCTCAGCCGGAAGAGCTGTGAATCCCAGCCTCTCTCGGCTTCGAAGCCCGCCGTGCCGGAGGTATCGCAGGGCTGCCACAGCAGTCTTCCCACGTGGGAGAGGGACTTGAACAGCGGTCCGTCGGGAAGACCATTCCTCTCGTAGAAGTAGCGGTCTATTCTCTCCACCTGCACGTAGACCCCGTAGTATTCCCCGTTCACGTAGAACTCAACATGCTCCGTAAGGGGGGCGGGCAGACCGAGTTCCCGAGACAGAAGTAGTCCCAGGGCGTTCCTCATGAAGGTCCTGTCCCGGTACTGCGCGTCCAGCAGTACGTGGGAATAGCCCAGAAGCTCCTCATCCCGAAGTTCCAGCTTCCAGCTCTTCTTTGGATAGAGGAGTGAAGTTTCGCCCCTGAAGCCGGCCAGGATACTGCAGGCTCCCGCCGGAGTTTCCACGAAGGCGGGGAACTGAAGGTCGGCCAGCGGGTCGGCATAGAGCGCAGACAGGTACGAAGTATCTATCTGCATATGGTAGCTCTCAAGGCTTCCCTGCGACCCTGTCAGCAGTAAAGCCGCGAAAAGCAGCTGCATTTCCCTCCCTGAGAATGGGCATGCTGGAAAGAACAACGTGTCCTGTAAAGAAATTGCATTATCAGCCTCAAGTATATAGCCTGCGGATACCTGTTACAACCTTCCCGCAGGCCGTGCCGGTCCTGTCCCGAACTAGAGAGAGAACTTCTCCATGTGTATTCCATCCCTCCCGACGCCCATGTCCGTGAGCATATCTTCCACCATCTTCATCATCGGGGGCGGACCGCAGATATAGAATGCGGTATCGGACATGTCGCCCGCCAGCCTTTCCATCTTATCCCGGTCGATGTAACCTGTCTCGCCCTCCCAGGATTCATCGGGTCTGCTCAGTATATGAACGACGGTCAGCCTCGGGCTCCCGTCCGAAGCGGACATCTCCTCCAGCTCTTCCCTGAACACTATGTCCCCCTCCGTACGGCAAGCGTAGAGCAGAAGTGCTTCCCGCTTCGAGCCGGTGTCGCGCATATGGCGGAGCATGCTCATGAGGGGGGTGATGCCGATGCCGCCTGCGATGAACACGCAGCGGGACCTCTCCCGGTGGAGCAGGTGGGAGAACCGGCCGTAGGGGGCCATGATAGCGGCCCTGTCGCCCTCCATGGTACTGCCCATCGTCCGGGTGTAATCCCCGGACTCCTTGACAGTCACGCTGACCGAACCATTCCGAGAGGGACTGGAGGAAATAGAGAAGGGATGCTCCTCCACCGGCAGCCCCCTTCCCCGCAGCATAGTCACGAACAGGAACTGGCCGGGAAGGTAGTCAAAGACCTCTCTTCCACCCGGCGGGGCGAGGACGATGTTCCATACGTCGTGGGACGCGGCGTCCACTTTCTTCACCGTCCATGGCCTGACCCTGCCTCCCAGCCGCCTGTATACCGTAAGGTGAAAGTAGGAGAAAACGCCTATGCCCGCCAGAGCGAACCAGACTATCCTGATGGCCTGAGGCTGGTATCTCACCGCCGCCGTGTAGCTGTGAAGGAAGATGCCGGCCAGGATCACCGGCGTAAGCCAGCTGTGCCCCCGGAACCACCACTGGAAGGGTATGCGGAAGCTGGAATGGAAAAGCGCCGCCAGACCGAACAGCAGCAGCACCGCCAGGGTCGCTTTCGCCGCGAGAAGGAACCATGGAAGGTCAAAGCTCAGAAGCAGCCGGGCGCTTCCACTGGAGAGTGCCAGGAATACCGGATGGGCGGTGACCAGCAGAGCGGCGATGACGCCCGTTACCCTGTGAACGCCCAGCAGCCTGTCCAGCCCGAACGGCCTTTCGAACCATTTGAACCGGCAGGACAGAAAAGGCTGCAGGGACAGCATGGCGAAACCCGTGAGGCCCATGGCCAGTCCGACCCTTCGAAGGATTTCCCCGCCGCCTGCACTCCCCGAAACGGCGTCCGCGGCCAGGGGCGACAGGACCAGCAGCAGGTAGAGGGCCGCCCTCCAGGCCATGGACAGCCTGTGGGAGCGGGTTCCGGCGATCGTCATGCCCTGCATTCCGGCTACAGCTCCAGCTCTGCCGTGTGAGCTTCGCTGTGCATTCCGGTGAAACCGTCCCGGTTTCCCCATGCGGCCAGGATACGAATGGTATCTCCCGGCGTGAGGACCGGGTCCAGTTCATCGGATGGCTCCATGGGCAGCGTAAAGCTGAAAGTGGTCTTTCCATCGGATTCCTGAACGTCGGCCTCCATTATGTCATCGGTCCCCCCGAGGTCCGTGTCCGGAGAATGCGAAACGGGAGATGTTCCGTGGTCATCCCTGTAATGGGCGCCATTCTCATCGGCGTAACCTATTATCAGAGAGGCGTCCTTCATGGCGGGACCGCCGCCGAAGCCCACGGCCACCCATCCCTCCGCTGGCGCCTCTATCCGGAAGCAGAAGGCGTCCTCCATTTCGCGCCACGAGAGAGTCATCTCCTCGATCTCCACAGTCTTCCAGCCGTCATCCCCCTCCGCGGAAGCTATTCCACCGAGGTCGTGCGCAGCCGAGGCAGCGGCGAAGAACATCATCAAGAGCAGTATGAAAGCGGTCATTTTCATGGTGTCATCCTTTCCAAAACAGTTTCAACGGGTATTCGGGGGTGGCCGATCCCGCTGAATATCAATCTCAATATAGAGGACAGAGCCGCCGCACGGTAGTGAACTTCCTTTTCTTCAGACGGTGGCCATTGACAGAGGACGGTGTTTCCGAATAATTTAACATGTATCCAATAACTCATTCATAACTGAAATTGAAAGGAAGACATGGCCGAGAAGAGCAGGGAAGAGAAGAGGAAGGCCGTCATAGAAGTTCTGAACCGGGCCCGGAAGATGGAGCTCCACGCCATCGTTCAGTACATGAACCAGCATTACGGGCTGGATGACATGGACTACGGCGAGCTGGCAGGCAACATAAAGCTTATAGCCATCGACGAGATGAAGCACGCCGAGGATTTCGCCGAACGGATAAAGGAACTGGGCGGCGAACCCACTTCCGACAGGGCCCGGGAGGTGGAGCCGGACCAGGAGGTGGAACAGATATTCAAGTTCGACAGCGGTCTGGAGGATGGCACCATCGAAGAGTACAACCGCTTCCAGGCCGTCTGCCGAGAGAACGATGACAGCATCACCGCCAAGCTCTTCGAGCGGATAATCGACGAGGAGCAGGAGCATCTCAATTACTTCGACGATGTGGGCGAACACATCGAGCAGCTGGGTGCCGCCTACCTGGCCGGGAAAGCCGGGACATCTTCCGACACCGGCCTTACCATAATGGGCTTCGTAGCCCAGCGGGCTGGAGAGGAATAACCGGCCGCAGTCCGTAACGACCGTTCAGCCTTGCCGGCCCAGCTGATGGCCCGCCGTAGACTTTGAGCCCGCGGCGGGCTTATATTACGTGTTCGCATATTCCTGTTTGAACCTGAGGAGAGAATTTATGGATAAGACCAAGTACGTCTATTTTTTCGCAAGCGACAGAACCGAGGGAGACCGCAGCCAGAAGGAACTTCTGGGCGGCAAGGGCGCCAACCTGGCGGAGATGACCAGGCTGGGTCTGCCCGTACCCCCGGGGTTCACCATATCCACCGAGGCCTGCTCGGCCTATTACACCGAAGGCCGAAGCGGTACCTGGCCCGCCGGTCTCGAGGATGAGGTCAGACAGAAGCTGGCCCTGCTTGAAGAAGTTACCGGAAGGGAGTTCGGTTCCGGGGAAGAACCTCTGCTGGTATCGGTCAGGAGCGGCGCCGCCGTTTCCATGCCCGGCATGATGGATACAGTTCTCAACCTGGGCCTGAACGAGAATTCAATTCAGGCACTGATAAAGAAGACAGGCAATCCGCGGTTCGTTTGGGACGCCTACAGGAGATTCATCCAGATGTTCGGAGATGTGGTAATGGGAATACCCCATCACAGCTTCGAGGAAGCCCTGGACGAGGTGAAGGACCGAAAGGGTGTCGAACTCGATACCGACCTCTCCACCGATGATCTGAAGGAAGTGGTGGATAGTTTCAGGAAGATCTACGACAGGGAGATAGGGGAACATTTCCCGGATGACCCCTGGGAGCAGCTGAAACACTCCATCGACGCGGTATTCGGCTCCTGGAACAACGCCAGGGCCATACGCTACCGGGAGATCAACGAGATAACCGGACTGGTGGGAACCGCGGTAAACGTTCAGACCATGGTCTTCGGCAACATGGGCGACGAATCCGGCACAGGCGTGTGCTTTACCAGGAACCCGGCCAACGGAGAGAACAAGTTCTACGGAGAATACCTGATGAACGCCCAGGGGGAGGACGTGGTGGCCGGCACCAGGACACCCAAGCCCATCTCCACCCTTCGCAATGTCAACGAATCAGCCTACGAGGAGCTTCTGGAGATAAGGAAGAAACTTGAGGAGCACTACCTGGACATGCAGGACATCGAGTTCACCATTCAGGAGGGCAAGCTCTACATCCTTCAGACCAGGACGGGAAAGAGGACCGTGTTCGCCGCCCTGAACATAGCCGTGGATATGGAGCAGGAGGACCTGATAGACCGGAAGACCGCTCTCAACAGGGTTCCCACGTCCAGCTTCAACCAGCTTTTCGCGCCTATCCTGGGCAAGGAGAGTAAAGAGAAGGCCCAATATCTCACCACCGGCCTCAGCGCCTCTCCCGGTGGAGCCTGCGGAAAGGCGGTATTCACCGCCGAGGACGCCGAGGAGTGGGCCAAAAAGGGAGAGGACGTCATCCTCTGCAGGAAGGAGACCAGCCCCGAGGATATCGGCGGTATGTCGGCGTCCAGGGGCATCATTACCTCCAGGGGCGGCATGACCTCTCACGCGGCCGTGGTCGCCCGGGGAATGGGAATACCATGTGTGGCCGGGGCCAGCGACCTCAGGGTGGATTCAGCATCGGGAAAGATGACCTGCGGCGAAGAGGTGATAAACGAGGGGGACGTGATAGCCCTCGACGGTTTCTCGGGAGAGGTCTTCTCCGGAGAGGTGAAGGTGAAACCCTCGGAGATACTTACCATTTCCGCAGGTGAAGGTGACCCGAAGGATTCACGGCTCTACATGAACTACTCCAGGCTCATGGAATGGGCAGACGAGTACAGAAGGCTTGGAGTCAGGGCCAACGCCGAGACCGTGCGGGACACCGCTGCCGCGGTGAACTTCGGGGCCGAGGGGATAGGGCTCTGCAGAACAGAACACATGTTCTTCGGCGAGAACAGGATAGCTTCCTTCAGGAAGTTGATACTGGTGGCCGAGGAGGTGAAGGACCTCAGGGAACAGATAGAAGCCAGGGAGGGCGATACATCGGAGCTGGAGGAGAAACTGGCCGGCCCGCTGGAAGATTACAACGAAGCCCTGGAGGAGCTGGTGCCCCTTCAGAAGGGTGATTTCGCCGGAATATTCAGGGAACTGAACGGACGCCCGTGTACCGTAAGGCTGCTGGACCCTCCCCTGCATGAATTCCTGCCCCACGACGAGGCGGGCCAGATGGAGATGGCCAGGCGGATGGACCTTCCGGTGGACAAGATAAAGCAAACCGTGGAGAAGCTTCACGAGTTCAACCCCATGCTGGGTCATCGGGGCTGCAGGCTGGGCCTGACCTACCCCGAGGTCTCGGACATGCAGGTGAGGGCCATAATGGAAGCCGCCATACAGGTAAGGCAGGAAGGCGTGAAAGTCCTTCCCGAGATAATGATACCGCTGGTGGGACACCCCGAAGAGCTTCGCATCGCCAGGGAGAGAGCGCAGAAGGTCATAGATGAGATACTGGACCAGGCCGGCCTGGACCATGACTACATCGATTACAGGATAGGCACCATGATCGAGATACCCAGAGCCGTCATAGACGCGGCCAGGGTGGCTGAATACGCCGATTTCTTCAGTTTCGGGACCAACGACCTCACCCAGATGGCCTGCGGCTTCTCCAGGGACGACTCTGGAGCTTTCCTGGAAGATTACGTCAAGATGGGCATCTACGAGGAGGATCCCTTCACCACCATAGACGTCAGCGGAGTCGGGCGTTTCGTGGAGATGGGCGTCAGGGAAGGCAGGAGTGCCAGGCCCGACCTCAAGGTTGGAGTATGCGGTGAGCACGGAGGTGACCCCAAGTCCATAGCCTTCTTCAACGGGGCCGGTCTGGACTACGTATCCTGTTCACCTTTCCGGGTACCGGTGGCCAGACTGGCGGCGGCCCAGGCGGTGATAAACGGGGATAGCTGACCGGTGCCCTGATACCAGCAGAGAGCGTATCCGGCATATGAACAGAAGCAGGACCGTTATACTGGCCGACAGCGACACAGGGCTTCTTCAGGTTCTGGAAAAAGTCCTGAGGATGGACGGCTACCAGGTCGTTACATGCTCCTCCGGCATGGATGTGATCGCCACCGCTCTCACGTCTCCACCATCACTGATAGCATGCGGTTACTTCCTTCCGCTCCTGGACGGTCTCAAGGTGTGCCGGTACCTGAAGAGGGAGCCCCTGGTCTCGGGGGTTCCATTCATTCTTCTGGCTCCCGGGATCGATCCCTACCTCCGGCACCGTGCCGAATGGGCCGGAGCCGACGCCGTCAGGGAGCTTCCGGTAAGAACGGAAGATTTCGTGACCCTCTGCGCCGATCTCGCCGTTCCCGTTTCCCGGACCTCCGGCCCCGAGATAGCCCGTACGAACCCTCCCGACAGGGAGTCGATCCTGGAGAAGCTGTGCGGATACCTGGAGAACAGGATCGAGAGGCTTGAGGCCACCTGGCAGCTCACGGAGGAGCTTGGCAGGACCATGAGCGTTCGGGAGATCTTCCGCAGGATGGCAGGCGGCATACTTACCGGCCTCAGCTTCGACCGTGTCTGGCTCACCCGCTACCTTGACCAGACGGATGAACTGGTAACCGAGCTTGCCAGGGGCAGGAACCTGGGAGAACTCTCCGGTTCGGTCTACGTAAGGGAATACACCGACCTTCCGCTGGGAATCGCTGTAAGGGAAATGACTCAGGTGGTCTCCACCGGAATGGACCTCCCTGAGGAAAGGCTCTGGTGGGCGGGTTCAACCGACTACGTGGACACTCCGCTGGTGGCGGCCGGAAGGACGGTGGGGCTTATAAGATGCGACAGGTCCCTGACCGGCAGGAAGATAGAGGAAAGCGACCTCGAGGCTCTCAGGCAGTACGCCGCCCATGCCGGGGAGGCTGTCCTGAACGCCATGATACTGGAGGACGCCACCGATGAGAGGGAGCAGATGTCCGCCATCATGAACAGCCTTGATTCCGGAATACTGGTGGTGGACAACACAGGAACGATAATACAGGCCACCCCGCGGGCCGGCCGTCTGTTGGGCAAGACCGCGGATGAAATGATGGGCGAGCGAGTGCAGGAGGCGCTTCCCATGCTGGCTTCCGGCGGGGATGATTCCTTTGCGGCGGCGCTGCGCGAGGAGAGACCGGTTCTGGACCGGACGGTACGCCTGGGAAGTCCCACCGCCCCGGATGTGGTTCTCGACGTCAGCTGCATTCCCTTCCAGAGGGCGGGACGTTTCGCCGGAGCTGTAGTCATCGTGGACGACGTCACGGAGAATCACGACCTCAGGGAGAGCCTCAGAAAGAAGAACGAGCAGCTGGAGACCATCTCCGTGATAGGGAGTGAGCTGAACTCCACCCAGGACCTGGACAGGATATGCACGAAGGTGGTGCAGGCCCTGATGAGGTTCTTCCCCTCCGAGGCTATAACCGTGTTCCTGGCCGAGGGCAGCCGGGAGAATCTGGTTCCAGGTTCGGTAAAGGCCGCCGCGACGGCAGGCTACGACAGGGAAACCGATCCGATGGGAATGGTGATCAGGATAGGCGAGACAGCCGGCCTGAGGAAGATGGAGCGAACGGAGGACGAGTTTGCCCTGGGAGTGGTCGCCAGCTGCGTCAATACCCGCAAACCGGTGAACATAAAGGAGGTCAGGCAGGACCGCAGGTACGTGAGAAACCTGCCCGGGACCAGGAGCGAGCTTTCCGTGCCCATGATAGTCCAGGACAGGGTGGTGGGAGCCATCGACATTCAGAGCCCCGCCCCGGCGAGGTTCACCGGTGAATCGGAAAGAACCGTTTCAGCCCTGGCCAACCACGCGGCCACCGCGGTGGAGAACGCTATGCTGCACTCCAGGATACTCAGCCTTGCCAGAAAGGACAAGCTCACCGGCCTGGGCAACCTGCGATACTTCGAGGAGAAACTGGACGATGAGTTCAGGAGGACCGACAGGTCCAACTTCCCCTTCTCCCTTATCATGATGGACATAGACGACTTCAAGCATTACAACGATTCCTGGGGTCATCTTATGGGGAACACACTGCTGAAGACCGTAGTCAAGGCAATGAGCAACGCTATCCGGGAGGTTGACGTGCTGATACGCTACGGAGGGGAGGAATTCGTATGCATCCTGCCCTTCACCGGAGAGCAGGAAGCGGCTGAGATAGCTGAGAGGATAAGGAAGAAGGTAGTGGAATCCTCCTATGTAATCCCCCACTCGGAGCAGCAGCCGCTGGGAATGGTAAGTATCAGCCTGGGTGTCTCCACCTACCTCACCGACGTGGGCGACAGGGACATGCTCCTGAAGTACGCCGACCAGAGGATGTACATGGCCAAGAGAGCCGGCAAGAACAAAGTGGTGGCCCCGGCCCTGGGCAACTGCCAGTTCGCCGGCTGACGGAGGACCCATCAGCAGTCCGGCCCGGCCTCTAGCAGCAGCCCCGCCTCTTTTGTAGATTCATTGATTAACGCCTGTCAACTCTACATACCACGGAGGATCGGTCCTGCGGAGAGGTTCAATGGCATTCGATGTTGTTCTGAGATCAGGGTATGAAGGCTATTCCAGGCCCGTTATCGTATCCGCGCTGAAAGAGATGGTGGAGCTCGCCGGAGGCTGGCCGGAACGGGTCCGGGAGGGCGCCACCGTTCTTCTGAAGGTCAACATGCTCTCGGCCAAGGAGCCCGGCCGGGCCATCACCACCCATCCTGAGGTGGTGGCGGCCACCGCCGTCATCCTGCAGGAAATTGGCTGCGTTGTACAGGTCGGCGACAGCCCCGGAGGCGCGGTGAAGGGTATTGAAAGGTACTGGGACAGATGCGGCTACCGGGATATCGCGAAGGAGCTGGGACTTGAGCTGGTGAATTTCGAGAAGTCCGGATCGGTTGAGAGGAATGTCGGGGACAGTGTCTACAATATCGCCGGACCTCTGTTTGAAGCCGATGTGCTGATAAACATGTGCAAGTTCAAGACCCACGGCCTATGCAGGCTGACCAACGCGGTGAAGAACGCTTTCGGCGCTGTTCCCGGCCTTGGGAAGGCCGTTCTCCACAGCAGGGCGGTCAGGCCCGCCGACTTCGCCGAGGTGGTGGTGGACGTATACTCCGTCGTTCCCTTCCAGCTTCACGTTATGGACGCGATAGTGGCCATGGACGGCAAGGGCCCCAGTACCGACGGGAATCCCAGGCCGGACGGTATTCTCGGGGTTTCCCGTGACGGGGTGTGCCTGGATATGGTCATGGCCGGTCTGGCCGGACTGGACCCTCTGGACCTGAGAACGAACAGGGCTGCCCTGAAAAGGGGCCTGGGCAAGAGGCCGGGGGATATTTCGGTGAGCGGTCTCTCTGAGTGTGCCCTGGAAGATTTCATCATTCCCGGGGAGAGTTTCTACAACCTCCTTCCCCCTTTCATCGGAGACATGGCCAGGTTCCTTTTCAAGAGACCCCCGTCCGCCGGCGATAACTGTACCGGATGCGGCATTTGCGCAAGGGCCTGCCCGGTGGGGGCCATCACCCTTGTGGACGGGAAGGCAGTGATGAACAGAAGGAAATGCATCATGTGCCTGTGCTGCCACGAGCTGTGCCCGGAGAGGGCGATCACCGTCAGAGTGCCTTTGGGAAGGGGCTGATATGCCCGACCGCGGAAGACCCGCTTTTACCCATCGGGTAGAGTACGCCGTTCTTCGGACAGTGATATTCCTGGCGGGACTGCTTCCGCTGAGGCTGGCCCTTGAAGCGGGGGCATTCCTGGGCTGGACGGCATGGACCGTATTCGGAGTGAGGAAGCGTATCGTGCTGACCAACCTCCGGCAGGCTTTCCCGGAAATGAGTGAAAAGGAACGCAGGAGCACCGGAAGGGATTCCTACATGAACTCCGGCAGGTTCATGATGGAGTTCGCCAGGCAGGAGCGGATGGGGGAGGATTACGTCCTCCGACATGTGGAGGTGGAGGACCCCCGGCGGCTGAAGGCGCTGAAAGAACTGGAAGGTGCGCTCCTGATAACAGGTCATTTCGGCAACTGGGAACTTTTCGGCGTCACCTGCAGGTATATGCTGGGGGACGTCTCCTTCCTGGTCGGAAGGCAGAGCAACAGTCTGGTGGACCGCTACATCAACCGGTTGAGGTCCATTCACGGCATAGAGCTTTACAACAGGCGAACGGCGGTGAAGGGCGTTCTCAGCTCGATAAGGCGCGGCGGGTACGTCTGCTGGCTCTCCGATCAGGACGCGGGAGACAGCGGCCTGGTAGTTGATTTCTTCGGCTACCCGGCCTCCACGCCCAGAGGGGCGGCGGCGTTCTCGGTCAGGCTGGGCGTCCCGGTGATGCCCGCGGCACTGGTGAGGAAGGGGAAGGGGCCGGACCATATCCTGGTCCTGGGAGAACCGGTCTACCCGGAGCCGGACCTTTCCAGGGAGGAAGCGGAAGCACGTTTGACAGCGGAGTACACATCAGGACTGGAGGAGATGGTAAGGACAAGGCCCGACCTCTACTGGTGGGCCCACAGGAGATGGAAAAGTACGGGATTGTATTCCCGGCAACGGGAGCGGGATGATTAGAGGGAAACAGAAATGAAGAGCAAAGTAGCTGTACTGAAGACAACGCCGGAAACTGTTCTCGAGGATTACGCCAGGCTTCTCAGAAGCATTGATTACCTTGATCACCTGGACAGGAACAGGGATGTGCTGCTGAAGATAAACGTCTCCTGGCACCACTGGTACCCGGCATGCTCCACCACTCCGTGGCAGCTGGACGGCGTTATCAGAACCCTGCTGGAGGACGGGTTCACCAGGGACCAGCTGGTATCCACTCACAACAGGACGGTGGTGGTAAGCGACAAGAAAGGCGAGAAGGGCAACCATCTCCGCCAGGTGGACGAGGACCTGCACGGAATAAGGAAGGTCCGGCTGTACGAGAAACCCGTCGAATGGGTGGAGTTCAAGCCCTCGAAACCCTTCCGCGTCCTTGGCGACATATTCCCCGACGGGGTGAGGATTCCCGACGTGCTCATAGGAAAGAACATAATTCAGCTCCCCACGGTGAAGACCCATGTCTTCACCACCATAACCGGGGCGATGAAGAACGCCTTCGGCGGTCTTCTGAGCGAAAGGCGCCACTGGACACACAGCGTCATACACGAGACCCTGGTGGACCTGCTGAGGATACAGAAGGAGATACATCCCGGCCTGCTGGCAGTGATGGACGGCACCTTCGCCGGCGAGGGACCCGGGCCCAGGGCCATGATACCCCATGTGAAGAACTTCATACTGGCCTCCGAGGACCAGGTGGCCATAGACGCCATCAGCGCGAAGATGCAGGGGTTCGACCCCCTGAAACTGGATTTCATAAGGCTTGCCCACGAGGAGGGACTGGGCGTGGGGGACCCGGTGGACATCGAGGTAGTGGGCGAGGACATCTCCGGGGTGAATTTCCACTTCACCCAGACCGACACGTTCGCCAGCAGAGGACAGAAGATGATATACCACGGCTGGCTGAAACCCATGGAGAACTTTCTCCTTCGCACGCCGCTGGTTCCATGGGCCTACTTCGCCAGCAGGCTCTACCACGACGCGTTCTGGCTGAACTTCGTGGGCAGGAAAAGGATCAATGAAGCCCTGGCCACAGGATGGGGAGAACTCTTCCAGAAGTACGGCTCAGTGGAGACCATTCCCCGGCCCCGACCGGAGGACGGCGGCGGGGAGTAGGATGCCGGTCTCACAGGCTGTTCTGGGGTGCGGAAGGTGGGGCAGTTTTCACCTCTGGTACGGCCACAGGGCCGGCAACAGCGTCGTGGGCTGGGAGCCTCCGGGCAATCCGGACTTCCGGCGGCTTCGCGAGACCCGGAAGAACAGCTACCTTCGTCTTCCCGACCCGGTCCTGCTCACCGAGGACCTGGAGGAGGTCGTCGGCTCTGACGTCATCATCGTCACCGTGCCCGCGCAGCGTTTCAGGGAACTCTGCATGACGCTGTCCCGCCTCGACCTGTCGGGTTCCGACCTGGTACTCTGCATGAAGGGTATCGAGAGAGGTACCGGCATGAGACTCTCGGAGATAGCACGGGAGCAGGGGCTGAAACCCCGAAGCATTTCGGTCTGGGTGGGGCCCGGACATCCCCAGCAGTTCGTGGCAGGCGTTCCGAGCTGCATGATAATCGCGTCGAAGGAGGAGAGGGACTCCATTCGAATATCCGGTATCTTCGGCACGGACCTCATCCGCTTCTACAGGTCGCGTGACCTGATAGGGTGCGAGGTGGGGGCGGCCACCAAGAACGTTGTGGGAATAGCGGCCGGAATGCTCGACGGGCTGAACCTCTCGGGGCTCAAGGGAGCCCTGATGGCCAGGGCGCCCCAGGAGGTAGCCAGGCTGGTGAAGGCCCTGGGAGGTGACTGGAGAAGCGTATACGGCCTATCCCATCTGGGGGATTACGAGGCTACCCTCTTCTCGCCGTTCAGCCATAACAGGATGTACGGAGAGGCGCTGGCGGGAGGGGCGGCCCACCGGGTCCCCAGGCTGGCCGAGGGTGTGGACACCGCCGCCGCCACCGTTCAGCTTGCTGAATCCTGCGGTGTGGAGATGCCCATAACCGATACCGTGAGAAGGATAATCAAGGGGGAGATTCCTGTCAGAGAGGCCCTGGGAGAACTCTTCTCGAGGCCTGAGAAGGAAGAATTCACCGACAGCTTCTGAAAGAGGGGAAAGAGAACTGAAAGGGACCACGTACCTGGATAACCTGACCGTGAGACCGATACTGGACGAATCCCGCAGGGCGGTGGACGACGCCTTCTCCCTGGAACTGGGAGACCCGAGGAGCGCGAACGCGGCCGGAAGGAAGGCCGTGGGTATCCTGCGGGAGCTGAAGGCCCGGCTGGCCGAACTGCTGGGCGGCGCCGAAGCGGTCTTCTTCGGTGACGGTGACATGGCCAACGGTATGGCCGTGCTCTCGGCGGGAAGAGAGGCCCTGAAGGAGGGAAGATGCCGCCTGGTCTCCTCTCCGGTGGAGAGGTCTTCGGTGGTTGAGGCTCTGAGGGTGCTTCACCGGGAGGGCGCGAGGATAGACCTGATGGAGACGGATAACCATGGCAGAGTACTCCCCGGATCGCTGGAGTCCCTCATCGAAAGCGGCACCGGTCTGGTTGTGTGCGTCTGGGCCGAAGGCGTCTCGGGAGTGGTGCAGCCGGTATCGGAGATAGCCGGTATGTGCAGGTCTGCGGGCGCCTGGCTTCACTGCGACGCCTGTTTCGCCGCGGGGAGGATACCGGTGGACCTGACCGCCGCCGGCGTCGATTCGGCAGCTGTCTCATCTCTCCAGCTTGGAGGCCCTCCGGGAAGCGCCGCCGTGATACTGCGCGACCATCACCCCTGGCCCATGAATGCTGTACCGGAGTTCACGTTCAGCGCCAACATACCCTCCATATGCGGAATGGTGGCGGCCATGGAGACTACGCTGGCGGAGATGGATACGGGAACCAGGATAGTCAACACCCTCAGGGAGGATATTCTCTCGGGGCTTGACTCCCGCGGTCCCACCTACTCTATCATTGGCGGAGGACTGGAGCGCACACTGCCGGGAACGGCGCTCCTCCGCCTGAACAGACTGGTTGACAAACTCCACCTGAGAATGGAGGATGAGGGTATAGTGCTGCCGTCGCACAATTCGTCCCGAAGGCTGTCCTTCCTCAGGAGGACCGGGAGGGACATCACCCATCCCGACAGGTACCTGGGGTTCAGCATCGATACGCGCAACACAGGCGTGGACATAGCGCATTTCGTTAGATCGCTCACCGACGCCTGCGGCAGATGAAAGGACCGGGTGATCCGAGGATGTTCCGAATACTTGCAGTCCTTGCCATCCTGCTCGCCCCGAATTCGCTGCGGGCCGCGGAGAGTCCGGAGAGCAGGTTCTTCTGGGTGGTCAGGGACGGTCTCGACACCCCCGGTTCCATAGACTCCATTGTGGAAAGGGCGGCGGAGGCCGGGGCCAACGGACTGATGGTGCAGGTGGTGGGCAGGGGAGAGGCGTACTACGGCTCCTCCATGCTTCCTCCGGCCTCCTTTCGGGAGGGTTTCGATCCCCTTGCGTACATGGTATCCCGTGCCCGGCCCAGGGGCATTGAAGTACACGCCTGGGTCAACGCCTTCCTCGTCTGGTCCGCGGAATCGCCGCCGGCGGATTCCGCCCACGTCTGGCATTCCAGACCCGAATGGTTCATGACCGACAGGTACGGCCGGTCCACCCGGGACTATTCCAGGTTCGAGTGTGAATCCGCCGGCCTGGTGGGGGCCACACTCTCCCCCGCGCTGCCGGAGGTACGGGAATTCCTGGCCGACGTGGCTTCTGAGATAGCCGTGAACTACGAAGTGGACGGGATACATCTTGATTACATAAGGTATCCGAATCCCTCCTTCGGTTTCGAGCCGGAAGCGATGGGAGCGTTTTACCTGAAAACCGGCCTTGACCCTCTGGATGTTTTCAGACGGCATCAGGGGACGGGCGCGGTGGCGGAGAAGTGGTCTGACTGGAAGCGGGAGATGGTTACCGCCACGGTACAGACCGTGAGGGCCGTGCTCAGGAGCGACGCTCCCGGTGTGCTCCTTTCAGCGGCGGTAATGGCGGACCCCATGGAAGCCGCATCCCATTATGCATCCGACTGGGTCTACTGGCTGGAAGCGGGGCTGGTGGATTTCGTGTGTCCCATGGCGTACACCACGAGTACCGCCAGAGCCCTGGAGCTGGCCGGCCTGGTGACAACCGTTCGACCGGAGAGGGTGGTCTATGGCATCGGCATCTACAATCAGTCAATTCCGGGAGCCCTAGCCGGCGCTGCGGAAGCTCTTTCCCGGGGTGCGGGCGGAGTCTGCGTGTTCAGTCTGAACTCGCTGGATCCCGACAGCGCCTGGAAGCTGCGCAACTTCTGGGGGGAGACGGGAAGCCCGGACCGCCCGCCGGCCGTTTCACTGTTTCACAGGGTTTCTTCGGGGAATGAGGCTGTACATTGAGACTGGGAGTCCTGGCCAGCGGAAGCAGGGGCAACGCGTTCGTGGTGGAGCATGACGGATGCTCCATTTTCATAGACGCGGGGCTCAGCGGCAAACGCCACTCGGAGCGGCTCCTGCTGTCCGGGTTCCCGGACGTCAGGCCCCAGCTGCTTCTTCTGAGCCATGAGCATTCCGACCACTCGAAGGGCGCCGGAGTCCTGGCCAGGAAGTGGGGAATACCGATCTGCGCCACACTGGGTACCCTTGAGGCCTGCGGAAGAACGCTGGGGCGCATACCGGGGGCCGAGGTACTGGAGAACGGATCGGGCATCGATCTGGGCCGGTTCACGGTGACTGCCTTCAGCGTCGCCCATGATGCGGCTGACCCTTCCGGTTACATCATTGAATGGGATTGCGGCAGGCTGGGCATCGCCACGGACCTGGGCAGATCCAGCTCTCTGGTGGAGGAGAGCCTTTCAGACTGCACCGCGGTCGTGCTGGAGTTCAACCACGACGAGGATATGCTCTGGGGAGGCAGCTACCCCTGGAGCCTCAAGCAGAGGATAGCGTCCACCACCGGCCACCTCTCCAATGATTCGGCCTCGGAACTTCTGGCCGCAGTTTACCATAGAAACCTCGGGACCTGTGTCCTGGCGCATCTCAGCCAGGAGAACAATCTGCCGCAGCTGGCGGAGAAGGCCTCCAGGGAAGTCGCGGGAGGAAACGTTAATATCCTGACCGGCAGCCAGGACATCCCTCTGCCGGCACTGGATCTTTAAGGAGGTATCTGCATTGAAACTGGCCATGATACTGGCGTTTTCCGCCGCTCTGACCGCAGCGGCCGTCAACGTCGACCTGTCCGCGGGTACGGGTCTGTCCTACCCTACCGGGAAGTGGGGCAACAGCCTGAATACAGGGATCGACGCGGGGCTTCACGCCCTGTGGGCGCCCACCCGGTCGCTGAGAGCGGGACTGGGCCTTTCCGTGAGCGTGTTCGGAAGCAGTGACATGGGCACGGCGAGCCTGACCCATCTGAAGCCCCGGTTGATGGCGGGCTACTACCTCAGGCCCTGGGGGAACGTCTTCAATCCGGGGTTCGTCTGTTCCTTCGGCATATGCCGAAGCTCCCTGAGCAACAGCGGGGGAAGCGACCCCGCCACCTGGGACCCGTTCTGGTCGGCGGGATTCAGGTGGAACTTCAGCGTGGGAGGCGGATTCAGGGGAGAGACCGGCTTCGATTACTCCAGCATAATGGCCGAGATGCAGAGCGGCGACTCCTTCACTCTCCGGTTCGGAATATCCAGGGAGGTGACGCTGTGAGAAAGCTGATTATTGCGGTAATGTCCATAATGGTGCTGGCGGCGGCGGGATGTGACAGGAACCCCCTCTATTTCAGAATGTCGGCCGATTACTATCCCATAGACGATATCGGGAGCGAGTGGGTTTACTCCATCGAAAGCGGCGGTTCCCTGATAGTGACCGTGGTGGACCAGACCGAAAGGGGCGAGAGGGCCTGCTACAGGGTCCTGTCCGGAGCGGATTACACGTACTGGATAGCGGGCGACAGCAGGCTGGAATTCTACGAGGACCACCGTGTGATGTTCAACGGGCACGAAGTGCCCCTCTACCAGGCCTGGGTTACCTGGCTCGACTGGCCGCTTACCACCGGCTACTCGCGCGCCGATTCCGCCTCCACCTTCGCGGTGAGCCAGGGAGTGACCATAAGCCATGACTGGGAAAGAACTTCCGAGGTCGTAGGTATCGAGACCAGCCCCGACGGTGAATGGGAGCAGTGCTACCATCTCGTTCAGAGCGAGACGACTGTAAACTGGATCAGGACTCCCGGTTTCGCCCCGGAGACCACCTGGGCCCAGAGGGACATCTGGCTGGCCCCTGAGGTGGGAATGGTAGCCATGACCACGGCGGACAGCACTCTAACTCTGGTCAGTCATACACCGGGTAACTGAGACTTGACATCGGGTCTGATATTCTCGCTCTTCTTCCTGCTGGCGCTGCTCTGCAGGTCCGGCGGCAGCCACTGCTACCTCACCTTCGGCCTTCTGACAGGGGCCTGTCTGAGTCGGTGTCCGTTTTGAGAAAGAACGGTTTTGAAGTATCGTTCATGCAGTTCGTCAGGGTGGGCCTGCCCTTCATTCTGGCGGCTACCGCCGCGGGAGCGGCTTTCATATGGTTTGTATGGGGACCATGATCATGGAATTTGAATGGAAGACATCATCCGGCCGCACTGAGATCGAGTTCTTTCCCCGGGGAGAAACTCCGGACATGCCCGAATTCTTCACCGGGAAATGGAAGAATCCCTTCCTGGTCATGGATAACGCCGTAAGACGTCTCTGGGACAGCCGCCTGCAGCCGGCCATACTTGCAGCCTCCGGCCTCTACGCCATGGAGGCCGAGGAGGTCCTCAAGAACACATTCACCCTTGCCCAGATATGGGAGAGCATGGCCTCCGCCGGGGCAGGCCGCGACACCCCGGTGGTTGTCATAGGCGGAGGGCTGGTATGCGACATGGGGGCCATGGCAGCCTCCACCTACATGCGCGGCCTGAGGCTGATGCTGGTCCCCACCACCCTTCTCTGCATGGTGGACGCGTGTCTGGGAGGGAAGACGGGCGTGAACATGTCCGGGGCCAAGAACCAGGTGGGCACCTTCCATACTGCGGAAAGGATAGTGATTTCCACATCCTTCCTCGATACCCTTCCGGAGAGGGAGTTCAGGAGCGGACTGGCCGAGGTCATCAAGACCGCCCTGATAGGGGACAGTTCCATTCAGGACCTTCTGCAGGGCATGGAACCCGGGAGCGCCTCCGACCCGGCCACACTGGAGATGGTCCGAAAATGCCTTCGAGTGAAGGGCGGCGTAGTGAAGGACGACCTGAAGGAGAACGGCGGACGAATGGTGCTGAACCTGGGTCATACCGTGGGGCATGCCCTGGAGAGCGCCAGCGGGTTCCAGCTCTCCCACGGCGAGGCTGTGGGACTGGGTATGCTCGCGGAGGCCGGGCTGGCGGTTACCCGCGGCGGCAGCAGGAACCTGCCGGGGGAGATCCAGCATCTTCTGAAGTCGGTTGGTCTTCCGGTTGGGATCGACGGCGGGACATCCCTGGAGAAGCTGGAGGAATTCTTCAGGAGGGACAAGAAGACCGGGAGGGAAGGTCGTGTCTGGGCGCTGCCCTTCGACTGGTGCGACTGCAGGCTGGTCCGGCTCACCCCCGAGGAGGAGGAGACCGCGCTGCCGGGCGTCCTGAACCTCCTCAGAGTGTGAAGCCCGCTTGAAGAGCGTCACCGAGGGAAGCTTCTGGGATCATCTGGAGGAATTCAGGCGAAGGCTGTTCCTTGTCCTGGGGTCACTTGCCGGTGGTGTGGTGGTGGCTTTCGTCTTCAGCAGACAGCTGATGGAGCTGGTCATCTCCAGAAGCCCCATGCGGCTTCAGACCCTGGCCCCGGCGGAAGCCTTCTCCTCCCACCTCAACCTTTCGCTGGCCGCCGGCGTACTTGCGGTATCCCCGGTGATATTCTACCAGTTCTGGAAATTCGTATCTCCTGGATTGTACAGGGGCGAGAGAAGGAAAGCCGCCCGGGCCGCGCTGGTCTGCGTCATCCTTTTCCTTTCCGGCGCCGCCTTCGCATGGTTCCTGATGCTGGACCCCGCCATCAGCGTTTTCCGGAGCTTCGAGACGGGGAACATCGACGGGAGCTGGAGCCTGGCCAACTACGTGACTTTCCTGGGCAGGTTCGTAATGATATTCGGAATCGCGTTTCAGCTTCCCGTACTCATCATCCTTCTTGTAGGCATGGGAGTGGTGACGCCCGCCGGCCTGTCCAGGTACAGGCGCCACATCATCGTCGGGCTCCTGGTGGCCGCGGCCCTGCTCACGCCTCCGGACCCCCTGACCCAGATAATGCTCACCCTGCCCCTCTATCTCCTGTTCGAGCTAAGCCTTCTGGCCGCCAGGGCGGGGTACGGAAGGAGGCGGGAATGAGCGTTTCCGAAAGCCTCCTTCGGGCCTGTCCGGAAGGAGCGGCCACGGTGGATGTCATAGTGCCGGTCTACAACGAGGAGAGCATTCTCAGGAGCCAGCTTGAACGGGTCCTGCCCCTGCTGCCTGAACATTTCAGCCTGAAGGTGGTGGAGAACGGCTCCACCGACGGCACGACCGCCATCCTGGAGGAGATGGCGGCGGAGCATTCCGGACTGGATTTCATCTCCCTGCCCCGGCCCAACTACGGCCTGGCCATGAAGACCGGCCTCTTGAACTCCCGGGCGGACGTAGTGATAGTCGACGACCTGGACGTGCTGGACGTGGATTTCTGGAGAAGGGGGCTGGAGCTGCTGGGCCGGGGGGATACGGACCTGGTGCAGGGCTCCAAGGTCCTGGCGGGAAAGGAGGACAGGAGACCGCTGCTGAGAAGGGCGGCCACGCTGGCCCTTACCTTCCTGCTCAGGACCCTCCTCGGTTACAGGGGGACGGACACCCACGGCCCCAAGGTGTTATGGCGTAAAACTGTGGAGGACATACCGGACCGATGCCGGCTGGAGCTGGACATCTTTCCCACCGAGCTGGTGATAAGGGCCCAGAGGGCCGGGGTCAGGATAAGGGAGATACCGATACATCTCAAGGAGATACGCGCCACCCCCCTTCCTCTTTACAGGAGGGTCCCCCGGGCCCTCCGCGATATCTGGCGTCTTCACCGCGCCCTGGAATAGAGAACACCGCTTGACCTGTGTACATATGTTTACTATCCTTCCCCGTGAAGGAGGTGGCGGTGGTAACCAGGTACGGCGAGCCGGTGGAGATGATAGGCCATTTCAGCCGGGGGAAGGTGCGTCCCTGCCGGTTCAGATGGAACGGCCATGTATATCACATATCCTCCGTGTCATCCCACTGGGAGACCAGGGAGGGAGCCTACCCCCTCTACCATTACGTTGTCCGTACCAGGGGTGAGGACGTCTACGAGATCCATCTGGATACCTCCGACCTCTCCTGGACACTGGACTTCCATTATTCGGAAGGGGGCTAGGCCGAACAGTGCGGGTGATATTCCATATAGACATGGACACCTATTTCGTCTCGGTGGAGCGGCTCTCGTTCCCATGGCTGGAGGGCAGGCCGGTCATAGTGGGCGGCAGGAGCCTCCGGTCCGTGGTGGCGTCCTGCAGCTACGAGGCCAGGGAGCTGGGTGTCAGGTCGGGAATGCCCATGGTCGGCGCCATGCGCCTGGCGCCGGACGCGGCGGTCATCTCCGGAAGCCATGGAAGCTACGCCTCGTATACCGCGAAGATACTGAAGGTGCTCCTTTCCTATTCCCCCGTGGTGGACCCCGCCAGTATCGACGAGGCCTTCATGGACGTCACCGGAGTCCTGCGGGGAGAGACTCCCGCCCGGCTGGCCTCCCGAATACAGCGGGACATCCTGGACACCACCGGCCTGTGGGCCAGCGTGGGAATAGCCGGCAACAGGTTCCTGGCGAAGATGGCCTCCGGCCGGGCCAAGCCCAGGGGCATAGCCGAACTCGGGCCGGAGGACATAACCGATTTTCCCGTGGGATGGATATGGGGAGTGGGTCCCGCCACCCGGAGGAGGTTCCTCAGCCTGGGAATAGAGAGGATATCCCACCTCAGACGGTTCACCCGCCGGCAGCTCCGGGCGCTTCTGGGTAAGCACGGCGACAGCCTCTACCTCCTGTGCAGGGGCATCGACGATTCCCCCGTGGTCCCGGGAGACCTCTCCCCGGGTCCCCTCTCCATAAGCAACGAGCACACCTTCAGCACCGACGTGACGGAGCCGGAGGAGTACCTGCCGGTGCTGGCCATGATGAGCCAGAAGGTTGCCAGAAGGGCCCGGGACGGGGGGCTGGCCGGAAGCACCGTGACACTGAAGTACAGGCTCAGCAACCTGCAGAGGCGCTCCAGGGCCCGCTCCCTGCCCTGCCGTACCGACAATGCCAGGGTCATCTACGCCGCCGCCCGGGACCTGGCCCGCACCGCCGTGAGCTCGAGGATAAGGCTCATAGGGGTGTGCCTCAGCTCCCTCACCGACGGCTCCGGCCGTCAGATGGACATGTTCGGGGAAGCCGGCGGAAGGCTGGACTCGACGGTGGACCTGATACGTCACCGCTACGGCGAGAGGGCGGTGACGTCCGGAAGGTGCGTGGCCTCGCTCCATTGACCGCGTTGCCGGGTCGCGTATTATCGAAAAGGCCGGCTCTCCGAAAGCCGGCGGGAAGGACCGGTATTCTTGGCCAGGGACAGCGGCAGCCGCGGCACAACGCTTCGCGTGGGAACCTCCGGATACAGTTTCAAAGACTGGGTGGGGCCCTTCTACCCCCCGGGCACGCCGGAGGGGAAGATGCTGGATTACTACCGGGAATTCTTCTCCACCGTGGAGCTCAACAGCACCTATTACCGGATAATGCACCCGAAGGTATCCCGGAACATAGTCAGCAGGGTGCCGGATGATTTCCGGTTCATCATCAAGCTGCATTCCAGCATGACCCATTCCAGGGACGCCACGGACCTTCAGTGGAAGAGCTACCGCGAGATGCTGGAACCGTTCCGGGAAACGGGCAGGCTCTCCGGCCTCCTGGCCCAGTTCCCCTACTCGTTCAAGCCCTCCGGGAAGAGTGTCCGCTACGTTGAGGAGCTGAACGAAAGAACGGAAGACCTGACCATGGCGGTGGAGTTCCGCTACGATGAATGGTTCCAGGGGGACATCCTTCAGAGGCTTAGCGACGGCGGCATGGCCCCGGTATCCGTCGACCTGCCCAGGCTGCCCCATCTGCCCCCTCCGGTACCCGTGGGCGGAAGCCCCTTCGGCTACCTGAGGATGCATGGAAGGAACGCCTCGCAGTGGTGGGAGGGGGGTCCTCTCAGGTATGATTACACTTACAGCCGCGGGGAACTGGAGGCGTGGCTTCCGGCTATAGACAGGCTGGGGAAGGAATCCGGAACGGTATTCATCATGTTCAACAACTGCCATTTCGGCCAGGCCGCGCGGGACGCCGTAAGGATGAAAGAACTATTCACGGGAGTTGAACAATGAAAAACATAGTTATCCGCTGCGGGCTCTCCGCGGCCACGGTAATTGTCCTGTCCGCCGGGTGCGGAGTGACCGGCCCCGATTTCTCTCTGGAATTCCCCTTCTATTTCCTTCAGGATATCTCCACTTCCAGCCTTCCCCTGCACTGCTCCTACCTCAGGTCCGGCGATGACGGGATAGCGGCCACCGGCGACAGCCTATACTTCATCAACTACCAGCAGGGCTACTGCGCGGCCAAAGTGGGAGTGCAGGGCTACACCATAGAGGATGTGGGAGCCACCGCGGAGGGAGGTTACGCCCTGGCGCTGTGCGGCAACCTTCTCTTCTACGTCAGCGACGGGACCTACGTGGTGCACAGCCCGGTGGTGCTGGGTTCCTACGGAAGGTTCATTCTCACCGATACGCAGGGGGGGGACTGGCACCTCTTCTCTGTTGGAGCGAACGGCACGGTAACCACCATAAACTCCCAGTCATGGGACGTCACCGCCGTGGATTCCGTCCCCGGGCTCAGCGATCCGGTGGCGGCGGTGATAACCGCTGACGGCTCGGCTATATTCGTGGCGGACGGAGGCGATGACACCGTGAAGAAGATACCCACCGGGAACCTGGGCAGCGTGTCGGCTGAATGCCAGGTGCCCGGAGGAGTGGCGGACATGTACGCGGGAACCGGAGGACTGGTCTACGTTGCCCCCGATTCGCTCAGCCAGGTATGGGGTATAGATACGGGAACGGGCCAGCACTACTCCACCTGGGAGATATCCGCCCCGGCCCGCTCCGTGGCCGCAACTCCGGACGGCAAATACATCTTCGTGGCTCACCAGAACAGCGGACTCTCGGTTGTCAACGCTCAGAACGAAGAAGTAGAGGCCTCCACCGGGGACTACGGAACCATCTTCGACGTGGCGGTGAACGCCAGCGGAAGCAGGGCCATCGTCTGTTCGAACCTCGACAAGATCATCTCCCTTGAGAAGTAG
>JAWOBF010000043.1:0-92635 GCA_046498225.1 Candidatus Aegiribacteria sp.
ACCGATGTCATGCCAAGTCGGCTGGAGAGCCTGAGAATGTCGGATATAACCCGGTCCGGCACGGTTATGCCGTAATGGCGGGCGTAGGATGAATCGTAGACCGTAGCGCTGTTCCTGTAGGCTATCAGGGCGTTGTTGAGGTCTCCCGACTTCTCGTAGAGTATTCCCATGAAATACCTGATGAAGGCGTCATCGCTGTAACGGTTCCTGTTGTTTTCGTACCTTACGTTCAATGCCCTGAGCTTGTCGTTGACCCTTCTGCATTCCACCAGTGCATCCTGCATGTTGCCCCGGGCCGCGTAGCAGACGGCGAGACAGTAGTTTATCATTACCTTCTCGTAATCCGCCCCACGGAACTCCAGAGCAAGGTCACTGGTCAGGAAAGCTCCGGCTTCCTGGTCCAGCCTGACTCCACGCTGCTGGTCGCTGAGGCGGTCCGCCTCCAGCAGCAGGCGCTCCGCTGCGTCGTAGTCCCCTGCAAGCCTGAGAAGGTTTCCCAGTTCCATGAGATACAGCAGCCTGTTCCTGCCCGTGGAATCGGTGAACGTGTTCCTGAATTCCTCAACTGCCTGGTCAGGCCGGTCATTCCTGAGGTCGAAGGTAACGGATCGCATATCCCTGGTATAGCCAGCGCCGCAGCCGGCGAGCAGGACCGCCATGAAAATGACAGTGAACAGTAAAGTACGGGCGACAGCAGTGCCGGACATCTTTACTTACCGCGTCTGGGACTGACCTGTGCAGCAGTGCTGATGGAAAGCGCTGTCACCACTCGATGATCTTCTTTATCTCGAGGCTTCCCATCCAGGCTTTGAGGGCGGTTTCCACATCTATCAGCTCGAGGCTGACCTGATAGTAGATACTCCTGGTGTCACCCTCTTCGTCCACGATGGAGCCGATGTCGCCTGTCATCACGTAGTCCGCTCCCACCTCTCGTCCGAAAGCCGCCGCTGTCTCCGGTGAGGCGAATATGCCCTGGTCGTACCGCTCGGACCTCACCTCGGTCCTGCTGGTGCCTCCGGCCGCTATTCGTACCCGGTCGGATTCCATCAGGAAACGTTCTATCTCGTTCATGAAAAGGTTGGTGTTGATATGCTCGGATGTTTCATTGTAGATCCCGCCGACAACGATAACAGGTGTGCCGGTACGGGAGCCTCTCTCCCCGGTATGATCATCCAGCCATCTGCCGTCGAGGCACTGGTCAACCATGGAATCCGCCACCATTCTGGCATCGGTCTCGTTCCAGTAACCGCTCAGATCGGTGGTGGTGCCGGGATCGGTCCTGGTGACCTCACGGCCTCCGCAGCCCACTGTAAGCATCACGCTTGCGATCAGCAAAAGGAGTTTGGTCTTGGTTTTCATCATAGTCCCCTTCAGTTATGAATTCAACTCTGTTGGTACCAGGGCAGAGGTACAACTCCTCTGAAAATTACATTGAAGTAGCCGCTGGACCTGAGAGCGGTCCCCCTCACCGGAGGTTCGAGAGGTTTCAGTATCAGCGAGTAGGGAGAATCCAGGTCCGGAAGGCTGTCCGGGGGCTGAGCCCAGGAATCGGCGGTCCATTCCCACATTATCCTCTCGTCCGGAGCCCCCTGTTCCGAGAACATGGCCAGACCCGCCGGCGACACTCCCAGTATCCCCGACAGGGTCATGGACATGAAATCGGAGTAGGCGCTCATTACTTCCCATGTATCTTCGTATTCAGCGATCCCCGCTCCGGTCGCGGCCGTTAATTCAGCCTCTGTGGGAAGCCTCTTGCCCATATCGTCCAGGTAGAGTCTTGCCGCGTCGAAAGTCAGCGCAACGGCGGGATCATCGAAGCAGCCGGTCTGAACCGTGATTCCGCTCACCTGACCCTGATAGTCACTGTAGATGACCCAGGGAGTATATCTGACGAACACGACGTCTCTGAAATCCTCTCCCATGCTCTCGCCCGACATCAGAAGCTCTTCCTGGCCGGTGAGATATACGGGCACCTGGTTCAGGTTCGATATCTCATCCGTAAGCCATCCCAGCATGTTGCGGCATGTCACCGGCGCGGTATCGATGAAGAAAGGCGGGATGTGCACATCCACCCCGTCTACCGTCACCGTGCAGGCCGGCACGAATTCCATCCCTTCGGGTGGACTGGGCAGACCGCATTCTCCGCAGAACTCTGCCCCGTTCTCCTCGCCGCATGCGGGACAGACCCACGCCAGTGAGGCGCCCGCCAGTGCTAACAACAGAATGATAAATTTCAAATCGGCTCTCCTCCAGAGAATTCATGATACAGGTCTCTCCATGGAGTGGAATATACGCAATCGCGGTCAGAACTCATCCCCGGGGTCATCAGAATTCCGCTCCAAGGGTGATGTAGTGAACCGGCTTCCGGGAGATGCCCCCCAGATCCGTATTCCAGGCTATGTCGTGCTTGAGCAGGAAATACCCGAGATTGAACCTGTAGCCCAGCCCGACTCCCATCTTGAGGTCCTGCAGGTGAAAGCCTCCATCGGTGGATGCCCCCCTGAAACTCGACAGGTCGTTGAAAGCTGTCCCGAGATCGAAGAAGAACACGCCCCGGCCGTTCCTCAGCACCAGGGGAAGCGGCGCGTCCAGGGCCAGGGTATTGACGAACGGGATCCTCATTTCCATGGAAAGTACGGCGTACCTCCGGCCCTGAATGGCTGCGTAGTCATATCCCCTTAGCATGTCCCCGTAGTTCCCGTAGAAACCTATGAGTTCATCAAGAGTCTCCACCTCGCCCCACAGAAGCCTGTGAGGGATCGCACCGCCCAGGAAGAAGACCTGGCCGTCGCTGCCCCAGCTGGTCCCTCCCGCAAGCCGGGTGGCCATCGTCACCCTTTGAGACACCCACAGATAATGCCTGAGGTCGAAGAGCAGTGTAGTGTACTCGGCTGACCCCGAAATGGACGGAGCAAACTCGCCTGTCAGGCTCAGACGGCTGCCGACCCTGGGGCCTACGTTTCCCCATAGCGCGTTGTCGAAGACGGCTCCGCCCCTGACAGACACTATATCCTCATCTATGTCCGCGGTGGAATTCCAGGTCCCTGTGCGGCTCAGGTGTCTGTAGCTCAGCATGCCGGTGAACCTGAGCGAAGGGCTTACGGGATAGATGGCCTGGGTGAATCCTCCCATGTCCACATCCCTGACCTCCTCGTAATGACCGTCCGAAAACCTGAAGAGATAACGGTAGGATTCCCTCATCAGCCCGAAAACGTAATCGGTCCTTCGAGGCAGGTACCCGTAGAACATCGCCACGTCCACATCGCTGAGACTGCCGCCGTTGAGGTTCGTGTTGACCACTATCTGATGGTGGGCCAGTATGTCACTGAGAATGAACTGCGTGTATCCCGCCACTCCGAGGTAGGAGTCGTAGGAGGCCATGGCGCTGGCGTAATCCACCGTAAGCCTGGGGCTGTAGGGAGCTATACCACACTGAAAATCATCATCGTAAAGGGTGTCATGGTCCGGGTCGCCGGTATTCGCCTCTTCACGCGCGGGTATTCTCGAAGACACGGGCTTAGGTGACGATGGGTCCTCCGGAGGGGAAAGCGACGCCGCCCCCTCGGGCATTCTTCCGGAAGCTGCGGCCAGGCTGTCCACATCTCCTGTCCTGGCGATCTCACAGCTGCCCGGGCTGGTCTCCAGAACTCTGCGGTCGGTTATGTTGTAGGCCATGTAAACGCCGGGTCCGCTCCAGTCGCTGGATACGAAAGTTAGTATTCCGGAGGAATCGGCCCAGGAGGGAGACTCGATAGTCCGGTACAGGGCCGTCAGGCGGACGATCTCTCCGCTGTCCTCTTCAAGCAGGTAAAGGTCCGGGTAGCCCTCCCTGTTGGACATGAAGAGCACGCCTTCGGGTACGGCCAGCGGGTATCTGATCTCGGAATCGTCCGAAAGCACGGCTCTCTCGGTCCCGTCCGGATGGTACTCGACGATCCTGCTGGACTCCATGCTGTCTTCCATTACACAGAGTATGCCGGTGTCGGTCCAGGAAAGGTCCCTCTCCCCCTCCAGATTGTCACTGACCTGGCTCAGCTGACGCTGACTGTTGTCCCACAGGTAGATGTCAAGCCTGCCGTCCCGCATTCCCACGAAGGAAATGTACCTTCCCGAGGGTGACCATGCCGGGTCACGGATAAGGTCCATTTCAAAGGGCAGAGACTCACTTTCACCATCGGAGAAGATGGTTAGCCGGTCCCCGGACAGGTACTGCACCGCGACGCTTATCGAATCGCCCGTCGGAGAGAAACCGCAGACCCTGTACATGGGAGAGACCGAGGCGTCTTCGATCCCGCCCGAAACGAAGGGCCTGTCCACGATTTCTCCAGTAAGCGCGGATCTGACAGTGATGGCAAAGTGGGCGTGATGGTATTCAACACCCGCTATGAGCCTGCCGTCCCGCGAGGTTACCGTATTCATCTGAGCAACTCTCTCATCGTCGTTGTAAAGAGCGTTCCCGATATCGCCCGGACTCTCCCCCCTGGCGAGTTCCGACCAGTAGGTCTCCCTGGCCCATTCTATGAACTTCTCGCTGAACTGCTCCCTGGTCATTCCGAAGACCGCGTTGAAGGGATCGCCGGGGTTCCTTCTTCCCTGAGAGACCCCGCTCTGGTCGGGTGGAGCGTACTGCTTGGCGGCTCTGGCATTTATATGCCTGACGAATTCCCTGTACTTCTCCTCACCGTACCTTTCGTTGATGAAGTGATATACTGCCTGACCCTGGCGGTATACCAGGTAATCGTACCTGCCGGAAAGCTCGCCGATCGATACTATCTGATTGGATATTACCATATCCCGGAATTCAGCCTCGGATGCTGCGTCCCACCCGATCGAAGTGTATTCCGCGAGGCCCTCCATCATCCACAGGGGGGTGCCACCGGTTATGATGTTCAGCAGGGAACGTTTGTAGAGCATATCGAAGATGAAAGCGTGGTTCAGCTCGTGGGCTATCACATGGCGGAATTCCGACCAGTAGCCGGTGTAGGGTATGACAACCCTTCCCTTGTAGAACTCGGTGAACCCCCCAACCGCCTGTGAGATCTCGTACGGATGGATATTGGTCTGTCTGAATGTGCCGGGTGAAGTGTAGAGTATTATCGGTATCGGTTCTTCCGGCATGTAGTTGAACTCTTCGGAGAGCTTCAGAAGTTCCCGTTCGGTGTGTACCAGAAGGGTCTCAGCGGGAACCTCACCTCCCTGGGGAAAATATATGGTAAAATGTCTTCCCTGGATCTCCCACCATTCCTGTGTTTCCACCTGTACCTTGTTGCGGCCGAAACCTGTGGCGAAGCAAAGGGAGAAGAGCAGGGGAAGCACGATGGTCAGCGTCCTGTTCATCAGACCTCCTGTTGCAGACTGTTCACATCAACATAGTTCGACTATACTGCCATGGTTCCACACCGAACAGGAGTATAGTGCGTATTTTCATACTGATTTTCCTTCAGCTGTTACTGGTACTAACAGCATGCGAGGAACCTGGTTCCTACAGCGCCGTTCCGGAAAGCAGCAAGGACCGGCTCAGGGAATGGGCGGGTGTCATGGCCAGGTACAGCGTGCGGCAGCCCGGTGACAGCCTGAGACCCGAAATGCCTTCCGAGAGCCAGCTGCAGGAGATCATGGAACTGTGCGACCCGCATCCCGAGGCATGGTCCTACTTCTACGCCTGCATCTCTGACACCATAAGCAAGCTGGAGCCTCCGGATCCCGCCTGTCAGGAGGATTTCGAGTCCTACAGCGAACAGGAGATACAGAACAGGTAGGCTGAGGAAAAAGCTGGAACTCCCGGCATCATCAGCGTTTGCATATGGACAATTTGTTTCGTATTCTACTTCGGGCTGCCTGATTAGGGAGGGGATTCATGCTGAACGTAATACCTCGCAGGATACAGCAGCTTCTCATGAACGGGCTGGATTCCTCCCTTGAGGAAGGAATAGTCCTTTACGCTGATATATCCGGTTTTACATCGATCACGGAATCATTGCTCGAGCAGGGGAAGCGGGGGGCGGAGACACTGTCTTCGATCCTCAACAGGATATTCTCCAGGGCTGTGGAGCATATATACGGCTATGGAGGAGAAGTAGCCGATTTCGAAGGTGACGCCATTATCGCGACCTTTGCGGCCGGGGAAGCCGGCCGGGCTCAACGGGCCGCTCTGGCTCTAAAAAGATACTTCGACAGGAACTCCCTCTGGAAATCCGATATTGGCCGGTGGCCGGTGTCAGCCAGGATATCCCTGGCATCCGGCAGCCTGGAATGGCATATAGTAGGCACTGACAGGCTGGCGTTCTTCGTGGACGGTTCGGCGGTATCACGGGCCGTGACTCTTTCGGCCGGGAACACCTCCGAACCGATAGCTTATCATGAGAGCTTCACCCGGCTGATGGAAAGCACCGGTATTCTGCCGGAGGATGCTTCCGCCCCCGGCAGAGGAAGGGGCAAAACCGGCAGCAGGAGGATAAGAAAGAGCACAGCTCTGCGATTCGTTTCCAGCGCCATCGTTTCAAGCAAACTCACAGGTGAGTTCAGATCGGTCATCCCCGTGTTCGTGCATCTGGCTGAAGACAGTTCCGCGACCATCAGAACTCAGGCTGAGGAGGTGCTGAAAGCTTCGACGAACTACGGGGGCGAACTCAGCGGCTTCTTTTCAACCAGCCCCGGTTACCTGACAGGCCTGGTGCTTTTCGGAGCTCCAGTCTCATGGGAGAACAATGCCGAACGTGCATTCGAGTTCTCCCTCGGGCTGCTGAACCTTCTTGGGAATTCATTTCGAGCGGGAATGTCCTCAGGCAGGGTATACGCCGGGATCATCGGCAATTCCCGAAGGTGCAGGTACACCGTATACGGCGACACGGTGAATACCGCCGCCAGGCTGGCGGGCAAAGCTGGTTTCGGTGAAATCCTGGTGACGGAAGACGTGTCACCGGGCAGGGAGCGCAGCTATCACCTGTCCGCGGCCCGTCGATGGCTTCCCCGCGGCAAGACGGATGATATACTGATTCACAGACTTGAAAGCGCGGATACGACCGATATTTCCGGGATCTTCCCCGGAGAGATGCTTGGACGGTCATCCGAACTGTCGAAACTGCTTCAACGGCTGAAACCTCTGGAGAATAGACGTTTCGCCGGGGTTACAATGGTGTGCGGTGATCCGGGTATTGGTAAGTCCAGGCTTATTTTCGAAGCTATCCGGCATGTACCCTTCGGCTGCCAGAGCTTCGTGCTGAAATGCGATGACATTCTGCGAAAGAGCCTCAACCCCTTCATCGGTTTCCTTCGGAACCTCTTCCACCAGAACGATCTCAAGGACCGGGAGGAGAACAGGCACACTTTCGAAGAGACGATGAGGTTCCTTCAGGATGAGCTGGCGGCTGTTCGCCTTCCTTCAGGCAGTTCCCTCCCTCGGGAGCTGGAGAGAGCTTCCTCTATCATCGGAGCCATGCTCGGCCATCACTGGCCCGGTTCCGTCTACTCGAAACTGGCAGCGGAAAGCAGGCTGGAGAACAGCTTCCTCGCCTTGAAGACCCTTATTACAGCTCTTTCAATGGTAAGACCGGTCATTCTTGTGATAGAGGATATGCAGTGGATGGACTGCGATTCACGGAAAGCGCTGGGAATGCTTGCCTCAAACATGGATCGGACGCCTCTGGGAATACTGATAAGCAGCCGTCTGACCGAGGACGGCAGCGTTCCCTCAATTCCTGAGTGTGCGGATGAAACCCGAAAGATAGTACTCAGGGGAATTGACGATCGGGCGGCGGTCGGGGTCATCAAGGACAGGCTGGGGGCGATGCCGGGGAAAGGTCTCTCGAGTTTCATTCTGCGGAACTCCGTCGGTAACCCCTTCTATATCGAGCAGTTCTGCATGTATCTCATGGAAACGGAGCAGATCCATCTTGAGTCCGATGAGTACAGGCTCTCCGGTGAAGAATTCGAGATACCCTCGGGCATCAGATCGATACTGGTAGCCAGGATGGACAGGCTGCCCTACAGAGTAAGAGAGTTCATGCAGACAGCATCCGTGCTGGGCCAGGAGTTCAACACCGATACGCTCCAGCTTGTCTCGGGCGGCAGTGAGGAGCTGGAGTTGATCAATGAGGGGCAGAGGCTGCGGATATGGTCACGGCAATCAGGGTCCGTTTTCGCGTTCAATCATGCTCTCTACCGGGATACCGCATACGGCATGCTGCTTGGAAAGAGCCTGAGCAGACTCCACGCCAGGGCCGCCGATGTCCTCATAGAACTGAATCGGAATGACCCGGAACCGGTGGCGGGAGAGATCGCCCTCCACCTTATGGAATCGCGGCAGCCGGCAAGGGCAATTGACTGGGGATGGAAAGCTCTCTGTCATGCCATGAGCGGGTACAGGAACACAGAAGTGCTCCAATGGTCGGACCGGCTTCGGGAATGGATACTTGCCCGTTCATCCGCGGGAAACAGGGGTCAACTTCTTCTCGATGTTCTCCTGAAGAGGGATGCGGTGCTGCATTCCATGGGCAGGAGAAGCAGACAGAAAGAGAATCTTGATGAGATCTGCAGATTGACCGAACAGGAGGGCTGGTCTCACAGAACAGCTGAGATACTGAAAGCCAGGGGCACCTGGTCGTGGAGCATCGGCGAGATCGACGAGGCCTACGAATTGTTCAAGAAGGGCCTGAAATTCTCAAGAAGGGCTACGGATGAAGCTGTCAGGGGAAAACTCCTTGGTAACATAGCGAACATCTACGCTTCCAGGGGAATGTACCAGAATGCAATGGAGTACTACAACCTCGCCCTGGGCATACACCGGAAGCTGGAAGACCGCAAACAGGCGGGAATAACCCTGGGCAACCTGGCCATACTCCTCAGAAGAACGGGGGAAGAGAAAAGAGCGGAGAAGTGCTACGGAGAAGCTCTCTCCATCCACAGAGAAACGGGGAACAGGATCGGCGAGGGCAGGATCCTCTGCGGGCTCGGCAACCTTGAGAATGATCCTGGAGCCGCGCAGGAATACTACCTGGAGGCACTCAGGATAAACAGAGAAACCGGGGACATTCGAAACGAGGCGGTAACTCTCAGCAACCTTGGAAGACTGGAGACCCTGGAGGGGAATTACGGCGAAGCCTCCCGATATCTGCTGCAGGCTCTCCAGATACACCGGCTGATAGGGAACACTGAGGGTGAAGCCGATATCAGCAGCCTGTTCGGTGAACTGTTCTACTACCAGGAACGGTGGAAAGAGGCACGGGAGAGTTTCAGCAGGGCCATTGAACTAAGCAGGAAGATGGGAGACAGCAGGGGTGAGTGCGTTAACAACGGCCTCCTGGGACTGGTGAATTTTGAGGAAGGCTCTGTCGACCGGGCGAGAGACTGCTACATGATCTGCCACACTCTGATAACGGAGTTCGGTTTCTCTCCTTCTATAGATGATTCCATCCTTATGCTGAGGGAAAGGCTTCTCAATTGCGGTATCGAGGAGTCGCTCCTTCCGTTCCCCGAACACTGGCGGTGACGACAGCCTGAGGGTGAAATCCGGCTTCCCGACCTGCTACAACTGTATGCGTTTGTATACTATAATTAAACGGTCAATTAAGTTAACGAATTCAGGTGCGTCCCTTAGCGGGTGATTATGCGGGAGACGTCCTTGAAGACTATCAGCAGGAATATCACCAGGATGATTATCATTCCCGTCTGCTGAACCATCTGCACCGTTCGCCTGGAAATCGGCTTCCCCTTTATGCCCTCTATGATAAGCAGTACCACATGGCCGCCGTCGAGCACCGGTATTGGCAGGAGGTTGAATACCATGATGGCCAGTGAGATGCTGGCCAGTGTGTACAGGTAGCTCGGAAGCCCTGTCCGGGCCTGCTGGCCCAGGGTCTCCGCGACGTAGATGGGTCCGCCGGAACTCTCCGCAAGTTCCGCCGGCCTTCCGAACAGTTTGAAAAGGGTGGTCACTATGTAGACCGTGCCTTCGCCGGCCGACTTCACCCCCTCCCATATCGCGGCGAAGATGGGAAGCCTGACCCTCTCCGTGGGAAGCCTCGGAGTGACCCCGGTAAGGACCCTGCCGTCGTAGACGCCGGGCGTGACCCAGGCGGTATCCAGCCTTCCCTCCCGGTAGAATTCTATTCGAAGCTCCTTCGTGGTACCGGTCACCTGAGCCTGGAAATCGTCCCAGATCCTCACCGGGCTGCCATCCACGGCGACCACGCTGTCCCCGGGGCGGATACCGGACTCGTAGGCGGGAAAACCGACCATGGCCTCATCTATCACCGGGGGGACCAGGGGGCGGAAGGGCAGGGAATCGTCAATTATGGAATATTCCATCTCCAACCTGCCGGATGGGGTTCCCACCGTCATCGTGCCCTGCTTCCGGGAGAACATCATGTCCAGCATCTGGTAGTAGTCCTGTACCGGCTCTTCCCCTACGAAAACCACGGTGTCGCCTTCGGCCAGTCCAAGATAGTTGTCCGAACCCCCCGCCACCGCCGGGGCCACGTTCATGTCCCAGCCGACTATGCCGAAGATTGTTATGAGTATCAGGGCGGTGAGCACCAGGTTCGAGAGGGGACCGGCCAGTGCCACCAGGGCCCGCCGGAGCCAGGAGACATCCGCCACCGGTTCGCCGGTGGTTCCCAGGTTGACCTTGCAGTAACCGCCCAGGGGCACCAGGCCGATGCAGTACTCCGTCTCACCCATCTTCTTCTTGAAGATATGGGGAGGAAAACCGATGGAGAACCGCGGAACCGGAAGGCCGGCGATCTTGGACATGATGAGATGGCCCATCTCGTGGAAGAAGACGATGATTCCCAGTCCGAAGACTATGGCGAATATGCTCAGCACAGCCCGTCCACCACCCTCCCGGCCATGGCCCGGGCGCCGCTGTCGGCTTCCATGACGCTGTGAAAGTCGCTCACTGGACTCTTATCGTGACCGTTGAGCACCTCCTCTATCACCACAGGAATATGACCGAAGCCGATTCTTCCCTGAAGAAAGGCCTCCACCGCCACCTCGTCGGCCGCATTGGCCGCGGCGGGCAGTGTTCCTCCGGCCTTTCCCGCCTCCATCACCGTATGGAAGGCCGGATACCTTTCGGGGTCCACCTTCCTGAATTCCAGGACGCCCCAGTCCGGGGGTCCGTCGTGAGACAGTCTCATCAGCTCACCATCGGGATAGAGAAGGGCGTACTGTATGGGAACCTTCATGTCCGGCTCCCCCAGAAGCGCCTTCCAGGAGCCGTCCGGAAGCTTGACCAGGGAGTGGACGATACTCTGTGGATGAACGGCCACTTCCACCGGCAGGTCACCGAAGAGCCATCGGGCCTCCATGACTTCGAAGGCCTTGTTGACCATGGTGGCGGAATCCACGGTTATCCTTGCGCCCATGTCCCAGGTGGGATGGCTCAGTATCCTGGAAGCCGGAGCTTCCCGGAGTTCTTCCAGTGGCAGGTCACGGACGGAACCTCCGCTGGCGGTGAGGGTAATCCCCAGCACCGGCCTGTCCTCCCCCAGCAGGCACCTGAATATAGTGCTGTGCTCGCTGTCAACGGGAATTATCCTTCCCCGCCGTACGAAATCCTCAAGCAGCTCTCCTCCCACCACCAGGCTCTCCTTGTTGGCAAGGGCCAGGGAGAGGTCCAGCTCACGGCATAGAAGGCTCGCTTCCAGTCCGGCGCTCCCCACTATTGCGTTCAGCACCACGTCCGCGCCTTCCACCGCTTCCCTCAGAGCCCCGGGGCCGGAGACCATCCAGGAGGGACATTCACCCCGCGGGTTCACCACGGCGGTGACATTCGGGGAATAGGTCCTGCTCTGCCGGGAGAGCAGGTCCACGCTGGAGCCGCAGAGCAGGGAATGAAGCTGGAGCTGTTCCGCCCCGTCAATTATCTCCAGCGCCTGTGTGCCTATGGAGCCTGTGCTGCCGAGGACCGCCACCCTGCGTCCCATCAGGCCCCCCCCCGCCCGGCGAACAGGTGTAGAAGCAGCCATACGGAGGGTACCACCGCAAGAATGCTGTCGAACCTGTCCAGAAGCCCTCCGTGCCCCTGGAGCAGGGTTCCGGAATCCTTCACTCCGGCATCCCTCTTTATGGCGGATTCCAGGAGGTCTCCCGCGACCGCGGCTATACCGCCGGCGGCACCCACGGCCAGCATGACAGGTAGGGGGAACCCGGCGCCGGCTGACCCGGCTATGAGGGCCCCGGCCACCGCCCCCGCCACTCCGGCGATGAAACCCTCCCATGATTTGGCGGGACTTACCGAGGGGGCCATCCTGTGGTTGCCGAAAGCGCTTCCCACGAAGTATGCCATGGAATCACCCACCCAGCAGATGAGCAATGGAATGAACATCACCCAGGGAGAGATGAAATCCAGCCTGAGCCTTGCCAGCAGACCGAACCCCAGGGACAGCGCGGCGGTGAGGCCGATTATTCCGGCGGTCTTCCTTCCGGCTTCCTCCACCCCGTCCCTTATCACCATTATCAACGAGGTGACAGCCCCGGGAATAAAAATGACGGCGATGGAGAGTTCCGCTTCAAGAAGAGCAACGGCAGCCGTAGCGCCGGAGGTGGTAAGAACGGCGGCTGCCCCGGGCAGACCGGGTCTGCCGGTTCCCAGGAGCTTCACCGCCTCCCAGGCTGAAATGGCGGATATCGCCGCGAAGAAAGCCGTGGTGAGAGGGGTGGAATGGATGAGGGCGACCGCCACGAACAGTCCTATTCCGGGCAGCGCCACCGCAAGCCTGCTGGCAAGGGACTTGAATTCCGGCATCAGTCGGGATCCACGGCGCCGAAGCGTCTCTTCCTTCGGCTGAATTCCCGGAAAGCCTCCCGAAGGTGCTCCCTCCTGAAATCCGGCCACAGCACGTCGGTGAAGTAGAGCTCCGAGTAGGCGGATTCCCACAGGAGAAAATTGGATAGCCTCTTCTCCCCGCTGGTGCGTATTATCATGTCCGGGTCTGGAACGTCCGGCAGGTAAAGGCTGGAGCCGATAGTCTCCATGTCTATTCCGACGGGGTCTATCTCCCCCCGTTCCACCCTCAGAGCTATGCTTCTCACGGCGTCCACTATCTCGGCCCTTCCACCGTAGCTCAGGGCCAGGATGAGGTTGAGCCCGTCATTGGCAGCGGTGCGCTCCATGGCTCCCTGCAGCTCGTCCCGGGGGCCCTGGGGAAGGTCGGCCAGCCTGCCGGTGGCCCTCACCCTGACACGGCTTTCGTCCAGGCTGTCGATATTGCGTCTGATGAATCTCTTCAGAAGGGTCATTATGAAGCTGACCTCGGCCCTGGGTCTCTTCCAGTTCTCCGTGGAGAAGGCGTAGAGGGTGAGGTATTTTACTCCCGCCTCCCCGCAGTACTCCACCGAGTCATGTATGGATTTCTCGGCGGCCTTGTGACCCTCTATGCGCCTGAGGCCGCGGGAGCGCGCCCAGCGGCCGTTCCCGTCCATGATAATTCCAAGATGGACAACGGGGGCTTTGGACAAGATGCTCAGACCTCTAGTATCTCTGTCTCTTTTGCCTCGAGGTACCGGTCTATCTCGGCAACGGCCTCGTCCGCCACCTTCTGTATCTCTGCCAGTCCCCTGTACTCCTGGTCCTCGGTGATGTCCCCGTTCTTCCTGGCGCTGTGAAGCTCATCGTTGCCGCTCCTTCTAACGTTCCGAACGGCCGTTCTGCCCTGCTCGGCCAGCTTTTTCACATGGCGGCTGAGCTCCTGCCTGCGTTCATCGGAAAGTTTCGGGACCGGGATCCTTATAACCGGTCCGTCCACCGAGGCCTGAAGCCCGAGGTCGGACTTCTGTATGGCCCTGACGATGGCTTCGGAAGTGGAGGGATCGAAGGGCTGTATGACTATCAGTCTGGGCTCCGGGGCCGATATTCCAGCCACCTGCTTGATGGGATGGGTTCCGCCCCAGCACTCCACTCTGAGATTGTCCAGCAGGGCAGGGCTGGCCTTGCCCGTCCTTATAACGGCCATCTCCCTGGCGGTGCTCTCCACCGCGGCCTTCATCCTTGCTCTCTGGTCCTTGAGTACTTCATCTATCATCTTCGATTCCCCCTATCAGGCTTCCAACCGACGGATCTCTGTAAACTCCGACTATGTTCTCCGGCTTCAGTATATCGAAAACACTAATAGGAAGGTCCGCGTCACGGCAAATGGCCACCGCCGCCGCGTCCATTACCCGAAGCCCCATCCTCAGGACCTGATCGTGCGAGATGGTCTGAAAACGGCGGGCGTTCGGATCACTCTCGGGGTCGGCGTCGTAGATGCCGTCCACCTTGGTGCCCTTGAGAAGTCTCTCACAACCTGTCTGGACCGCCCGCAGAGCGGCCGCGGTATCGGTGGTGAGGCAGGGATTGCCGGTTCCCCCGGAGTATATCACGATGAACCGCCTTTTCAGGTAATCAACCGCGCGGTCAGGGTCGAATGTCTCGAAGACACCCTCTACCGGTATGGCGGACAGCACCACCGCCTTCCCTCCCCTGTTCCTGAGTGCGTCCCTCAGGGCCAGGCCGTTCATCATGGTGGCAAGCATGCCCATCTGGTCTCCGGTTATGCGGCCGGCTACCTCCAGGTCTTCCCCGCGAATGAAGTTCCCCCCGCCGATGACTATGCCGGTGGCGCAGCCTTCGGCCGCCAGGTCCAGCACCGCGGCGGCCAGGCTGTCAAGTGTGGCGGGATCAATTCCGTGTCCGGCGGGTCCGGCCAGGACCTCCCCGCTCACCTTCAGGAGAACCCGGTGGAGGTCGGGGCGGTCTTCCCCGGCCATCAGGTCCCTATGGAGAACCTGGCGAAGCGGTTTATTACGATGTTCTCCCTCAGTTTGCCTATCAGATCGGTAAGGGCGTCCTTCACGGTGCCCACCTCGGGATCATCGGCCCATTCCTGGTCCAGCAGACAGGTTTCGGAGTAGAATTTCTCCATTCTGCCGTCGATTATCTTCTCGATTATCTCCGGTGGCTTGCCCGAACCCTCCAGCTGCGCCATGAGAACCCTCCTCTCCGCCTCCACGGCCTCCCGGGAAAGTTCTTCCCTGGAGACGACGGCGGGCGGGTAGGCGGCTATGTGCATGGCGACCTTCTTCGCGAAATTCTGAAAGTCATCGGTCCTCGCCACGAAATCGGTCTCGCAGTTTATCTCCACCAGTACGCCCAGTTTGCCCGGAGGGTGGATGTAGGCTGTCACCAGCCCCTCTTCCGCTTCCCTGTGAGCCTTCTTCGAAGCCACCTTTATACCTTTTTCCCTGAGCAGAGTGATGGCTTTCTGCATGTCTCCACCGCTCTCCTCGAGGGCGTTCTTGCAATCGAGCATACCGGCTCCGGTGGCTTTTCTCAGCTGCTTGAGGTCATTCAGATCTACAGCCATCATTCACCTGAGTCCTTTCCTTCATCGGAATCTTCCGCGGCTTCTTCCGCCGGGGCGGAGGGTTCCTCTTCCTTCTTCTCAGCCGTCTTCCTGGAAGTCCTTCTTACGGTCTTCTTCTTTTCGGGGGCTTCTTCTGTATCGGCTGAAGTCTTCTTGCCGGCCGTCTTCTTCCTTCTGACGGGCTTTCTGGCCTTAACCGGCTCATCATCTTCATCATCGTCGACGGCATCATCAGCCTGCCCTGCCGGCGCGCTCTCCTTCGGCGCCTTCGCGTCCACATCATCCGCGGGCTTCTCCTCTTCGTCCCGGCTGCGGGCGCCCTCGGCTCCCAGGAGCGCGTAATCGGCCATGGTTCCCACTATCATGGATATGGACTTGATGGCATCGTCATTCCCGGGTATCGGGTAATCGACTTCGGTGGGGTCGCAATTCGTGTCGACGATGCCCACGCAGGGAATGTTCAGTTTCCTGGCCTCCCTGACTGCTATCTGCTCCTTCTTTATATCCACCACTACGATGACTCCGGGAAGCTCCTTCATGTCCCTGATGCCCGAGAGGTCCTTCTCCAGCTTGTCGCGGTGGCGCTTCTTCCTCAGGATCTCCTTCTTGGTGAGACTGCCCGGATAGCCTTCCTTCTCCAGCTTCTCCAGCTCCACCAGGGTCTGTATTCCTCCGGAGATCGTGGCGAAGTTGGTGAGCATGCCGCCCATCCAGCGCTCCGTGACGAAAAACTGTCCGCATCGGACCGCGTGCTCTCGGACGCATTCTCTGCCCTGCTTCTTGGTGGCGACGAAAAGTACGCTCTTTCCGGAGGCCACGGTCTTGGCTACCAGATTTGCAGCGTCCTCCAGCATCTCGCGGGATTTCTTCAGGTCAATGATATGTATGCCGTTACGGGCCATGAAGATGTAGTTGCGCATCTTCGGGTTCCATCTGCTCTTCTGATGGCCGAAGTGTATTCCGGCCTCCAGCATTTCCTGCATGGAAGGTATCTGCATCGACTGTTCCTTTCGGTTATCCTCCGACCGGTTTGAACCGGACCAATCCCCATCCTGGTGAGGGGGACACCGGGTCGGTCACCGCCGGCCGTGTGTGATGATGGCGCGGCGGAATCCGCCGCGCGGGTTCTCTCTTACCTCTTGGAGAACTGGAATCTCTTCCTTGCCTTTGGCTGACCGTACTTCTTTCTCTCCACTTTCCTCGGGTCGCGCCTGAGCATTCCCTCGGCCTTGAGAGAGGGTCTGAAGTCCGGGTTTATCTCCACCAGTGCCCGGGCTATGCCCAGCCTGATGGCGCCGGCCTGTCCTGTTATTCCGCCTCCGCGCACGTTTACCGTTACATCAAAGTCCCTGGACACCCCAAGAAGCTCCAGCGGCTCCAGAGCGTGCTCCAGCTGCCATAGGTCGCAGAAGTACTCTCCCGGTTCCCGGTGGTTTATCCTTACCTGTCCCTTGCCCGGCTTGAGATAGCATCTGGCGGTAGAACTCTTTCTTCTTCCGACTCCGATTTGCTGTTTCATACGTCCACCCTTGACCGCTACAGTTCCAGAACCTGGGGGTTCTGCGCCTGATGAGTGTGTTCGCTCCCGGCGAAAATCTTCAGTTTCTTTATCTGCTGTTTCGCCAGCCTGTTCTTGGGGAGCATTCCCCTGACGGCTTTTCTGAGAATCCTGTCCGGGTGCTTCTGCAGCATCTCTTTCATGCTCGTGGTCTTTCTGCCCCCGGGATATCCGGTGTGCCTTCCGTACTCCTTCTGCTCCAGCTTCCTTCCGGTGAAGTCCATCTTCTCCACATTGGTCACTACGACGAAGTCGCCGGTGTCGATATGGGGAGTGTACACCGGTTTGTTCTTGCCCTGAAGAATTACGGCGATCCTGGATGCCAGTCTGCCGGGAGAGTGTCCGGCGGCGTCCACGTGCCACCATTTCCTCTCGATCTCCCCCGTCTTGGCCGAATAAGTCTTCACTTCTTACAAACCTCCACTATGGATAGCGTCCGAGCCCTCCAGTTTTCCGTGAGATTGAAATAACTGGAACACAACATTTTATAATACCCCCTCGGCAAATGAAAAACGCACCTGTCCTCGCTTCCCGCTCTCGTCTGCGCCCGCAACGCCTTAGGCGAAAAACAGTCGACAGCGGAAACTCCGAAGGGAACCGCTAAACTGTTAGAATTTCAAGAGAAAGTCAAGGTCGGGGCCGATCCGCTCCCGGCGATGTCCATCACCCATGGCCGCCGTCCAGCACTTTTTTCAGCATGTCCGGAGAACATACCCTCACTCCGCCTTTCCCGAGAACGGCCAGCAGTTCGTCGTTCCAGCGGGCCGCCGCCACCCAGAGGGTGACGCCCGCCCTTTCAGCCGCGGCCGACCTGCCCACCAGGGACAGCGCCCTCTTTCCCGGGGGCACCCGGTGTGCGAAGGACTGGGGCATGACCGCCACGCCGTCCCGAAAGAAAGGTATGAGGAGAGTTATTCCCTGCCACGGCTCCAGCCTCAGGGGCCGGCTGAAGCCCATGCCGCGCAGTTCCTCCCATACATGACCGTAGATGAACCTGCCCTGTCTCGACGGCAGAGGCTCACCCAGAACCGTCACGCCGGCGGCGGGGGGCGGAACAGGCGAACTGAGAACCCCTGCCATGACCTCGGGAAGATGGGAGGGGAGCGGTCCCGGATCCCCGATTATCCTTCTTCCCAGTTCGGTCCAGAAGAAGAGGTACCACCTGTTTCTCAATCCGGCGGCCCCCCGGAAGAGCCAAGAGCCTCCTCCAGCACCCTTCGCACCAGGTCGAAACTGAAGCCTCTTCTCCTGAGATATCCGGATGCTCTGCGGAAAGCCCTTTGATGTTCCATATTCCCGTACTTCCCTTCGATCTCCCTGACCAGGACAGAGTGGAGCTCTTCCTCGTCACGGCCGGCCAGGATTTCCTCAACCACATTCGAAGGGACCCCCCGCTCAAGAAGCTCCATCCTTATTCGAAAGTTGCCCATGGGAGACCTGCGAGAGTGGCTGCTTACGAAAATTTCCGCGTACCGCCTGTCATTCACAAGTCCGGTGTCCGTCGCCCATCCGCTGATATCGCTCACCACCGCGGAATGGTAGCCCCTTCTTTCCAGGTAGGAGCGAAGCTGCTTCATGGTACGCTCGCCGGCCGAGATATACCTCTGCGCATCGCTTCCGGCCCGGGGGAGCTGCTCCCGGCGCGCCAGCCCGTCCATTTCCGCAGGCAGCACCGGCAGGCCGGGGCGGATGCCCGCGCTGTCCACCGCCCTCTCCGGCAGAAGCCAGGACCCTTCGGTCGCGCGCACCAGGACCCATCCTTTCCTGACCTTCTCGATGTCGGTTACCGGGACGCGGTTATTCCCCATCCTCCTGCTTCTCTTCAGCTGCGCCCCCGGGGCTCGGAATGCTCAGCTTCTCCCTTATCTGGCTTTCCAGCTGCTGGGCCAGCTCCGGGTTCTCGACCAGGAAGACCCTGCTTTTCTCCTTGCCCTGCCCAAGCTGGATATCACCCATGGAGTACCATGTGCCTCTCCTGGTCACCAGGTCGTTCTCCATTCCCAGGTCGATCAGTTCACTTTCCCTGGAGATACCGTACCCGTGGAGTATATCGCACTCCGCCTTCCTGAATGGGGGGGCCAGCTTGTTCTTCACCACCTTGATGCGGGTCCTGCTTCCGATGATGTCCTCTCCGTCCTTGAGAGAGGCCACCCGCCTGACGTCCAGCCTCACGCTGCTGTAGAATTTCAGCGCCCTGCCTCCGGTAGTGGTCTCCGGATTGCCGAACATCACGCCTATCTTCATCCTTATCTGGTTTATGAAGACCACCGCGCACTTGGACTGGGAGACGACGCCGGTGAGCTTCCTCAGCGCCTGGGACATGAGGCGGGCCTGAAGACCCACGTGGCTGTCCCCCATCTCCCCCTCTATCTCTGCCCTGGGCACCAGGGCGGCCACCGAATCGATTACCACCACGTCCACCGCGTTGCTCCTGACCAGCATCTCGGTTATCTCCAGGGCCTGTTCGCCGTTGGATGGCTGGGACACCAGCAGATCGTCGATATTGACTCCCAGGTTTTCCGAATAGACGGGATCCAGCGCGTGTTCCGCGTCGATGAAGGCCACCTCGCCTCCCAGCTTCTGGGCGCTGGCTATTATGTGGAGGGCCAGGGTGGTCTTGCCGGACGCCTCGGCTCCGTAGATCTCGGTCACCCTCCCCCTGGGAATCCCACCGATGCCCAGCGCCGCGTCGAGGGCGATGGACCCGGTGGGTATTACGTCCACCTTCATGTGAACGTTCTCTCCCAGTCTCATAACCGCGCCCTGGCCGAACTGCTTCTGTATCTGGTGGAAAGCCGCTTTAAGCGCTTTATCCCTGTCCTCGGAACCGCTCTTCTTACCCGCCATGGGATCACCTCTCAGATTGTTATAACTCGTATCTTTCAAGAAATGTGTATTCCGGCCCTTCGGAGGTCAATCTGCTGTCGACCAGCGCGGCCCGGGTGATGACGCCCCCTATCCCCTCAACCGGCCCCGGCAGGCTGACCGGGAGCCCGCCCCGGCGCCTGGCGACGGTAAGGTGGGGCAGGAACCTCCTGCCGAGGACGGCGCCTTTCCCGTCCGGTATCGCTCCCAGCCTTCGCGCCTGTTCCATAACTTCCACTGGAAATTCCCCTCCGAGCCAGTATACAGAAGGAGAGCCTTTTCTGCCAAAGGAGCCCACCCCGGAAAGAGTGAAACCGAGAGGTCCGGGGCGCCACTCCGCCATGGTTCCCCTCACCCTCTCCAGAATATCCTTGCCGATGTCGCCGTAGAAGCGGAGTGTAATGTGCATATTGTCAACGGACACCCATTTCAGGGAGGGGTACCGGGAGATCAGCGGGCTCTGCCATTCGGCGATCATCCTCAGGGACTCCTCCGGCAGCTCCAGGGCGGCGAACACTCTCATACCTCCGGCTCCCTCAGATAATGGTGGAGTTCACGAAGGATGAACCGGGATGCCCCGGTCCTTACCTCTTCCCGGTTTCCGCCGAACAGTTCTTCCCAGGTCCGGCATCCATCTTCACCGCGGAGCGCCATACAGACGGTGCCCACAGGTTTTTCCGGTGTTCCTCCCCCGGGGCCCGCTATACCCGTGACGGCGAGGGCCAGGTCGGTGCCGGCCCGCTCCATTATTCCTGCGGCCATGGCGGCGGCCGTCCTGCGGCTAACCGCTCCGGTGCTTTCGATGACAGCTTCCGGCACGTTCAGAAGGTCAACCTTCAGCCGGTTCGAATAGGCTATGACACCTCCGGCGAACCAGTCCGACGCCCCGGCAGCAGATGTAAGAAGGCCGCCCAGCAGCCCGCCGGTGCATGACTCCGCCACCGACAGGGTCTTCCCTGCCCGGCGCAGCAGGTTGCCCGTCCTCAGGACCAGTTCGCGGTCAGACAGCGCCATGGAGCAGGCTCCCCGCAAGGACGGATCCGGCGGCCATGACGCCCGCCGCAACATCATCGAGCAGTATTCCCGCCGCGGAGTCCATTTCGTCGAAGCGGGAGACGGGCCATGGCTTGAATATGTCAAACACCCTGAACAGGACGAAGGCTGCGGCGACCCCCGGTATCCCCCAGCCGGCGGGTACGGCCATGCATGCTATCCAGCAGCCGGCGAACTCGTCTATAACCACCCTGGAGGGGTCAGCCCCCCAGCTGTTCCTGCCCGCCAGGCAGCCCCAGTAGCCGAGTACCAGGAAGAGGGCGCACAGCCCCCAGACCAGGATACCGTCCGGCCGGACGACGACGAACAGCGCGGCGGATACCATGCTGCCGGCGGTACCCGGCGCCAGGGGGAAGTAACCCGCGCCGAGAACGGTAGCCACCAGCCTTCCGGCGGCGGGAAACACTCCCTTCACAGCACCAGTCTCCTGATTATCGACCTGTTCCGCCAGAAGTAATCCACAGCCGATATCACAGCGAGAAGCACCGCCAGGACCAGGATGATATCGGCCGAGAACAGCAGTGCCCCGCCGCCGGTGGAGAGGTCCATGCCCGAATGGTAGAGGAAGGCCGTCCTTCCGGTGCTTTCATGGTACAGCACCGAGTAGAGAAGGTAGAGGAACATGGACAGCATCTGGGTGGAGGTCTTGTATTTGCCCGTTCTGGAGGGCAGTATGAGAACTCCCGCGTAAGCGGCGATGGAGCGCAGGCCGGTCACCAGAAGCTCCCGTCCTATGATAAGGTAGAGAGCCCAGCCGGGCACCAGGTCTATCTGGTTCAGGCCGATGAGGGCCAGGGCAATGAGCAGCTTGTCCGCCAGGGGATCCAGGAACTTGCCCAGGTTGGTCACCCAGCCGTACCTCCTGGCCAGGTAGCCGTCGTAGAGATCGGTTATGGAAGCGATGAAGAACACACCCAGGGCGGCTATCCTGGATTCCTGCCTGTTGTCGATGAGAAGCACCATGAAGACCGGGCTGAGGAGTATCCTCAGGATCGACAGCCTGTTTGGCCAGTTGAGCTGCAATTCTCAGACTCTCTGTCGCCCCTGGAAGGCCTGGCTCAGAGTGAGGGAATCCGCGAATTCCACCGACGCTCCCGGAGGAAGCCCCCGGGCGAGCCTGGTCACCTTCACCGACCGGTCCGCCAGTATTCTGGAGAGGTAGACGGAAGTTGCCTCACCGTCCGCGGTGGAATCCAGGGCCAGTATTATCTCGTCCGCTTCGTACCTGTCAACCATCTTCCTGAGCTTGTCAATGCCCAGCTCGTCGGGACCCATTCCGTCCAGAGGGGCCAGAAAGCCATGCAGAACGAAATATTTGCCTCTGTACAGGCCCGCGTCCTCTATGGACCGCTGGTCCGCCGGATTGTGGACCACGCATATCGAATCTCCGCGGGAGGGGTTCGAGCAGATGTCGCAGACATCCTTCTCCGTTATGTTCCTGCAGATGGAGCATTCACCAAGGTTCTTCCAGACCAGGTGAAGGACCTCTGAGAAATCACTGGCCAGCTCCCGGTCGTCCACGATGCTGAAAGCCAGCCTGGTGGCTGTCTTCTTCCCAATTCCGGGAAGCCTCTGAAGCTGTTCAACCAGTCTGTCGAACAGGTCGGAACTCACATCAGGCCTCCCAGTCCCGGAAGCCCCAGGGATTCCATCTTCTCCCGGGAGAGTTCCTTGCTCTCCTTCACCGCGTTCCTCACCGCCACCAGGATAAGGTCCTCCAGCATCTCCACGTCGTCCGGGTCCACCGTGTCGGGGGAGATGGATATCTCCACGAGCTCTCCCTGTCCGGTCACCACCGCGCGCACCATGCCCTCGGCGGCGATGCCCTCCACCCGTTCCTCGGCCAGGTCTTCCTGTACCTTCATCACACCGGCCTGCATCTGCTGTGCCTGGGCCATCATCTTCTTGAGCTGTTTCTGGTTCATTTATCCTCTCCGTCTCCGTTCCCGTCAGACGGCATCGAAGAGCCCCAGGATCTCCTGTGACGTCTCCTTTTCCTTTTCCCTGTCCATTTCCTCATCGCCGCCCGTTTTCTTCTCCCGCTCTTCCCGCGAATCCGCGACCGTCTCCTCTGCCGGGGCCGGGTCCTCCACGGCCGCCTCTTCCAGGGGCCTGTCCTCCGAGGTGGACGGTTCCACCTTCGGGGGGACGCGAGACGCTTCCACACTCCCGGCCGAAGCCAGTGTTTCAGACACCCCGGGAAGATCGTCGATGGAAAACACCCTGGAAAGCTTCGAAGCGGTCATCACCGCCGTCTCCAGGGTGACCCGGGGAAGATTGCTTCTTTTGACCTCGGTGGAGGCGCTGCTCATGATCCGCAGGATGTTCAGCACCGCCACGTCCGGGACACCGGCCGAAAGCTTCTTAAGGAGCTGTATCTCCGACTCCGGTACCTCCCTGAGACTCTCCGACGCGCCGGTCACCACCAGAAGGAGGTTCCTCAGAAAAGAAATGAACGCGTCCAGCAGTTCGTCGACGCTGTATCCCTCGGACAGAGCCCTGGAGACCCTGTCGATAGCCCCGGGAGTGTCTCCGGCCAGCACGCTGGCGGCTACCGAGGCCAGCAGGTCGGTTTCCACCATTCCCAGAAGCCTGGCAACCTCCTCGCCGCGTATGTCGTTGCCGGAGAAGCTGACCAGCTGGTCCATCAGTGAAAGCGCGTCGCGCATGCTTCCGCCGCTGGCCCGGCATATCAGGCTCAGGGCAGAGCTGTCCAGCTTGATATTCTCTCCAGCCGCCTCCCTGCTCAGATATTCCGACATGTCCGAGACCGGGATCCGCCTGAAATCGAACCTCTGGCACCGGCTGAGTATGGTGTCCGGAACTTTCCTCGGCTGCGTGGTGGCAAAAATGAAGACAACGGAGTCCGGGGGTTCCTCCAGTATCTTGAGAAGCGCGTTGAACGCCTCGTTGGTGAGCATGTGGACCTCATCGATGATGTATATCCTGTACCTGCCGGTAGCGGTGGCGTAGCGGGCCTTCTCCCTCAGGTCCCTTATCTGGTCGATGCCCCTGTTGCTGGCACCGTCTATCTCCCTTACGTCAATATGGCTTCCGGCGGTGATGCTCCTGCAGGCCTCGCACTTCTGACATGGCTGTGATATGGGGCCGCTCTCACAGTTCAGGGCCTTGGCGAATATCCTTGCCGTGGTGGTCTTTCCCACTCCCCGGGGACCGGTCAGCAGGTATGCGTGACCTATTCTGCCTTTATCTATGGCGTTCTTGAGGGTAACTGTGACATGTTCCTGGGACAGTACCTCTTCAAAGGACTGCGGCCGCCATTTCCTTGCGAAGACCAGATAGCTCAAATGCTCCTCCGTTCCTGTGGTAGGCCGGCCGTACGGGTCTGCTGGACAGGCCTCACGGGACGCATGCCGCAGCCAGCTCAGGCCAGGTTGTCCTGCGTCGCCCGCCAGACACCGCTTACCGCTGCTACCTTCCGGTCCTGACGGGGTTCACGGGCTGACGCCGCGCAGGTCCTGACCCTCAACACCGCTTGCATACATGCAGACCCGCTGCGCGCTGCCGCACAGATCGTTCGGCCCCGCTGCAGCGGATTGCGGGTACAGGGCACCGCTAGCTCCCCGCCTAGCACGGCCGGCGGGCTGAATATACAAGTACATGACACATGGGAGAAGAGGGGGGTGAGCTAATTCCGCTCCAGCGGCAGTACGGTCTCACCGCTGGGCAACGGGTCCTGTGCCCGGTTTTCCGGAGTGACTGCGGCCTCATTCCTGCACAGAACGGCGGCCGCTGTCAGCCCCGCCAGGATGACCAGCAGCGCGTACAGGATTCTCCTTGCGCTTATCCCCTTCAGAATTCCATCGGACCTGCAGCATCTTACCGCCGCTGCGCTTCCGCCGCTCCCTTTGAAGCGGACCCTGGTCCCGGCCACCATTTCCTCCAGGCATTTATCCAGATTATTCCGGCACCCGCGGGCAAGACCCGCTGCCGAAGGGGTACCGGCCAGCCCTCGCAGTCCTCCGGTAACCAGGACAACGGACTGCCCGGGCTGAAGGTCCACATCCATCACGGTTCCCTTTTCCAGTTCTACGGCGAGGCTGTCTTCCAGACCCTTTCCGCATAGAAAGGCCCCGCAGCTTCCCGCCGAGTAGACCCGGACATCTCCATCCAGCACGGCCGCGGCGGCAATGGACAGACTGGGACTTTCGCCCGGGGAAACGGCCAGTCCGTCCATGCAGTCCTTCAGTACGTCCCCCGCACCGTACGCGACACCCTCGGCGAAGGTGTCACGAACCATGTTCACGGCATTCTTTACGGAAAGGTACGCGGAAGGGGGACCTTCGGCCACCACGGCGACTCCTGCAACCGCCGGCGTTCCCCTGAAACCATCCGCGTGAGAGCCTGTGCGGGAGCCTATCCTTCCGGGCTGGTTCAGCCAGGAGATCTCCAGCCGGACCCGGGTCTTCAAGACCGGACCGCCAGGGACCCGCTTCGGCCTGCTCTTCCGGAGGGAATGGAGGGGGTGGTGGAGATGAGCGGGATCGAACCGCCGACCTCTGCCTTGCGAAGGCAGCGCTCTGCCAGCTGAGCTACATCCCCACGAACCGCCCTGCGGAATAGATGAAAATACACCGGTGGGCCGGCCTGGCACATCACTCTATGAGATATACCTTCCCCGAACCGGAAACAACGGTGAAGCCATCCTCGGAGCCGGACAGGACAATGTCAGGGTCCGCGGCCATTATGGAAGATGTCCTCACCAGGAACACCCGGTTGTTCTGTCCCAGAAGTATGACTCTCACCGGCCTGGGAGCCTGGAAGATGACGGTCTCATGACCGGTATCCTTTATCACGAACAGGTCTTCGTTCTCCGGGATCTCCAGAAGCTCCAGCCTGATCTCGCCGGTATGGAGGACCACGGCTTCCTTTCTTATGACCATGTTGTCCCTGACCTCGAGCCTGAGGGGTTCCTCCGAGCCGCAGTTGAGAAGGAAGGTTCCCTGCCCGGAAAGGCTGACCCTGCTTTCCTCCGCCCATTCCACCTGCAGGGTATTCTCCATCACCGAAAGCATGCACCGGTCCAGGTCCAGTCTGCCCGATATCATGCTGACCGTAAGCAGGCCGGATTCCGAAGACCACGGGTCTATGGTGTAGTCGGCTTCGTTCCTCATGACGCAGACCCTGTGCTCCGCAGCTTCAGTAACAGGTTCCTCTTCGGCAGCAGGTTCCTCCTCGACTTCGGGCTCTTCCTCTTCTTCGGGAACCTCCTCTTCGGGTTCCTCCTCGACTTCGGGCTCTTCCTCTTCTTCGGGAACCTCCTCTTCAGGTTCCTCCCCGGTACCCTTGAAGATGTCTTCCAGCGTCCTGCCGGCACTGAATGGAACGGTCTCCTCGGCCTCGACAACGGGCTCTTCCTCTTCTTCGGGAATCTCCTCTTCGGGTTCCTCCCCGGCTGCCGGTTCTTCCTCTTCTTCGGGAGCTTCCGCTTCCGGCTTCTCCTCTTCCGGCTCACCGGAGGCGGTGCCGAATATCTCGTCCAGGCTGACGACCCTCTTCCCGCGTCCGGCGGACGTATCATCCGGAGCGGCATCCTCCGCTTCATCAGCATCTTCCGGTTCGCTGAACGCGGATTCAAGCGCCGATGACGCTGTAACTCCTATGTTCTCCAGAAGGGCGGACACATCCGCCTCCTCATCCTCGGAGGTGGAATCTCCCGAAAGGCCTATGTTCTTCAGCAGGGCGTCCACGCTGTCATCGTCCTCGTCGTCCCGGGAGTCCGCGAAGAGTTCATCCGATGGCACGTCAGGATAGATCTGCAGACCTTCCCTGGGCGTTTCCTCCTCTTCACCGGGTTCCTCCGCTTCGGGCTTCGCTTCCTCCTCCTGAGCTTCAGCTTCCGGTTCGTTTTCCTCTTCGGCTTCAGCCGCTTCGGTCTCCTCCTCGACAGCAGCCTCCTCGGACTCCTCCTTCTCGGAAGCCTTCTCACCGACCCTGGAATTGAAGACCTCCGCCAGGTTGACCCCGGAATCCCTTTCCCTGGCGGTGATCCTGTTCATGGCCACGGAAGCGCTGTGATGGTCCGGGTCGTTGTCCAGGACTACCTGGTAATTGTCGGCTGCCAGCTGATACTCCCCCAGCTCCTCCAGCACCTGAGCAAGTCTGAAATGATTGTTGACGTTGCCCTCCTCCAGGGTGATGAGTATCTCCAGCTGTTCCCTGGCCTCGGACCACAGTTCCATTATCATGCAGGTATCCGCCAGCAGGCTCCTGCCCCGGGGTCTGGTTCCTATGAGTGAAATGGCCTTCTGCAGCAGTTCCCGGGCCTGTTCCGGAGAGCTCTTCGCCAGGTAGGCCTCCGCATCGTTGCAGAGAGTTGTGTAAGTTTCGCCAGTGAAAGTATCAGACATGTTTCCTCCCCGAATTAATGCTGAAATCGCTGGCATACCGATATCTACGATAATCAGCAGACACACGGACCCCGAACCGGCTTCCTCCGGACGAGGGGGTGGCGGAGAGAGAGGGATTCGAACCCTCGAGAACGAATACACGCTCTACACGGTTTCCAACCGTGCTCCTTCGGCCACTCGGACATCTCTCCGCATAAGAACTGAACGGGCCGGAAAATTCCTTATACCGCACAACTGCGAACCAGGCCGACACAACGTACCGGTCCGTCCGGCGGCATCCATTGCGCCCGTCATGGAAGCCGGCCTTTCTCGCAGGCTAATTGATAGGCAATATATAAAAAAGTGTCAACTTGCGGAAAAACAGGCCGACGCGGATGGAGAAAGGCGCCCGGGTAGCTTCGGAAAGGCCCGGAGCTTCTCCCGGCGGGTCATTACCCGTCCGTCAGACTGCTCCTGAACTCATGCACCAGCCGTGAGACGGGAAGTCCCATCACGTTGAAATAGCATCCTCTGATCCCGGCCACCAGCATGCTTCCGTAACCCTGGATCCCGTAAGATCCCGCCTTGTCCATTGGCTCTCCGGTGGAAACGTACGCGTCTATCTCCTCAGGGGACAGCGTCCTGAACTTTACGCCGGTCATCTCGGTGAACGTCAGCTCCAGGTCCCGTTCGGGCCACAGGACCGTCACACCGCCGATGACAGAGTGCCATGCGCCCGACAGCCTTGACAGCATTCGGACAGCGTGGTCCCTGTCCCTGGGTTTCCCCAGCAGCTCCCCCTCCAGGTATACCATGGTATCCGCGCCCAGCACCGGTCTTCCATCGGCAAAACCCGATACGCTCCTGGCCTTTTCCCGCGCCCAGTGCAGGACCACGTCCTCCGGTCTGCCGCTCATCTCCGTCTCGTGGACGTCACCCGGTATCTGAACGAAGGGGATGCCCGCCATTTTCAGTATGGCCTTCCTTCGGGGTGACCGGCTTGCCAGGACCAGGGGAACCGGGGACGGGTACCACCACATCGGGTTCATTCTCTCTCGGAGGGGGAATCGACCATTACGGTCACCGGTCCGTCGTTCACCAGGCTTACCTCCATCATGTGGCCGAATACGCCGGTCTGTACATCCAGTCCGGAGCCTTCGAGCATCTTTACGAACAGATGGTAGAGTGTTTCAGCCCGGTCCGGGTCCGCCGCCCCCATGAAGCTGGGGCGTCTTCCCTTCCTGGTATCCGCGTGAAGAGTGAACTGGCTCACTACGAGTATTCCGCCTTCCGTCTGGCTGACGGAGAGGTTCATGTTCCCCTCCCCGTCGGGAAATATCCTCAGCCCCAGTATCTTCCCGGCCATCCATTCCAGATCTTTCATGCTGTCGGACCTTCCGAAACCGGCCAGAACCAGGAGGCCTTTGCCTATTCGTCCCCTCAGCCGGCCGCCGGAACTCACAGAAGCACGGGACACTCTCTGCAGAAGAGCTTTCAAGGCGTCTCTTCCTCATCGGGGCGGGGAAAGTCAAGGTCCTCATGGATGGAGCCTGGAACTCCCGCCACCAGAGCCAGAGCCAGTCCGGCCAGGCTTCCGAGGGCAACCGGCAGACCGGCCAGCTGCAGATACCTTCCAAACCTCAGCCATGAGACCGATTCCAGCCTGAAGGCCGCGATACGGAAGGCAGATCCGGCGGCGAAAAACAAAAGGCCGGCCCAGCGCAGTATCCAGGGAGAGCTCCAGGAGGTCAGCTCCAGGAGAAAGCCGTCGACCGCGCTCACCAGGAGCACGGAGTAGAACACGGCGTAGGGAAGGCTGGCGGACCCTCCCCTGTACCTGCTCTCCCAGGCGCTCCAGATGAGATATACAAGGACGGTGGCGCCGCTCACCTGGAACTCTATCGAATCCCACGGAAGGGCCTCCAGGTCCACCGCACCCAGGGCCCATAGGACACCTACGAGAACCAGGACCAGGATAAATCTCAATATCATTTAATTACAGTGCTCCTCACTATTCGTCTTCCGATGCGTGACCGGCTACGGCCGCGAAACGGCCCCTGACACCATCGAAGGCGTTAGAGACTGGCTGTCTCCCTACCTGACCAGGGAACATTTCATGAGATGGATGGAATCGCCCCTTCTCAGGGAGATAATATACACTCCTGACGCCGACATGCTGCCATCGCGGGATATCCCGTCCCAGTGGAAAGCCTCTCCGGGAAGGGGAGCCCTGAAGGTTCCCGGACCCGCCCCGGCCCGCGTGGAGCGGTGCACAAGCCGGCCTGTCAGATCGAAGACGGTCAGTTCAACGTCAACGGGACCCTGCTGAAGGTCGAATCCCACGTAAATGCCTTCCGTGGAAGGATTGGGGAATACAGAAGGAGGGTCCGAACCCGGTTCGGGGTCCACGAACACCTCCAGCTCGACCCCTTCATCATCCAGGGTTCCCGAGACGGGAATGACCGCTCCCTCCCCCCCTCCGTGCGAAACCGTGAACGGACCGGTTACGCCGGGACAGAAGGCGAAATATCCGCTGCCGTTGGTATCAGTGTGGTAGAGGGAATCCCCCATCGTAACGGTGAGAGGGTATTCCGGAAGGGGAGTGAACGAGGAGCTGAGAACGACCCTTCCGGTGACCGAACGATACTTGAGCGCCGCGAAGGCATCTATAATTCCGTGCCCGATACTGTTGTCCGGGTCGTGGGAACGCGACGCGGTGACCTTGAGTATTTCCATTATCTCCAGCATGTTCCATTCCGGATGTGCCTGCTGCAGGGCCGCGGCCGCGGAGGCCGCCAGGGGTGCTGAGAACGATGTTCCATTGCCCTGTGAATACCCGGAAGTACCCTGAAAGGCCAGGCTCACGTTCACGCCCAGGGCGCAGCCCTCGGGCTTAATCCTGCCGTCGAATGTGGGACCCCTGGAGGAAAATTCCGCTACGTTCCCGGCGTCGTCCACACCGCCCACGGCGAAGACGGAATCGCCGTCGGCCGGCGCGAGGAGGGTGCCCGTCCCGGGGCCCGCGTTCCCGATGGCATTGAATACCACCATTCCCCTTTTCGCGGCGGCGTCGGCGGCTACGGTCGTGACAGCGGTGTTCCCGTCCAGGTCGGAGTAGCCGTACCAGTCGATGTAGGCCAGGGAACTGTTGACCAGATGACCGCCCCGTTCCTCCACCCATTCCAGCCCGGCCACCCAGTAGTCCTCCTCCGCCTGGTACTCGTCGCTGATGTCCTCTGTCTTGGCAAGCAGGTAGGATGCTTCCGGAGCTCCGCCGGAGAAGGAGCCCTCCGCGAATCCTCCGAGTATCGAAAGAACGGCGGTACCGTGGTCGGACTGTCCGGGGGGGTCATCCGGCTGCTGGGAGGGGTCGGGGTCGTCGTCGACGAAGTCGTAGCTGTCCAGCACCTCAATGCCTTCAAAGACCTGATGCGCCAGATTGAAGCCGGAGTCCAGCACGCCCACCACCACGCCCCGTCCCAGCCATCCCCTCTCGTGCAGCTCGTCCAGCCCCGCCTGGCCCAGCTGAAAGGATGTCACCCCCGCCCGGCTCCCGCTCAGGGGACGGAGGGGAGGCATGCGGAATGAACTGCCGGCTACGGGGCGAACGTGACTGACGAAGGGAAGGGCCGTGACATGATGGATGTCCCGCTCCGGAATACTGACGCTCACCGCGTTGAGGAACCTGGATTCGGTCCTCAGGACGCAGCGGTTTACCTGCAGCACCCGACTGACGTAACCGCTCCAGGGGGGGAGATCATACTCGTCCGCCCCCACAAGACCCGCCGAAACCCTCCGCTCCCATGATGGTGAGTCCATGAGCTCCGCGGTGCGTGCCGCGAGCCTTGTCTGAACATCGGGACCCCTGTCCGTGAAGAAGACCCACCAGGCGGTTGTTTCGCACAACGCTGCAGCGGAAACCACCAGCAGCAGCAGTGCAACGCGCAGGATCATGAAAGCGGATGCCTGCTCAGACCGGCGACATCAGGTTGACGACTGGTCGTACCACCGCCAGATGTACCACTCACCGGTTGAATCCTCCCGGCATATGAAAAGCGCGTCTCCGGAGGCCCTGTAACCTGTCTGGTGGGCATCATCGGTGTATACCTTGAGGTCAAAGGTTCGAGGAAGCTGAAGGGACTGGCCGGTGGAATCGCCGGTCCAGGGGCTCTGTGCTGTTCCGGACAGGGTCAGTTCTATGGCCGTGACGCTGTTGAACATTATCTGGTGGAACTCCTCCTCGAGGTCCAGGCCCCAGTATTCGTCTATTATTCCGTCACCGTCGTAATCGTCCCAGTCCACCTGCAGGAGGTGGAACTCGAAATCGTCGCGGAAGCAATCGAGGTAGTGGTCCAGATCCCTGCTCTCGTAGGCGTACTGAAGGTTCTCGAGCGCCTTGTAGGCGCTGTCAACAGGATTGTGGTACTGCACTTCCTCGCCGGTTTCCGTATCCGGCGAGAAGGGATTCCAGCATCCCGCCACCAGCAGCACAGCGGCGGCCGCCGAAACCATCAGAGCATGTATTTTCGTTTTTTTCATGGTGGATTCCCTCTGTTCGCTCATTGTACTCGATGCACCTCCGATCGTAACCATATAACTCCACCCATGGAAAATTGTTCCAGAACCTCTTCCTGTCAAGAAGACGTCCCGTGTTGACGATTGCTCCTGACCGCTGCATTTATCAATTTGGAGGATTGGATGACTAACATCGCTTTATGTCTTCTGATATTCATCACCGGACAGGCTGCCACGGTGGACCAGGCAATAGAGCTGTACCTCATGGGAGACATGAGAGGCAGCATATCCGCGCTGGAGTCGCTTCTGGACAGGGGAGGCCTTACCCTGGACGAGGAGGTAAGGGCCTACCACCGGCTGGGAGCCGCTTATTACGGCCTGGGAGAGACGGACAATACGGAAGACTCCTTCTACAGTCTCCTCATCCTGGACCCCTACTACGATCTGGGACCGTGGGAGAATCCGGAACTCAGGAGCATACTCAACGACGTGAGGCAGGAGAACCTGGCCACGGTCCTGATACAGGGGGAGCCCCGCGGGGCTCTGGTTTTCCTCCAGGACCAGTACCTGGGCTCCACCCCCTTCATCCACGATAACCTTATCGGGGGCCAGTCCTATACTTTCACCATCATGGCGGAAGGCTACCGGACCAGTGTGAAGACCTGCAGCGTTGCGCCGGGACAGCTGCATACCCTTACCTACCAGATGGAATCGGAATCTTCTCCCGGGACCGGGACACTCGCCGGGAGGGAGGATGTCCTTGCTCAGGTGGAATCCCGGGGACATGATACCCAATTCCCCGACACTTCCTCCGCAGCCGGACAGGACGGGTCGGGAAGCATGAGCATCGAAAGACTGAACGCGCTGCTTCACGGAGGGGAGGAGATGGCGGCCCTGGAGGATGTGGGCCCGTTGAACATGAGTTCCTCCGAGAATGAGGACCAAACCTCGGGGCGGGAGTTCACCCGCGACCGCGTCAGGTTCGAGAGTACCGGCGGAACCATAGAGACCGACTCCCGGAGCGGGGCCCGCATGGTCTTCTCCGATGTAAACGTAGAGTCGGAGGAGGTTCTTCAGACCGCTCCCGGCGCAACCTACGGCTCCAGGTCCTCCGGCGAGGTCAGGGGCGTGCTGGCCTCCAAGGAAAGCGCCGTAACCTTCATATACAACAAGCACCTCAGATCCGACCCACTCCTGTCGGGGACGGTGGTGATCGAGATGATCATACAGCCCAGCGGCAGGGTCTCGGACGTGAGAATAATCGACTCCAACACCATGAATCCGGCCTTCGACCTTGAACTGGCCGCCAATGTTGAAACCTGGAGGTTCGGAGCGGTGGATGAGGACGAGGGTCCGCTTCCGGTCACCTACCCCTTCGTCTTTTCCCGCTGAACCTCGCAGTTTCCCGAACCGTCGAGGGAGAATGAGAACAGTATGAGCGAAAAGAGAGTTCTGGAGATACTGAGAACCACTGACGCCCTTCTGGAGGGACACTTCAAGTACACTTCCGGCCGTCACGGCAGGGAGTATTTCGAGAAGATACGCATTGTCCGGGAACCCCGTTTCGTTGACGAGCTGGGAAGTATGATGGCGGTGATGATGGAAGATGTCCGTGAAGGCATCGATGTCGTATGCGCACCGGCCTACGGAGCGGTGGTTTTCGGATATTCCACGGCTCTGCACATGGGCCTGAGCTTCGCATTCCTTCAGCGTGACCGCCGGGCCAGGATGTCGATTCGGCCGGGTTTCCTCGACCTGCTGAAGAACAGCCGTGTTCTTCTGGTGGAGGACGTGTCCACCACCGGCGGCAGCATAGTCGAATCGATAGAGGCCCTGGAAAGGGCGGGGGCCGAGGTCGTTCAGGTGGGTCTGATAGTTGACAGGACGGCGGGAAAGCTCGATCTGGGCGTACCTTACAGGTCCCTTCTCAGTGTGGAGGCCGTCAGCTGGGCGGCCGATGAGTGTCCCCTCTGCCTGAAGGGGGTCCCTGTCACCGCGCCGGGCTCCTCCGGCAAGAAATAGACGCCTTCGGCATACCCGGCTGCCGGACATCGCCCGCTGAGACTGTCAGGGTCTCTGGTTGAAGAACTCCGAGAGCTGCGTGTAGAGTTCGGGGGCCTTCCGCTTCATCGTTTCCGGTTTTTCGAAGAAAGCCTCCACCGCGCAGGCGAAGAACTCCGCCGGATTGGTCCCTGCGTAGTGCCGCAGAATTGACCTTCCCCTGCCCACCTTCTCGAACTCCCTCTGCATCACCTCCACCCAGGGTCTGTAGGAGCCCAGGGTCAGTTCATCGGGGATCCCGTCCGGGCGGTAGCCGTCCAGCACATGGGCGAACTCGTGATAACCAACGTTGTAGCCGTCATCTTCATGCTGGAAGCCCCGCAGCAGGTGGGGAAGGGAGAGGATAACGTTGCCGGATGAGTGGACCAGTCCCGCCGCGGCGGCATCGGTTCCTCTGAGGTCGGTGGAGTAGGAACCGTCGGTCCTGAAACCTCCGGGATAGACCAGTATCTCCCCGAAATCCCTGAACTCCCACTCAGGCCTCATGAAAACCAGGCGCACGGCCGTGGCGGCCACCAGCAGCGCTACTTTCCTTGTTATCTCAACCTGATCGACCCCCGTAATACTGTGTTCCGCCAGGAATATGGCCAGGTTGGCCTCGTAGGTCTTCCTGTCCCGCTCCGAAAGCGTGCAGTAGAAGGACACGTTCTCCCGCAGTATCCTTCTGTCCTCGTCGCTGAGGGGCCGCCGGGATATCCGAAGCCTTCTGCGGTACTTCGGGAGGTAGATACCGTAATAGTAGACCGCCCCAATAACGAACACCACCGGCACCACCGGAAGGGCCCTTCCGGCCGCGATGAAGGGAAGGCTGAAAAGAAGACAGGCCAGGAACGTGATTCCCAGCCTTGCCTTCAGTTTACCGCGGGGGTAGATCTCCATTCGGGTCAGACCTTCTTGATGAAGTGCCGCTCCACCTGTATGCGCTTGAGTTCCCGCTTGAATATCTCCCTGTCCTTCTGCTCGCTCTGCAGCTCTTCCTGAGCCTCCTCCAGCTTGTGCTCCTCCAGCCTGAAGGCCCTCCAGGCCTTGCTGTAGCTCTCCTTGAGCGAATCCAGCTCCTCCGGTTCCAGTTTCTCCTCATCGGCGTTTTCCGCGGCTACCCTGACCTTCTCGAAGGCTTCCCTGGCCTCAGCGGCCAGCCTGGATTCCTCCTTGACCTCCTCGCTGAACTGCTTCATCTCATCCTGGCTGAAGTCCATCTCCTTCATGATCCTCTCCTCCAGCTCGTCCAGAAGAGGTGTCAGGAATTCCCGCACATCTTCGATGAAGCTGCGGTAGCGCTCCACCGACCTTCGAAGCTTCTTCTCCCTGCGGATGTTCTGAATTCCGTTGAGTCTCTCCTGCCACTGGTGGAGCTGGCGTACGCTATCCACCAGGTCCTTCCGTATGGCGTTCTTGAAATGTATGTCAGTCTTGAGCTTTCTCTCCACCGCGGTATGCTGGTCCATGTAAACGCTCCCCTTAATTGGATTTGGATAACTGTCACTCACTTATGCGCAGTCCCGATAAATTGCTCTAAAACGCCTTTCTGTCAAGGCTGCGTCGATGGAGGCGGCGGGAATGATCAGCTTTCCCGTTCCCCGTCGCGCTCCGCGTCCCGCTCCAGGGCGGCGTAGCTGAACCTGATACCCAGGCCGGGGTCCAGCCCCAGCTTCTCCGCGGCATGAAGAACGGCCTCTTCCGACTCCGCCTCTATCTCCACGAAGTTCCCGAACCAGAGACTGTCCAGACATACTGAAGCCTCACCCAGGCTGCATTCCCGCCGGGTCTTCCGATACCGGTACACCACACCGTATCCCAGAAGGCCGAACAGCTCCAGCGCATCCTCCTGGGAGCAGTCCAGCACCGCCTCCTTCTCCTGACGGACCTTCAGCGCCGTCGCCGGAAGCGGCTTCTTTACCGTGACAAGGGTTCCCTTTTCATGATTCCGAAGCCGGAAGAGCAGATCGTTCCTTCCCAGGGGACCCCCCATCCTGTCCAGCACCAGATTGTTCTCCTCCACCGCTTCCCCGGGATCTATTCCCAGGTCCGAAAGACGTCTCTCGATCTCTGTGTGGTCTTCCACCCTGAACTTCAATTCCATCTCAAGCAACGCACACCCCCATGCAAGAGCCGCTGATTGACCGATATGATATGATAGCTTAAATTCCATCTTTGCGGAGGACTAGTCTAACTGGTAAGGCAGCGGATTTGAAATCCGCCGGGTTTATTCCCTTCGGGGTTCGAGTCCCCGGTCCTCCGCCATCACCCGGTCGAGAACCAGCTGATTTCGGATTTCCATGCAGAAAGGGGAGCCCTCTGAAGGACTCCCCCTCTAATCGTCAATCTGAAGAGCTCTAGAACATGCCTCCGCTGACCACGACCCAGCTGCCGTCCTCGAGTACCAGATCGATCTCGTCCTCCTGGGTCTCGCCCATGAAGGTCATCTCCACCATTACCACGGCTTCCTCGCCGTCGATCTCGGAGCCGAGAACCTTTATGTCCATGTCGCCGAGCATGGCCAGCATGGACTGAGCCATTTCCTTGTCCTCATCGGACATGTTCTCTATCTCAGCACGCTCGTCTGCGGGCAGGTACTGCGCCATGGCGTCGAAATCACCATTCTTCATGGCGGCGAACATTCCATTCACGGCGTCTTCGGGACTGCTGGCCCCTCCGCCGCCGCCGCCGCAGGCCATCATTGCGAGGCCGGCAATACCCAGAACAGCAAGAAGTTTACGCATCTGTTTTACCTCCATTAAGAGTATCAGAAGCTGCGCGATTCCGCGAATATGGAAGGCTCAACCCCTGAAGGCCTGATTCGAACATCAGATACTACAAATACGCGCAGCTCGGGTCAACACCAAACAGTCCTCAGAAAAGGCGTTCCAGTACGGATGAGCCCGTTACCCGCCATGCGGAGTCCTCCCAGGCGAGCTGAAAGGTCATGGAGAAGCCCGAATCCCAGGTGAACACCACCTGCGCGTTCCTGCCCGACATGGAGGTGTTCTCGGATACGACTTCGTCCAGGGAGGGCAGCTGTACAGACCCGAGCAATCCTGAGACGAAATCCTCCAGCGTCATCCATTCCAGGTCAGAGGGCGCCAGGCCCGCTCCGGTTCTCCGAAGAAGCTCTTCCGCCAGCTGCGGGTTCTGCAGAGCTATCTCCTGAAGCTGGGCGTACGCGGCCTCTATCTGAGACCTGACGCTGTTGGAGAGCATTTCCATGAAAGAGTCTCCATCACACCGCTCCACAGCGTAGAGAATGTCCCAGGCGGCATCGATGGGGGTGGCGCGCGCCGACGGGGCAAATGCGACGACCGCCACGGCGACGGTCAGGGAAGTCCGCAGCAAATCCATGTTCGTCCTTTCCTGTAGACATGTATCGACAGGGGTCCTTCAACCGCTTGATCCATTCTGTGCTCGCCGGGGCCAAGCCGGCCGGTCCACATGCCGCCTTGGGAGCCGAAAACCGCGACTTCCCCCCCGGAAGGCAGCCTGACGGCAACCCTTCCGTCCTCCCTCGCGGCCCTGAAACCGCGGGCATCTCCCAGAATGGCGTTGCTGGTGAAGCAGGAGCCCCTTTTCAGCGCGTCGAGTATTCTTCTTTCCGCCAGGGCGTCATCGCCGGGAAGTTCCTCCTCCAGCAATATATGCGTCAGCAGCCTTCTGAACAGCATGGGGTAGGGAAACACCACCAGCTTTCTCCTTCCCGGGCCGAACTTCAGAGCGTGGGCGTCCGGCCCGGCTATGGCGCAGCCTCCCACATTCCTCCAGAACTCTATCGCGGCGGGGTCCGGATGTTCCACGGAATCGTCGGGATGCTTCAGCTTCATTCTCATGTTCAGCAGAGAGATGTTCCTCTTCCACAGCGACATGTAGTTCCAGACCTCCACTCCCGCCAGCCCCTCCGTACTGTCCGCGGTCCATGCGTAGCTTCCGGTCCTGGGCAGTTTCCCCGGGGCTTCGGTGGGGTGGGCGGCTATGGCCACGCCCCCCCGCCGGTTCACGAATTCAATCTGTTCGGATGTATCGGCGGACGGGGGCAGACCGTCGATGCCCCAGGCCAGGATGTGGCTCTTCCGGGCGGAGTCCTCCAGCTCTGTCCCGGCAAGGACGAAGAGGGAGGAATTCCAACCGCCGTAGCCGTTGTCCCTGGCCCAAAGTGTCCTGTGGTCGTTGATGCCCAGGATATCCGCGCCGGCCGCCACGGCCTCCGCCATGACCTCCTCCATGGTCCCGGTGCCGTCGGACGCTCTGGTGTGAACGTGCAGCAGCGCTCTCTTCTCCACGGAAGGGAAGGATATCATCCCTCCGGGATGTCTCCATGCCCGGCGCGCTTCACCATCTTCATCACCTCGAAAACACCGAGGTAGAGGAGCGCCGCGCCTGTTATGAACAGCCAGTCCACGGGACCCGGACCCCTGAAGTAGAGGAAATCTCTGATGAAGGGCGCGTATACGGCTATCAGCGTGAGGCCTATCGAACCGGCTATGGACCAGAGCAGTATCCGGTTGCTGAAGAAATTGCGGTTGAAGATGGAGGTGCGGGGGAACCGCCTGGACATGATGTTCACGTACTGGCAGAAGGCAATGGTCAGAAAGGCCAGGGTGGTGGCCCTCAGATATGCGGCCGGAAAGGGCGGTTCAATGCTGGAAACGAAGGCCACGTCCACAGAGCGGAACATTCCCAGGGCGTAGTTGGCGAAGGCCAGCCCTCCGATCAGCGATCCCAGAAGCAGTATCTCCGGGGAGGTCCGGGAGTTCATGATGTGTTCGGTCTGGTCCCTCGGCGGCGATTTCATTATTCCCGGGGGAGGCGGGTCGAAGGTGAGACAGGTGAGGGGCATGACCTCGGCCAGCAGGTCTATGGCCAGTATCTGAATGGCCATCATGGGAATGGCCCAGTCGCCCATGGCTACGGCCGCCAGGCCCAGGATCACGACCATGAGCTCCGCCATGTTGGTGGTGATGGAAGCGAGGACCGTCTTCTTCAGGTTCCGGTAGATGGTTCTTCCCTCCCTGACAGCCTCCACCAGGGTGGGAAAGCTGTCGTCAAGGAGAATGAGCTCCGCCGCCTCCTTGGCCACATCGGTCCCGGTAATGCCCATGGCAACTCCGATGTCGGCCCTCTTCAGCGCAGGTGCGTCGTTTACCCCGTCACCCGTAACCGCAACCACCTGGTCCTGGTCCTCCAGCAGGTTCACTATTCGGAGCTTGTGCGCGGGGCTCACCCTTGAGAAGATGACGGCGTCCCTGGACATGAGTATTCCAGTGAGTTCATCGTCATCCATATCCTCCAGCTGCGCGCCGGTGAACACGTCCGGGTCTCCCGATTCGGTAAGGTCTATCTCCCTTCCCACCGCCCTGGCGGTTATGGAGTGGTCCCCTGTCATTACCACTATCCTGACCCTGGCGTTCCTGCATGCGGCAATGGCCCCTCTGACACCGTCCTTGGGCGGGTCCATCATTCCCACCAGGCCCAGGAACACGACGTCCTTCTCCACATCCTCAATGACGTAGTCCTTCCCTCCGGGCTCCAGGGGGCGGAAGGCTATGGCCAGGACCCTGAGGGCCCGGTCGGAGAGTTTCTCGTTCATCTTCCTTATCCGTTCCCGGTCCTCGTCAGTAATGGGAACGGACTCGCCGTCGCGGTATATGTACTTCGCCACGGAGAGAACACTGTCTGTGGAACCCTTCATTGCAAGCTCCACCCGGTCCCCGAACCGCCTGACCGAACTCATCCTCTTCCTCTCGGAATCGAAGGGGAATTCATGCAGCTCCGGGTTTTCCTCGTCCTCCTGGGGACTTCGAGTCCCCAGTTTCGTGGACATGGTTACAAGGGCCGCCTCGGTGGGGTCCCCCACGGGGTACCAGGAGCTGTGATCGTCGTCCGGAGGATGTATCTCCGCGTTGGAGGCCATGGTGGCCGCGTCCATCATTATCTCCAGCCGGTCTATCCTCTTCCTGTCCAGGACCTCCCCCCCGGAATCCTTTATGTCACCCTCCGGTTCGTATCCGATGCCGGTGAAGGTGTACTCCTCGCCGTCGAACCAGGCCCTGGTCACCGTCATCTCGTTCTTGGTGAGAGTGCCCGTCTTATCGGTGCATATCACACTGGTGGAGCCCAGGGTCTCTACGGAGGGCAGGCTCTTGACAACGGCCTTCCGGTCCGCCAGCCGCTTGCTGGCGGCTGTGAGCGCCACGGTCACCTGGGCGGGAAGCGCCTGGGGAACCATGGCAACGGCTATGCCGAGGGCCAGTATCATACTGGTGGTAAGCGAGAATCCCTGCCACATGGCAACTCCGAACAGGATGGAACTGATTATCACGACTATCACGGTGAGCCATCTCGCCAGGCTTCCCAGCTCCTTCTGGAGGGGTGATGACTCCTCTTCGGTCTCCTGGGCCATGGTGGCTATCCTGCCCATCTCAGTGTTCATACCGGTCCTGACCACCACACCGGTGGCGCTGCCGGTGGACACTGTGGTCCCCATGAAGGCCATGTTCTCCCGGTCGGAAATAATGGACTCTTCGGGAATGGGGTTGGTGTGCTTTCCCTGCGGCATGGACTCACCGGTGAGGGAGAATTCCACCGTCCTCAGGTCGAATGAATCCAGGAGTCTCATGTCGGCTGGTATCTTGTCCCCCGCTTCCACCTCCACGATATCACCGGGAACTATGAGCCGCTGTGATATCTCGGCAAGTTCTCCGTCCACCATGACCTTTGCGGGCGATTTTATCAGCTCCCGGAGCTTCTCCAGTATCTTTCCCGCCTTGTACTCCTGCACGAACCCGATTATCGCGTTGATTATCACGATGGCGAACATCACCCCGCCGTCGCGGTAGCTGCCGATACCGATGGAAATGGCTCCGCCTACTATGAGCACTATCACCAGGAGGTCGCGGAACTGTTTCAGGAAAAGGAGCCATTTGGGAACCGATATGTCGGAAACTATCTCGTTGGGTCCGGTCCGTCCCCGGATCTCGTTCGCTTTTTCCCTGGAAAGCCCCTTCCTGGTCGACCCCAGCTTCTCCAGGGCCTCCTCTCCGGAAAGGCGGTAGAAATCGGTCGTCTCCTGCAGCTGTTCGATGCTGTCGTTAGTCATTTGAGGTGGTTCCCGTTCCTGTTCATTATTCTCCCGGGTCTGACCGGGGAAATTACTTCTCGGTTTTCCTCCTGCGCTTTATCTCCTTTATGACCAGCGGTATCACTTCGAACAGGTCGGCGACGTACCCCTGGTGGCAGAATTCGAATACCGGGGCGGTTTCGTCCTTGTTCACCGCCAGTATCCTGTCGGCGGACTGCATTCCAACCCTGTGCTGCACAGCCCCGGAGATGCCGCAGGCCAGGTATATCCTGGGCTGAACGGTCTTTCCGGTCTGACCCACCTGGTGGGGGTAGGGTATCCAGCCCGCGTCCACCGCGGCCCGGCTGGCCCCGACGCTGCCGTCGAGAAGTCCGGCCAGCTCTTCCAGCATGGAGAAGTTCTCCGGGGACTTCATCCCTCTTCCTCCGGAGACCAGCACTTCCGCCTCGGTTATGTCGATCTCACCCTCCTCCAGCGGCTTGAACTCCAGGACCTCCGTTCTGCTCACCAGGTCTTCCGGAGATACGCCGACTTCCTCTATCTCCCCCCGCCTGCTGTCATCCGGTTCCATGGCCTTCATCACCCGGGGACGCACGGTGGCCATCTGAGGCCTGGTATCCGAGCAGACGATCGTGGCAAGTATGTTGCCGCCAAAGGCCGGGCGGGTCTGAAGAAGGCCTCCCGTCTCCGGGTCGATGGAAAGTTCCGTACAGTCCGCGGTCAGGCCCGTATCCAGGTTCTTGGCTATCCTGGGCATCAGGTCCCTTCCGGTGGTGGTGGCGGCGGCCAGGACCACAGCCGGTCTGACCTCGTTTATGACTTTCTCGGCCAGCTTCGAGAAGGGCTCCGTCCGGAAATGCGCCAGTGCCGGATCCCGGGCCAGGTATACCGTGTCGGCGCCGTAGCTTATCAGCTTCCTCGGCCAGTCTCCCGGGTCCGAGGTGAACAGCGCCACGGACACCCTGCTCTCATCCGCTCCGGCCAGTCTTCGGGCTTCGCCCAGGAGCTCCAGGGTGGAGTGGTCCACCGTGCCGTCCCTCTGTTCCGCCAGGACCATTATTCCGGAGTACAGTCCGGTATCGGCTACCTCCGACTCCCCGGTGCGGATGACTATGGCCCCGAAGGGACAGGACGCTTCGCATGCCCCGCACAGGGTGCACTCATCGCCGATGACGGCAAGCCCGTTCTCCATGTATATGGCTCCGAAGGGGCAGGCGGGAATGCAGGCTTCGCAGCCTACGCAGGTATCCTTACGGACGTCGATGCTCGCCATTATTCCTCCTCCCCCAGCAGGTAGTCGACGATGTGCTTCGCCATCTCCTCCGGTTCTCCGCGGTGTATCTCTCCGCCGGCGGGAGCCTCAGGTGTCATTATCCTGACCACCCTGGTGGGAGACCCGTCAAGGCCCACGTCATCGGGCTGGAGTTCCAGGTCATCTATGCCCCAGACGGGCAGTTCCATCTTCCTGGCCTTCATTTTCCCCCGCAGGGACGGGAGTCTGGGAGTGTTGGCGTCCTTCAGGAGGGTTATGACCACGGGAAGGGACGACCTTACCACTTCGCATCCGCCCTCAACGTAACGTTCGGCGGTGATACCGTCCCCGGTGAGCTCACTGACCTTTCCCACGAAGGTTATCTGGGGCCAGTCCAGTGAGGCGGCGATACCGGGACCGGTCTGCGCGGTGTCCCCGTCTATGGCCTGCTTCCCGGTCATGACGATGTCAACGTCGCCCAGTTTTTCCACCGCCCTGGCCAGGGTATGGCTGGTGGCCCAGGTGTCCGCCCCGGCGAAGGCCCTGTGGGAAAGCAGCACCGCTTCATCCGCCCCCATCGCCACCGCTTCCCTGAGCACCGCCTCGGCCTGAGGGGGCCCCATGGTGACTGCGATGACCGTTCCTCCGAGCTGGTCGCGCCACTTCAGGGCCTCCTCCAGGGCGTACTCGTCGAAGGGGTTCAGTATCGAAGGGACGCCCTCCCTGACAAGGGTTCCCCTCTCCTCGTCTATTCTCACTTCGGCGGTATCCGGAACCTGTTTTACCGCCACGACTATTCTCATTACTTCCTACTCCTTCTGGCAGTCTCCTTGATCAGCGACGAGGCGATGACGCTCCGCTGTATCTGATTGGTGCCCTCGTAAATCTGGGTTATCTTCGCGTCCCGCATCATCTTTTCCACGGGATACTCCTTCATGTAACCGTAACCGCCCATTATCTGTACGGCGTCGGTGGTGACCTTCATGGCCACATCGCTGGCGAAGACCTTGGCCATGGCCGCCTCCTTCTCGAACTTGCGCTCCCCGGCGTCGATCATCCTGGCCGCGCTGAATGTCAGCGCCCGCGCGGCCTCCACCTGGGTCGCCATGTCCGCCAGCATGAACTGGATCCCCTGGAAGGAGTCTATCCTCCTGCCGAACTGAACCCGCTCCGAGGCGTACATGGCGGCCTCGTCCAGAGCGCCCTGAGCTATTCCCACGGCCTGGGCCGCGACCCCGGGACGGGACCTGTCCAGCGTCTTCATGGCCACGATGAACCCGTAGCCTTCCCTTGCTATAAGGTTCTCCGCCGGTATCCTGCAGTCCTCGAATATCAGTTCCATGGTGGAGGAAGCCCGAATACCCATCTTGTCTTCCTTCTTGCCGTAGCTGAATCCGGGGGTGCCCTCCTCCACTATGAAGGCGGAAAGGCCTCTCGCCCCTCTGGAGGGGTCGGTCTGTGCTATCACCGTATATATCTGCGCTTCTCCGCCGTTGGTTATCCACTGCTTCGTCCCGTTGAGTATGTAGCTGTCCCCGTCCTTCACCGCCTTCGTCTTGACTCCGCCCGCATCGCTTCCGGCTTCCGGCTCGGTCAGGGCGAACGCGGCCAGTTTCTCACCCGAAGCCAGCTGGGGAAGGTACTTCTGTTTCTGTTCTTCGGAGCCCGAGAGCAGGATCGGCATGGCTCCGAGAGCGTTCGCCGCGAATGAGACCGCCACGCCGCTGCAGGCCTTGCTCAGTTCTTCCGTGGCCACACAGAGCGCCATGCTTCCGCCTCCGAACATCTCCGCGGAACCGCCGAATTCCTCGGGGATGTAGATGCCGCAGAGGTCGCTCTCGGCTATGACCCTGATGATCTCCGTGGGGAACCTGTTCTCCTCGTCCAGCTCCGCCCTGACGGGAATTATGTACTTCTCCGCTATCTCCGCGCAGAGTTCCCTTACGTCATTCAGCTCATCGGAAAGAAAATAGTTCACTTCAAACCGTCCTCTCGATATTGTTCAGGGCGCTTGAGGCAGCTTTTTCAGCGGCCGCTTTCCTGGTGGTTCCCGTACCGGTGCCGGCCTCGTTTCCATCAACGCTCACGGTGACGGTAAAGACCGGGGCGTGATCCGGCCCGCTCTTATCCATGGTCCTGTATTCGGGGAGTCTCAGTCCCATCGACTGGCAGTACTCCTGCAGCCTGCTCCGCGGGTCGGGGCCGTGATCGGAACTGGGGGACATGTCCAGTATCTCCCTGCGGATGAACTCCCTGGCGGGTACAAGGCCGGAATCGGTGTATATGGCCCCTATCAGTGATTCCACGATATCCGCCGCTATCGACAGACGGGCTCCGGGGGAGGATGTGAAACTGCCGCCCACCATGGCCAGTCTGTCCAGGCCCATTCGTATTCCCTGCCTGGCGAGGTTCTTCTTCCGCACTATCCTTATCTTGCGCCTGGTCAGCATTCCCTCCGGCTCGCGGGGGAATCTCGCGAGAAGGTATTCCCTGGTAACAAGCTCAAGAACTGAATCCCCCAGGAACTCGAGCCTCTCGTAGTCCTCCCCGATGCTGCCGGCCCGGTTAAGGGACCCGTGGGTCAACGCCCTTCGAAGCAGGTCCCTGTCACGGAAGCTGTAGTTAAGCAGCCTCTCCGCCTTCGACAAGGGATCCTCCGCCATTTATCCTAACCTGAATACTTCTTCAGGGCTATGGTAACGTTATGCCCCCCGAAACCCAGAGAGTTGGAGAGGGCGTAGGTCATCTCGGCCTTTCTTGCTTTACCGGGGACGTAGTCCAGGTCGCATCCCTCATCTGCATTGAAGAGAGTGGCGGTGGGAGGAATGATGCCTTCCCTGAGGGCAAACGCGGTGAATATCGCTTCCACCGCCCCCGCGGCGCCAAGCATGTGACCGGTGACTGACTTGGTGGAGGAGACCGGGGTACGCATGGCGTTCTCCGTGCCCAGCGCTGTCTTGATTGCCATGGTCTCGTTTATGTCGTTCAGCTGTGTGGAAGTGCCGTGAGCGTTTATGTAATCCACGTCTTCAGGGCCGATACCAGCCTCCTCGATGGCCAGGGACATGGCTCTGGCGGAACCTTCGCCGCCCTCGGCGGGCGCTGTAATGTGGTAGGCGTCGCAGGTCATGCCCGTGCCGACCACCTCGGCGATTATTTCAGCCCCCCGGGCCCTGGCATGCTCCAGTTCCTCCAGCACCAGGACCGCTCCGCCCTCCGCTATGACGAAACCGTCGCGGTCCCGGTCAAAGGGCCTGGATGCAGTTTCAGGATCGTCGTTCCTGGTGGAGAGAGCCTTCAGCTGACAGAATCCGCCCACACCCGTAAGGGTGATGGGAGCCTCCGAACCTCCGGCTAGAATGGCGTCAGCCTTGCCCAGGACAAGCATATCCATAGCCACGGCGATGGCATGGCCGCTGGTGGCGCAGGCGGTGACCGTAGCCAGGTTCGGCCCCTTTGCGCCAAGGTCTATACCTACCCTTCCCGCCGCGATGTTGCTTATCATCATGGGGCAGAAGAAGGGGTTAATTCGATGGACTCCCCTCTCCATGGCCACCTTGTGCTCCTGCTCCATGGTGGCTATGCCGCCGATGCCCGAACCTATTATGACACCCAGCCTCTCGGGCCGGATACTGTCCCGGAGGTTCGATTCCTCAAAGGACTCCCTGGCCGCCACCATGGCGAACTGGGTGTACCTGTCGATCCTCTTCACCAGTTTTCTGTCGAAGTGATCCAGGGGATCGAAATTCTTCACCTCTCCGGCTATCTGACTGGTGAAAAGCTCGGGGTCTAACAGTGACATCCGTCTTACTCCGCTGATGCCTGACAAAGCGTTCTGCCAGCTTTCAGCAGATGTGTTTCCGACCGGCCCGATTATTCCGGTTCCGGTAATGACTACTCTTTTTGTCATGGAATCAATCCCCTGTCGCTATAATTGTCTATTCCCGACCCGTTCTTGCAGTACCGCACCGCAGCGGGACTGCGGTGCGGCTCATTATCTGAGCTGAAAGGCTACTGATCCAGGTCCTGCTCCCGCAGATACTCCACAACCTTTCCCACCGTGGTAAGCTTGGCGGCTTCCTCTTCGTCTATGCGAAGGCCGAAGGCGTCCTCGAATCCCATGATGAGTTCGTACTGGTCGATGGAATCAGCTCCGAGGTCGGTATCGAACTGGGCTTCCATGGTTACCTGCTCGGGCTTCACTCCAAGCTTGTCGATTATGATCTCTTGTACACGGCTTTCAAGTGACATATTCTTTCCTTTCTCAGGTTGTCAGTCCGCCATCTACCGGGAGTACTACCCCGGTAATATATGAAGAAACGTCCTCAAGTAGAAAATGTACCGAATCAGCGACGCTCTCCGGCTGCCCCATCCGGTTCAGAGGTACCCTGGCGGCGTAATCCTCCCTGACCTTTTCGGGCAGTTCCCTGGTCATCTCCGTCTCTATGAAACCGGGGGCTATGGCGTTGACCCTTATGTTCCTGCCGGCGAACTCCCGGGCCAGGGCCCTGGTGAGGCCCAGCAGGCCCGCTTTAGTTGAGGCGTAATTGGCCTGCCCGGCAGCTCCGAGAATAGCGACCACCGAAGAGATGTTGATTATGGAGCCCTCCTTCTGTCTCAGCATTCCACGGGAAAACGCCCTGCACATGAGAAAGGCTCCCGTAAGATTCACCGACAGGACCGTGTTCCAGTCCGCCATGCTCATCCGCATCAGCAGCCCGTCACGGGTCACGCCGGCGTTGTTCACCAGGCCGAATACCGGTCCCAGCTCCTTCTCGATCTGCCCTGCCGTCTCATTGACGGACTCCTCGTCGGTGACATCCAGGACCCAGGGGCTGAAACCGGCCCCCAGCTCCCCGGTGACCCTGTCGAGGTCTTCCTGCAGGATATCGCATCCGGCCACGGACCATCCGGACCCTACCAGTTTCCTAGAAATCGCATAACCGATACCCCGCGCGGCACCGGTGACTACTGCCAGTCTGCTCAATTCGATCCCCCCCTGTTCCGTTACCAGTGCAGAATCATGCCGCCCCAGGTCAGGCCGGCGCCGAAAGCGGCCAGCACCACGGTACTGGATTCCCGTATCGCTTCGCTTCGCCTGGCCTCATCGAGGGCAATGGGTATGGACGCGGCTGAAGTGTTGCCGTACTTCTGAATATTGATGAACACCTGCTCCGGTTCGAGCTCCAGCGCTCTGGCCGTGGCGTCGATGATCCTCAGGTTGGCCTGATGGGATACCAGCAGGTCAACGTCCTTCTTCTCCGTCCCGTCCTTCTTCAGGGCTTCCATACAGGAGTCGTGCATCGCCCTTACGGCGTGCTTGAATATGCGGGAGCCGTTCATGAATATGGTGTGGTCGTTCCTGTCGACGGTCTCGTGGGAGGCGGGATTGATGGACCCTCCGGCATGCATGATGAGATGTTCGCCCAGCGAACCGTCGCTCCCCCAGTGCCAGCCCCCCAGTCTGCCGCCGGGTCCCTCCGAGGAGACCGCCACTGCTCCCGCGCCGTCGCCGAAGAGGATGCAGCTGGACCTGTCATCCCAGTTGGTTATCTTGGTGAGGCAATCGGCGCCGACCACTATCATCCTGTCCATGATACCGGATTCCACGAAAGCCTTGGCCTGGATAAGTCCGTACACGAAAGCGGTGCACCCGGCCTCGAAATCGTAGGCGGGAATCTTGCCCATACCGAGCTCCGTCGCCACCAGCGCTGCGGTGGAGGGAAACGGATAATCCGGAGTGACCGTTCCCACTATGATCCCCTGCACATCCCCGGGTTCCCAGCCGGCCATGTCCAGGGCGTTCTCCACCGCTTCGGTCACAAGCCGGGAGGTGCCGGTACCCTCTTCCGTCTTCCGTCTTTCCTTGATGCCCGTCCTGCTGGTGATCCATTCGTCGGATGTATCGACGATCTTCTCAAGGTCGGCATTGGTTATCACACCCTCCGGCACTCCATGACCGGTCCCGACTATGTAGGCGTTCCTGTTCACCATTTCTCCAATCTCATGTTGTAGAGCTTTGAATCTCCTGCCGTATTCTGTCGCTGACCCCGCATCTGTAGAAGTCACAGGCGGCGACCACGGCGTTTTTGATGGCTTTTGGGGTGCTGCTGCCGTGAGCCACGATAGAAACACCGTCCAGCCCCAGCAGAGGCGCGCCTCCGTACTCGGCGGAATCGAGTCTCTCCCACAGCTTGGAAAAGGAATGCCTCATGAGAAGATACCCCGCCCGTGAAGCCCAGTGACGCTTCATCTCCAGGTAGAGCGAACCTCCGACCATGTCAGCTATGGACTCGTACGTCTTGAGAAGCACGTTGCCGGCGAAACCGTCGCACACAACCACATCGGCCTCGCCCTTGAGTATTCCGTCACCCTCTATATTGCCCCTGAAATTGAGCCGGGAATCCTCGAGCATACCGTAGAGCTCCTGCAGGACCGCCGGGCCCTTGGTCCTTTCGTGGCCTACGTTCAGGACCAGGACCCTGGGGTCGTCGATATCGAAGACGCTTCTGGAATATGCGGTGCCCATAATGGCGAACTGGAACAGCTGATTCTCGTTGCATCCAACATTAGCCCCTACGTCCAGTATCACGGTGGGATTCTTCTGAGTAGGGACGGTTCCGGCTATCGCCGGCCTGGGTATCCCTTCTATTCTCCCGAGGGCGAAGAGACTGGCAGCCATCATGGCGCCGGTATTGCCCGGGCTGACCATGGCCTGGGCCAGGCCCTTCTTCTGAAGACCGGCCATGACCACCATGGAGCTGTTCGGCTTATTCTTCAGGGCTTCGGCCGGATGGTCGGTCATGGTTATGACCTGAGAGGCGTGCTGTATCGAAATGGGAAGCTTCGCCCCTCCGCTCCTGCTAAGAAGCCCGGACAGGCAGTCCCGGTCTCCCACCAGGGTGATGGAAACGCCGTCGGTGACGGAACCGTCGCAGTCCCTGAAGAACTTCACCACTCCGCTCACGACAACGGCCGGCCCGTTGTCCCCTCCCATGGCGTCCACGGCTATATTGAAGTTTTCAGGCAACTGCGAAATCCGTCCTTCCCGTTATCGGGATGAAAGTAAGGATGATTATTCCTCTTCAGGTTCCGTTACCTGTCTGCCGTCGTAGAAACCGCAGTGCCTGCAGACCCGGTGAGGGATCCTGGGTTCTCCGCACTGGGGGCAGCTGCTGACCGACCTGGCCTTCAGGGCGTCGTGGGCCCTGCGCTTGTCTCTTCTTGTTGACGAATGTCTTCTCTTGGGTACGGGCATGATTCCTTCTCTTCCTAGACATCGTTGTTACGATCCGGGTTTGCGGCTGAAATTTACCGGGTAAACCGTAATATACTCAAATATAATCTATTCCGGGGCAGTCGGAAGAGCAGAGGGGTTTTCCGGGTATGGAGAGTATTATGGCTTCCCTTACCGCTTCCAGCACGTTCAGTTCACCGGAATCGGATATCAGTTCCCTCGGTTCCTCTTCCGGCGCGGCAGGTATCCAGCTGTATTCCCGGATTATTTCCTCCCGGACCGGAAAAACCGCGGGCTGAAGACATCTGGCGCACCGGGTCTGAAAGCGCGCGTCAAAGCTGCCGGTGCAGATGACGGCTTTTTCCTCCAGGTCCACGGTCAGGTCCAGGACGCCTGTGTCCCCGGCAGGTTCAACATCTTCGATTGACCATTCCACATCCCTGAGAGGTATTATGAAACTGCCCCTGTTGGTGCCCCGGGAGAGGCTTCTCATGTCCAGCGCCAGTTTTTCCGTGTCCAGCTTCACCGTTCACCCGCCTCCCGGCGGAGATCGGAGGTGACCCGGTCCAGGAGCCTGTCCCTGGAATCGGGGGCATCGGACTGGGCGTATATCCTGGCCAGCGGCTCGGTGCCCGAGAGCCTGATGAGTATCCAGTCTCCCCCCTCCAGAACAAGCCTGGTCCCGTCCGTACGGTCCACCGATTCCACCCGCCGGCCGGCTACGGCCCCGGGACTGGAATCGAACCAGTTCTCCCGGATGAGTTCCCCGAGCGGCGGGGAAAGACGCATGTCCCTCCTGGATAAGAATATCCTTCCGTACCTTTTCCACAGCCCGGACAGCTGTGCGGCAAGCCCCGAGCCGGATGCGCATACCATCTCGGCCGCCATCAGGCATGCAAGTATTCCATCCTTCTCCGGGACGTGGCCGTCGATGGAGAGGCCTCCGCTCTCCTCGCCGGCAAGTATCACTCCGCCCCTGCGCATCTCGGCTCCGAGGTACTTGAAACCAACCGGCGTAACCACCGTTTCCAGACCGTGGGCGGAGGCTACCCGGTCGAGAAGACTCCCCGTGGTAACGGACCTTACAACCCTGCCGGTGAAGCCCTTCCGCTTAACCAGGTAATCGAGAAGCAGAGGAAGGAAATCATGCGGAGAAACGAAACTGCCGTTCTCGTCCACTATTCCGAACCTGTCGGCATCACCGTCGGTGGCTGCTCCAAGGGAGGCTCCGCTGGCCAGGACCTGCCTGCCGAGATCGACGGTACCGCTCTCACCGGGTTCAGGGTGCTGACGTCCGGCGAAAAGAGGGTCTCTGGTGCCGTTGAGAACCCTGACGGAAGCGCCGAGTTCCACCAGCAACCTGTCCAGAATACCGGCGCCTGTTCCGGAAAAAGCGTCATATACAACTTTCAGTCCGCTGTCCCTGAAGGCTTCGGGATCCAGGTACTCCATGATGTCCGGAATGTAATCGATCCTAAGGTCCGCTGAAGTCACGGAACCGGTTCCGGCGGCAGGTTTCTCTCCCGAATCTATCAGCTCCTCTATTTCGGAGGTCATTCCGTCATCGGCGGGTCCCCCGTGCCACGGGCTGAACTTGATTCCGTTGTACAGCGGGGGATTGTGGCTGGCGGTGAAATTGATGATGCCGCCGTGCCCTCCCTTTCTGCAGGCATGGGATAGCACCGGGGTGGGGCAGGGTCCATCGGAGAGTATCACGTCAAAACCGTACTCGGACATCCTCTCCGCGACCGATTCCGAAAGCTCCGGGGAAAGGAAGCGGCAATCGCCGCCCACTACCAGCGTGTTCCTGCCTTCGCGCTGCAGCAGGACCCCGATGGCGTCCGCCACCCTGTTCACCCTTTCCCAGGTGAATTCCCTGGCGATTATCCCTCTCCAGCCGGAAGTTCCGAACCTTATCCGCATCACTCCCCCTCCCTGAGGAACTGAAGCGCTCTCTGAATGCCGTCGTCATGGGGCGTCATAACCCTGTAGTACATCTCGCGGTCCCAGACCCTGCCGGCTATCTCCGAGAAGAGGGCGGTCTCGATGTAGAAGAGGTTGTCGGTGAATTCGCCCTCCTCCCATTCGATGCCCCGGTCCAGGAGGTACTGCCTGAACTCCGCAATCGTGCTTTCATCCGGCCAGAAATCCTCCTCGATATCGTGCTCCTGGACGTATTCAGTGGCGAAATTGAAGAACTCCGAACCCAGGTAGAGTTCCGCCGGAAGGGAACCGGACAGATGCTGGGAGTCCAATTCGATGTCGGGGACTATTCCCCAGGTGGCCAGGGAATCGTCAACCTCCTGGCCGTTCATGTAATCCTCATCCATGGTCCTGTCTATGCTCCTGCCGCTGGGAGTGTAGTATCTGGCTGTGGTGAGCTTGACGCCGTAATGGCCGAGATTGGGGAATTCCCCGAGGTCCATGAGGGTCTGGACCGAACCCTTTCCGAATGTCCTGCTTCCTATGAGGGTGGCGGCGTCGTTATCCTGAAGGGCGCCTGCCAGTATCTCCGAGGAGCTTGCGCTTGCTCCGTCCACAAGCAGCACCAGCCGCCCGCCGAACAGCACGCCCTTTGATGTGTAGTAGTCGTCCCGCCCTACTGCCTTGCCCCGGGTGGACACAACCAGGGTGCCGGAGGGAAGGAAGAAGTCGGCCACTTCCACCGCGGCTGAGAACAGACCTCCGGCGTTGCCCCTGATATCAAGTATCAGGCTTTCCGCTCCCCGGTCCACAAGGTCATTTGTGGCCTCCATGACCTCCTTTCCCGTTTCCTCACCGAACCTGGCAAGACGAATGTAACCGACGGCGTCATCTATCATGAAGTTCGCGCTGACCGATGGCAGGTCTATCACATCGCGCTGAATGTTGAACTCCAGGGAATCCGAAATACCGGGCCGGACCACGGTGAGGTCCACCGTTGTGCCTTCAGGCCCCCTGATCTGCATCACGGCCTCGGTGGTGGTGATACCCTCGGTGGAGCTGCCGTCTATCTCCACTATCCTGTCACCCGCCTTCATTCCGGCCCTGAAGGCCGGGGTACCCTCCACCGGGGCGATGACGGTCAGCCAGTCCTCCCTGATGCCGATGGTTATTCCCACACCCTCGAAGGAGCCGGAGAGCTGAATTCTCAGGTTCTCGTAATCGTCCGGGTTCAGCAGCACGCTGTTGGGGTCCAGCGAATCCAGCATTCCCCTCAGCGCCGCCTCTATGAGTTCCTGGGAATCCAGTGAATCAACATAGGTCACGCTGGTCCTGGAGAAGACGTCCATGAAAAGCTCTATGGAGGAATTCGTCGTCACCGCGTCGTAGGCGATGGCGGAGGGAAGCAGCATCAGACCGGCAGCGACTATCAGGCCGGCGGCTAGCACGACTGTTACCCATCCGGGCAGAAATTTTTTCATGGCTTTTCTCCTCCGCTGTCACTTTCGGTTATCAGCTCGATCACTCTGCTCTCTATAATCCTGTCCTGGACTTCAGGTTCCTCGGCGGCATCTATGACCAGGTACCTGTCGTTCTCCCCGGCCAGCTGCAGATATTTATTCCTCACCCTGCGATGGAAGCGGATCTCCTCCCGTTCTATCCTGTCCCTCTGCCTGCCCTGCCTCTGAAGTCTCTTCATTCCCGTTTCCGGGTCCAGGTCCAGCAGGATGACCAGGTCCGGCAGAAGCCCGCCGGTGGCCAGACTGTCGGCGTTCCTTACGGGAGTCTCGGGAAGTCCGCGTCCACCGATCTGGTAGGCGAAGGTAGCGTCGGAGAACCTCTCGCACACCACGTTGATACCCTCCGCCATGGCCGGCCTGACCACCAGGTCCACGTTGGAGGCCCGGGACGCCAGGTAGAGCATCAGTTCGGTGAGAGGGGTTACCTTCAACCGGGGGTCGAGAAGTATGGCCCGAACTTTTTCCGAGGCGGGGGTTCCGCCGGGTTCACGGGTGTGAATGACGGGTATTCCGCCGGCCTCCAGAGATTCCACAAGCCTTCGGCAGCGAGTGGACTTGCCCGCCCCCTCCACTCCCTCGAAGGTAATGAAACGTCCGGTATGGCCGGCTTCATTGATCTTCAAGAGCTATTTCTTAGGCTTCTTCTCCGAAGCCTTCGTCTCCTGCTTGTTCTGGTGGTACTGCTCTATGTAGTCCTCTGTCATCCTGCGGCACTGGTCATCGTAATACTGGACCGGAGGCGACTTGAAGAAGTAGGATGAGGGAGCCTCTATCGCTCCGGAGAGCCCGTTGTCAAGAGCCAGCTTGGCGCATCTGACGGCATCGATGATAACCCCGGCGGAATTGGGGCTGTCCACCACCTCCAGCTTCGCCTCGATGTTCAGGGGGACCTCTCCGAAACTGGTGCCCTCCATTCGAATGTAGCACCACTTCCTGTCATCCAGCCACTCTATGTAATCGCTGGGACCGATATGGACGTTCCTCGGCTCCAGTCCCCCGGGAAGCTGAGAGGTAACCGCGTTGGTCTTGGATATCTTCTTGCTCTCCAGCCTTTCCCTCTCCAGCATGTTCAGGAAATCGGTGTTGCCTCCCACGTTCAGCTGATAGGTCCTGTCGAGCCTGACCCCCCTGTCCTCGTAAAGCCTTGTCATCACCCTGTGAAGGATGGTGGCTCCCACCTGGCTCTTTATGTCGTCGCCCAGGACGGGAAGGCCGCGGTCACGGAATCGCTTCTGCCAGTAGGCCTCGCCGGCTATGAAGACCGGAATGGCGTTGACGAACGCGCAACCGGCGTCCAGTATCTGTTCAACGTACCATTTGGTGGCCTCTTCGCTTCCTACAGGAAGGTAGCTGACTACTACGTCGGTCTTTGTCTCCTTCAGAATGCCCACTATGTCCGAGGTGGGGCCCGGCGCCTTTTCGATGACTTCCTTCAGATATTTCCCCAGGCCGTCATGGGTCATTCCCCTGTGAACCTTTACGCCCATCTTGGGAACGTCACAGAGCTTCACGGTACAGTTGGGCTCTGCGAAGATGGCCTCGCTGAGATCCTTTCCGACCTTGGTGACGTTGATATCGAAGGCGGCGGAGAACTCGACATCGTTAATGTGATAGCCGCCCAGGTTCACGTGCATCAGCCCCGGGACCTTCTCCGTGTCCCTGGCGTTACGGTAGAACTCCACGCCCTGAACCAGACTGCTGGCGCAGTTGCCTACACCGATTATGGCTACTCTCACTTTCTTGGACATTCATATCCTCCCTGAAGGGATTGAACGAATAAATAAACGGCCTGCAGGAGTCTCATTCCTCATCCAGCGCGACTCCTCTGCCGTCCCTGATTACTCTTGCGAACCTCTGCGCCGCGGTGAACCAGGTCCCCGCGGACATCACCGCCAGCATGATGACTATGGCCCGTGTGTCCCACAGGCCGGCGGCCACCAGGCCGGCTATCAGAAGGACCAGCCTCTCCGTTCTGGTGAATATACCAACAGAACCGAAAAGTTTCACTCCCTCTGCCCTGGCCCTGATATAGCTGACCATGTACGAGCCTCCGATGGCGGCCGGGACCAGATAGACCAGCGAATGATGAACAGAACCCGCTTCTCCCGCAAGCATCGCGCCGAAGATAAACAGTTCGCCGACCCGGTCGGAGCTGGAATCGAAGACCGCCCCCGCCTTGCTGACTATGCCCTTCCTGCGGGCAAGCTCCCCGTCGACTGCATCCAGGATGCTTCCGCCGGCGAGGAATGCCGTTCCCGCAATGTAACTGCCACCCCATACGAACCATGCGGCCACGGCCGTGAGCAGCAATCCCGCGGTTGTGACCGAGAAGGGTCCAACTCCCATGCCCAGAAGCAGCCTTACAAGGGGTTCAAGCAATCTCCTGCCGGCGTCCTTAATATCGTCCAGGTTAAATCATCCCCCCTGGAAACAGTTCCGCAAAGCATTGTAAAATAGAGCCGGCGGATGTCATCGTCAATCAAAAAGACCGGATTCCACACCCGCTCCACCTACAACCAGCGTTATCTCCCCGCGGACCTTCTTTTCGGAGAAGTGCTCCGCTGCCATTTCGATGTTTCCCCGCACGTACTCCTCATGGAGCTTGGTCATCTCCCTGGCTACACAGACAGGTCTGTTGCCAAGAATTCGCCTCATTTCCTCCAGATACCTGAGGAGATGATGGGGACCAAGGTAATATACAATGGAACCGGCGTAGGTGGACATCTCTTCCAGCCTGGAGGTTCTGGCCCCGCTCTTCCGTGGAAGGAATCCCTCGAAGGCGAACCTGTCGGTGGGCAGCCCTGACGCGGCAAGAGCGCAGACCACCGCGGAGGGACCGGGCACCGCTGTCACCTGATGACCGTCTTCCAGAGCCGCCCGCACAGCGCGGTATGCGGGGTCGGATATACCGGGCATTCCGGCGTCGGAGACCAGGGCCACGGTAAGTCCGTCCGTGAGGAACCCCAGTATCTGGGGGATTCTGCCCGAGGCATTGTGGTCATGGTAACTGTACAGCCTTCGGCGGTCTTCCACGAACTTCGCCGTCCTCCTGGTATCCTCCGCCATCACCACATGCGCCGTGGCGATGGTCTCCCGGGCACGGGGAGATATGTCGGACAGGTTTCCGATGGGCGTCCCCACCAGCACCAGCTTTCCATCTCCGCCCGGCGTCATTCCCCTGCGTCCTCCCGACCGCGCCGGTCAGTTCTCTCCAGGAGCCTTCTCTGAAGTTCCGCCACCCTGCCGGAAAGCTCCTCCGTTTCCCGGAGGTTCCTTCTGAACTGTACATCGAGAACGTCTCCCTCCCTGCTGCCGGGGGGAAGGTACCGGGCGGGAACCAGCCAGGACTGGCCGTCCTCCGTTATCAGGACCGCCAGATCCTCCTCTATCCTGTCAAGCGAAACCATCAATCCATTTTCAAGAGCCATATCCCTCCCTCAGGCAAATGTCCCATTTTCAGCCCCGGCACCGAAATGGGACATTTCCGAAGAACAGTACAGTTATTCCCAGGCCGGCGGCAAGTCCGGTTAGCATTCTCAGCAGGTTGCCGCTCTGGTAGATATTGTGATACTGCAGAAGCCCGTCGACGGCAAGGGGAAGCAGGGCGGGAATTCCAGCCCAGAACGGAACGCGTATCGCGGGCCTGTACATCAGGACGGTTCCCGCGGCGGCTCCCAGCCAGAAGGCGGTACATCTGGCGCAGAGGGCCGAGTACCCCCACGGCAGCAGCACAGACCGGGAGGGCAGCCGGTGGCATACGGCGGAAAGCGCGGGGTCGAGGAAACCGCAGGCCTTCCCGGTGAGAGGTCCGGCCATGGAAAGGGCGAAAAGCAGGAAGGAGGGCACACCCAGCATAAGAGCCAGGACGAGCCTCCCCCCGCTGAACCGTTTCATCGGCTGCCTTCCCCGCAGACGGCCCTGAGGTTCAATCCCCTATCCAGATTATTCTGGTCTGGTTGTCGGGTTCCACCATGTCAAGCATGTCGATATAGGCGGTAACAGCCTCACGCAGAGTCATCTCCGCGGGGACAGCCTGGTGTTCCAGCATTATATCGTATCCCACGTTTCCCTGGGCCAGGTATCCGGTGGTGACGAATCTGTATACGCTGTCCGGATGCCAGGGCTCTCCCCCGACAAGGATATTGTCCATTTTCTGACCGTCGGGCATGGACTGGTCCCTTGTGGCGGTGAGGCCGCCTATCTCCATGTCCCTTCTCCGGCCCTGCATGCCTGTCTCCAGGATGTCCTTCAGCTGGGAGCCGGTGAGTTCCATGACGAAAAGCTGCTCCTCGAAGGGAAGGCACTGGTAGATGATTCGGGGAGTGACGGGACCCCTGGGCAGGGCGGCCCTTATTCCCCCCCGGTTCATAAGGGCGACGTCGGCATCCGTGCTCCAGAGCATGGCATCGGCCACCAGCCTTCCCATGGGATGCTCGGCCCCTCCCCTGGGTATCTCGTCCAGGGCCTCACCGATGACCTGGTCCATGCCGGCTTCGGCCACCGACCTGAATTCCTCTATCATTCGGGCCACTTCCGGGTCGGGCCAGAACTGGTCATGCAGAAGACTGATATACTCCTCGCCCTCCGGCAGGTCGTAGCCGACCAGGGTCCCGCTGTCGGTATCAATGGCCAGCCTTATCCGCCCTATGCCTGTGCCGTTGGCGTAACCCTGAACTACTACGGTGTGGCTTACCGGGCTCACCCATGGCTCCGCGAACCCCACGTGGAAATGACCGGAGACGATAAGGTCGATGCCCTGGACAAGGCAGGTGAGTTCGGCGTTGTTCATGGAGAAGTCCTTGGTGTACTCCTCCCCCTCCCTCCATGCGTCGAAGACCCTCTGGAGGTAGCGGTCCGGGTCCGACGGCTGGCCCAGGTGGGAGACGAGTATGATGATGTCGGCACCCAGTTCGGTGACCTCGCTGACGTATCTCTCGGCGGTCTCCACCTCGTTCAGGAACACATAATCGCCCAGGAGCTCGGGGGTTACCAGGCCGTAGGTGTCAGGTGTGTTGAGCCCTATGAACGCTACTTTCGCGCCGTCGTACTCCCTTATCTCGTAGGGAACGACCGGGTCCGGTATCTCCCCGGTGGAAGCATTTACGAAGTTCGCGCAGACAACGGGGAACTCCGCCTGCTCGCACAGTTCCAGGGCATTGTCGGTCCCGTCGTCCAGATCATGGTTCCCCAGGGTCATCATGTCGTAACCGGCGGCGTTCATCCATTCCATCACGAACTCCCCACCCTCGTAGTTCCCGGTGGGGGTGCCCTGGTATATGTCTCCCGCGTCGATGAGAAGGACGTATTCTCCATTCTCCCGGCATTCCCGCCTTACATCGTTCACGTAGGCGCTTATGTAGGCCCCGCCGCCTATCATGGGGGGAAAGTCCGGGTTGAGAAAACTGGCCTTCTGAGGCACTATCCCTCCGTGCATATCGTTGGTGTGAAGTATATTGAGGTATATTATCTCTCCCGACGCCCCGAAGGCCAGCACAAGCGACAGGATGGGAAGCAGTAGTCTCACTTTATTCCCCCCGCCTACAGCTGGAACGCCCGGCTGATGGAGAGCATCAGCCTGGTTTCGGTTTCCTCCACGGTGAGGCTGTCACCCGGAGTGAATGAGGGAAGCCCGGTGACCTCCGTCTGCCGCCATCTGTCAGGCGAGAAGCTGGCCCCCAGGTCCAGGTCCCACTCCTCGAACTGGAAGCCGAGACCGGTGGTGAAGCTCATCCTGTCAAGCGAAGCGGCTATGGGAGAACGCCGGTAGCTGAAGCCGAACCTCGCGGTGGGTCCTCCCGGCAGTGAGTTCTCCACCCCGGCGCTGATGCCCCAGGAATTGTGAAGCCCCAGGCTTGTCCCCTGGAATTCAAGTGAGCTCTCGTTGCTCCAGTGGAACTCCCCGGTGACCCTGGACCTCAGGATATTGCCGGGCACGTAGAGGGCGCCCAGCCTCGCGGTCATCGGCATGTCAAGGTCGTAATCGTCGTCGGACAGGGTGTTCCAGTCTACAGGGTCACCGCTGTTCTCCGGCGAGACCGAGAGTTCCATGGGATACTCCAGGCCGGCGCTGACGAAAACCCTCCGGTGGGGTCTGAACAGCACCGAACCCCTGGTCACGATACCGGACATGGACTCCTCGCGTCCGGCCAGTGTCCCGATCTGGGTCGGGTCAACGTTTGTAACCTCCCAGGTCACATTCCTGCTCCCGGTCAGGTAGCCGCCCGCCAGTCCGAAGGAGAAGTTATCGGAGGGGATGAAAGCCACCGCCAGGTCGAACTCGCTCAGCTGACCCGAGACATCCAGAAGTTCCTCCCCGGTCCTGACGTAGGAGGCGTCCCTGATGACGCGGCCGTAATCGTAGTCGAAGAGGCAGGGGACCCTGAAACCCGCCGCGAAGGCCAGGGATCCCGGCATGCCGCCGGCTCCCCGAAGAGCGGCGGCCGCCCCTCCGGGAAAGAACCCCAGCTCCTTGTTGAAGGCGATCTCAGACTCTCCTATGGAACTCTCGAACTGGTCGTAGACCCGTCTGGTGCGCTTTTCCACGAAGAAATCCATACCTGCGGACAGCTCCATCAGCAGGCCGTCATCAGATATTCCCAGAAGGGCGGGGTTCTCCAGTATGCCCAGGGCCGAGGCCTCCATGAAACCGGACGCTCCCATTCCCAGCGAAGCCGCCGACTGGGAACCCGAAGGCTCCCCCAGCCACATCACTTCCGGCAGCCCGGCCGTTACCGTCATTAGCGAAATCATTCCTGCTGCGATAATGCTCATTGTTCCTCCACCCTACCAGCGGAAATCCAGCTGACAGCGGATCCCGTATTCCGTAGCATGATCGATGAAATCCCTTACCGGGCTGCCCGGGTCTCCCTCGTAGTAGAAGCTGTCGTCCGGGTCGGGCCTGTACAGCCCGGTTCTGGGATAGAAAGTGTCTTTGCGAAGCACCCTCAGCCTTAGCTGCAGGTTGTCCGATAGGTTGTTCTTCACGGTCACGTAGAACTTCGTGCCGTCCCCGTCAAGGAAATCTATTCCGGTATCCTCGAATTCCCACTGGCTCATTCCGTCGGTGGACCACAGGGTGGACCCGCCCAGTACGGACAGGTTCCGGCTGAAGTTGTGCTCCCACCTTACGGCCACGTAGCCCCCGGTCATCAGCCTGTCGTCCCCGTAGAGAGGGTTGGGGGTCAGCTCCACCATCCCGTACCTCAGCCGCACATCGAAATAGTCGCTGTTCGTGGGAAGGAAGAACGTCCTGAAGGTGTACTCGGTGGTGCGTGAGGTGGTAGGCACCACGTCATGCATCTTGGTCTTCTCCTGGTACTTGTACTTCAGCCTGAACCTGACGGTGAAGTCGGGTCTGTACTCAACCTCGCCCTGCAGCCTGTGGTTGTCGAAACCGTAGGGGAGCGACCTCCACATGTCCAGGTATACCCTGGTGAACGTAATGCTCCTGCTCACCTGGAACCGGCTCTCCAGGTAGAGGCCCTCCTCGGGTTTAGGCGTGGGCCACTGGGCCAGCTGGGACGCCAGGGGGTCGTTCAGGTAGTAGGGTTTCTCGAAGATGGTGTCGTCGTAGCGGAGCTGTTCGGCGAAGCCGCGGTTGTAGGGATTATTGAAACCCAGGTCGTAGCGGCGCCATATGCCAAGGAGGTAGAAGTAGTCATTCTGCCATCTGCCCCTGGCCAGCGCGGCCATGGCGTCGTTGTCCTGTCGGACGACTTCGCCCTCCAGGCTGACGTTGTCGATGATGGTCTGGGCGGACAGGCCGAGGAAGGAGGCGGATTCCCCCGCCTCCAGGATATCGTACTCCGGGCAGTCCCAGTTCTGGGCATCCCCGGGAATGTCCATGACGGCCGCGTCCGGCACCAGCGAATCGCTGTAGTTCACGCTCATCGCTCCCAGTCCGATGGCGGTGCCGTAGGGAAGGAATCCTCCGAAGTCGTAAAAGCCGTATCCTCCGTAGGTGGTCTCCTTCAGGACGTCCGCGTAGGGAGTTGTCCTGGTGGAGGACATGACCGGAATGCTGGGTGTGCCGTCAAGCGCGGTTATGGCGTCCCGGGAGGCATTGGAGTAGAAACCGTAACCGAGGAAGGGTCCGCTCTGGAATTCGAGGGCTCCTCCCAGCAGGGCGAACTGCCTCGTGGACGTAAGGTCCGGGTAGAGGCCCCAGTTACGGTATGTGGACCTGTACATCATCTCATCCGTATTGTCCACCAGCAGGCCCTGTCCCAGCGAGAGGTGGTAGTTGCCCAGGACCACCTGCCTTACCGCCCCTATGTTCTCGATGGAGGCGAACCCCTTGGCCACGTCGAACCGGTCGTTGAGGTCTCCCAGTTCCAGGTCGTTGACCAGCCCGAAACCGGACGTGGAATTCCTGCCTCGGGACAGCCTGGCGCCGCCCCGGAACCGGTCCCCGAGACCCACTCTCACCCGGTGTTCCCATCCAATGGTGTTCTGCGCCTGAAGAAGCTCCTGGTACTGGTCCTGAACCCTTCCGGCCCAGGCGATGCTGTCGGATTCGGTATAGCCGCGGCCGTCGAGAATGTCGTACTCCGCGGACCGGAGTTCTCCCAGCATGGCCGAGAGTCCCTCCTCGTCGTACAGCCTTCCGTCGCCGCCGTCCACGACTATCCTGTAACTGCCGAAGAATTCCATGGAGGTGAGGTCCAGCTGCCTGGTGGAGACGAAATCCCTCATGTTCCGGTAACCGTAGTAGGTGAGGTTGTCCACGCTCCTGAGCGAAGTGACGCTGGAGACGGGACCGAGGACCTTGAGCCTTCGCTCCACCGCCACGGCGTCAACCAGGCTCACCCTGTCCAGGCTGCGAAGCTGCCAGGACGTGGCGGAGTTGACCGGAATGGGCCTGATGAGATAGTTCTCCCACATGTCCACCGCCGCGTCCCCGGGTCCGTCCTCTGTGGCCAGCCTCTCCATGATGCTGATCACCTCGGTGGAGATGCTGCCCTCGGCAGGGGGTACGACCACGCAGTTGTTCTTCAGATAATCCAGCTCCCGCGGTCCGAAACCGGGAATTTCCATCACGTCGTAGATACTGCGCAGTCCCCCCGTCTCGAAGATGAACATGTAAAGGTCTTCCACCTGTCCTGCGTCCAGCTCCTCCAGTTCCCGCAGCTCCTCCAGGCTGGCGGTGTTGAGGTCGAATCCTCCGGGAACGGAGAGACCGATGCAGGCGGCCAGTATGAAACTAGAAATCATATGTCACCCCGAACTGGTGGGTAAGGTCCAGCTTTGGATGGCTGATAACGGCGTAATCCAGCTGAATGCCGCTTACCGTCGTCCCGAGGCCGCCGGATACGGTCACCGGGCTGCTCTGTACCCCCGCCATCAGCGTCATCGCCCCGAGGGGAAGGGACTGGCCCGCGTGCAGCCTCGTCCCGTTGAAGTCCCGGGAGAGGGTGACGGCGGACATCATGCCACTGGAAGGTTCGTAGCGGAGCCCGGCGTCTATCCTCCTCTTCATATACTCGCCGCTCTCCCCCACCCTGGCCTGGAAGGGGTTCCTCATGGAAGCCGCCAGAAGCCATCTGCCGTACATCCTCACCTGGAACCCGGTATTCACAGCGAAGGCGGTGGCGCTTCCGTACTCGGACACCCCCTCGGCGATCTCGGCCCTGCATATTACCGGCTGCACTCCGAAGGACATGTCATCGGTGAGCATGCCGGCAAAGGTAACCGCCGCCATCTGTTCGCCGTAGAGGTCTCCTCCGAAACTGCGCAGGCTCAGCCCGGCGCTCCATTCGCCGGCCAGGGGCAGGGCTCCGTCCAGGCCGTAGGTCCCGAAATCCAGGTTGGAGAATGGAAGTCTTCCGGAGATGACGGCCGCTGTCCCCTCCATCCCGGCGATGGAAGCGGGGTTGAACAGCACCGAACCCGGGCCGGTAAGGACGACGCCGGTGCCCCCCATGGCCTGGGATGCAACTCCTATCTCCAGCTCCTCGAAGGAAGCGGCGGCCTGTCCCAGCGTGACGAACAGAACCAGAAACGCTACTGTAGTCTTGATTCGCATATGTGACACCTCAATTCAGCGGAGCGGCCACCACGACGGTCTCGGTGGTGGTATAACGCTTGCCTTCGGAATCCATACCCTCCAGGAGCACGAGATAGGGACCCATGGGGAGGTAATCCCCCGAATCGTCCGTCCCGTCCCACTGGACCACGTCCCCCGCCGGTCTGGAATCGGCCAGAATCGCCACGTCCCTTCCGGCCCTGTCGAACACGGTAAGAGTGAAGCTCATATCGGACGGTCCTCCGTACTCCAGGTTCACCGTCTCTCCCAGCACCGGAGCGAAGGGATTCCCGGTAAGGACGGTTAGATGGAATCCGCTGGAAATGGAAGGCTGATAGACCTGAAGGTCCGACTGGTACCGCGGCAGCAGCTGGTAGCCGCTGTCGTAGGGGGGCTCCGAATCGTACTGTCCCCCGATGCCTTTCATGAACAGCCTGGTGCCGGCGGTCAGGCCGGCGACACTGATACCGGTGGATCCGCTGACCCTGACGGCTACCGCGTTCTGGCCGTTCCAGACGCTGAAATTGTAGCCTCCCCCGGCCGATTCCGGATCGCTGGCAACGGTGACCCACTGTCCCTGGGCGCTGTTGCCCAGCGCCAGAAGCTGCCCTTCAACGTCCTCGGTGACACCCTGGTTGATCCCCAGCTGCAGAGGATCGGGCATTCCCGGAGTATCGATGAAGGTGAAGTCCGAAGGGGTTGCGGGGGAGATCTCCACAAGGCCGTTGTACTGCTTGATCTCACCCGTTATCCTCCAGCGTTCTCCCGCCGCGATGGGACCGGGGCTGGCGGACTCGTAGGCGTAGACGTTGATTCCGGCGGTCTCGTCCTGAACGTAGAAGCTCAATCCCGTTTCGGAGAAGAGAGTGCCCTCGCAGGTGGCCGTTCCTTCGATGGTGAGGATCTCGCCCAGGTGGTCCGGGATGCCGTCACCGTCAAGGTCCTCCCGGGCCTCCAGAATAGTAACGGTCTGGGCTCCGGACAACGAGACGAAAAGTGTCAGGACCAGGACCGGGAAACTGTTTTTCATCGTCTCCCCTTTCTTGATTGCTTGAATTCAGTCGAGCTCGGATTCCAGCTCGGCGTCCGCGAGCCTCGCGGCCCTCTCCAGAGCCTCCTCCGCGCTCATTCTTCCGTATATCGCTATCTCGACGGCCTCGGAGAGGAACATCCTTCCATCGTACCAGAACGTTCCCTGGGGCTCGAACTGGGCGTATTCCACCTGAAGCATCACTTCCTCCAGACCCGGATACTCCTGGAATCTCTCCCGTATCGCCGAATGGTCAAGAGAACTCTCTGTTGCCGGTATGTAACCGGTGGCGGCGCTCCATCTGGCCTGCTGTTCGGGTTCGGTGAACCATTTGATGAACTCCCAGCCCGCCCGGACCGTGGCGCTGTCGGACCTGAAAAGGATAACGTTGGTGCCCGCTATTATGACGGCTTTCTCCCTTCCGGCGGGAAGGGGGGCTATGCCCAGGGTGAAGACATCATCACCGCTGTTCTCCATTCTTTCGACGGTATTCTCAAGGAATGACAGGGAGACCGTGGAGCCCTGGACCATACCCACCTTACCCTCGAGGAAATCATTCTGATGCGTATACCCCGACGATATCCTGGCGGAGCTGTCGGTGTATATAAGGTGGATCAGCAGCTGAAGGGCCTCTATACCCTCCGGCGAGTTGAACGCGGTGCTGGAGCTGTCGCTGCTGAGCAGCGCGCCTCCGTTCTGGAGCAGAAGGTTCTCGAACATTCCCACACTGGGATTGAAGGCGGTGCCCCACCTGTCGCAGTCGTCCATAAGGTCGCCGTCATCGTTGCCGTCATGGGTGAGGGAATCCAGGACCATCCTGTACTCCTCCCAGGTGGCCGGAGGTCGCAGCCCGAGGCTGTCCATGAGCTGGGTGTTGTAGTAGAGGGCCTGAACGCTCTTGTTGAAGGGGAAACTGTATATCCGGCCATTGTAGGTGTTGTTGCGGCGGAAAACGGTGAAGAAATCGTTCTCCCATCTCTCCGTCACCGCCGGGTCATCCAGCCGCATAAGCGAATCCAGCGGGACAAGCGCTTCCCCTCTTATCAGCTGTGATGTCCAGGTCTCGTACGCCTGGGCCACCACCGGAGTGTCCCCGGCCATGACGCTGGCCAGTATCTTCTGGCAGAGGGCCCTGTAGTTGCCCATGCTCACAGGTATCACCCTGATACCGGGATGAGTAGCGTTGAACTCCTCTATCAGGGTATCTTCGAGATATTCGCCCAGAGGGCCGCCCATGGCATGCCAGAATATCACCTGGACCTCATCGGCGGTGTTCGATGAACCGTCCCCGCAGGCCAGCGCCAGCGCGAGTATCAGGATGGCCGGGCAGGATCTTGTGAGCAGAATCCACCTCCCTGGATGGAGCCGGAGAATAATGGCTAGTATACTATCTTGAAAATGCACCTACCAGAGACACGAAGCTCAGGATTCGTCGCAGCGGCCTCCGGCGGGACAGCTGTCCCCTTTCTCTCCGCAGCTTCCGCCGGCGCAGCCGCCGTCCCCGCCACGGGCGTAGTCCGTAGCGTAAAAACCGGTTCCCTTGAAGATGATGCCAGAACCCGTACCTATCATCCTCTCCGCCTCTTCCCCGCAGTCGGGGCAGGCCCTGGGAGCAACATCGTTCATGTTATGGAACACATCAAACCTCAGGCCGCAGCCTTTACACCTGTATTCGTAAGTCGGCATTTGGAACTGTACCTTTCAATGGTTATTCACTGGTTCTTCCTGACATACTGCAACAACCTGTGGAACCGGCGGGTTCCCGTCCGTATACAGGCAATATTCATTCCAGTCGGCACAAATCCTTAATTTACTGTTCTATATATATTTGCATGTCCACATAACGGTACCGCGCCCGCAGGCGCGTCAAAGGGACATAGGCGCCGGCCCTTCAATCGCGGACGGATGCGCCGGTATCGGTAATATTCAGTTCATCCTCGTGCTCGGCTATCCTGCTGACCTGGGATGCTGTCACGCCCTCCCCGATGGCCGCCACCAGCCCCACCAGTATGACGGGAATGAACTGGGTGGTATGAAATACCAGTGCCAGCACCCTGGCGGTTTCCGCCGTGATGCCCGCCAGCCCCGGCAGTACCAGTACCAGCGCTCCGTGCACCGTGCCCGTTCCCGCCGGAGTCGGTATGAGCATTCCCAGTCCCGCCAGGACCAGGACCATTACAGGGTAGTACCACATCATGGCCAGACGCATGGCCCAGAAGACGGGTATCACCGAAAGGGTCAGTGACGTCCAGACAAGCAGGGACAGCAGACCGACCCTGAGGGTGTCCTTCCAGTCCCTCATTATCTCCAGCCCTTCGGCGAAGGACATCAGTAGTCCCTCCGTCTTCTTCCCCAGGGACTCGAGGCCGACCCACTTCAGAGGCAGTGACAGGGCTCCGGCCGCCCTTTCCCTGAACCTTCCGAGGAGTATCAGGACAGTCAGAACGCTAAGGTAAAGCAGGCCCGCCGCCATCAGCCCCGCCCTTATGCCTCCATCCAGCCTGTCCCACAGCACCGTCAGCGCCAGAAGTGTCATGGCGGCCAGGGTGAGGCCGTCGAACAGCCTCGCCAGCACCACCGTCGCGAAAGAACCCGCCCTGGGAACCGAGGTCCTGCGTGACAGCAGCAGCGCCCTGAGTATCTCACCGACCCGCCCGGGAAGTAGCGTATTGACGAAAAAACCCGTTATCAGAGGACCCGAGGCGTCCCCGACGGAAACCTTCTCCATGGGAGAAAGCAGTTTCCTCCACCTGACGACCCTGAAGAGATAACTGAGGACAAGCGGCGGCAGCACCAGCAGAAGGACCGGCCACTGCATATCGCGCAGGGCACCGAGCAGAGCTTCCGTATCGGTCTTCCTGTAGGTGAGGTAGAGAGCGACGCCGGCTATGACAAGTCCCGGGACCAGGTGCTTCCATAGGACTCCCTTTTTCAATCAGTCATCCCCCCTGCCGCGGAAGGCTTTTTCTACCGCGTCACAGACGGCGTGGCCCGCTATCAGCAGAGCTTCCTGCACATGGCTGGTCTCCGGGGATTCCGCAGATACGCATACATCGGAAAGGCGGCCCACGGCTCCTTCCGCCGCTCCGGTGAAGCCGATGGTCTTCATTCCCATCTCCCTGGCCTTCTCCATGGCCTTTATCACGTTCATGGATCCGCCGCTGGTGGATATTCCCACCAGAAGGTCCCCGGGGCGGCCCAGAGCCTCCACCTGTCTGGAGAAGACAAGGGAATAATCGTAATCATTGGCTATCGCGGTGATAACGGCGGAATTAGCGGTTATGGCCACCGCCGGCAGAGCCCTTCGGTCCATTCTGAACCTGCCCACCAGCTCCCCGGCGAAATGCTGTGAATCGGCCGCGCTGCCTCCGTTGCCGCAGAAAAATACAGTCCCCCCGTTCCCGATACATTCGACACAGAGTTCCGCCGCCTTCCGGACAGCGTTCCCGTTCAGGGACGCGGTGGCTTCCCGGGCGGCCGCGAGATAACGCTCTATATCAGACATTCCGTTCCTTCCATCGTTCAAGGGCGTCCTGAATGGCCGGCAGTTCAACCCCTCTCGAGGTGCCGAGTTCCGAATAGAAGGGTCTGGGGGCATCAAGGTCAAGGTCGGCCCACTCCACGTACCGGACTTCGCCTCCGGTCTCGCCGGCCGCCAGGTCGGCCACTCGGGCCGGGGTCATGCCCGGCCTGTTGACCAGATGGAACACCCCGCTCCGGCCCTGTTCCATCAGCCCTATCATCGCCGCGGCCAGGTCAGGCGCGTATGTCAGGCAGGCCTGCTGATCGCTGACCGCCATCACCTTGCCCCCGCGGGAAAGACTTCTCCAGATGAAAGGGACCATGCCTTCCCTGTCCGAGAACATCCATGAAGTGCGGACCACGATATTACGGTGGCCGGACCCCAGCGCCTCAAATTCCCCCAGAAGCTTGCTCCTGCCGTACAGGTTCGCCGGAAGGGTCCTGTCATCCTCCAGGAAAGGCCTGCTGCGCCCCTTCTCCCCGGTGAAGACATGGTCCGTGGAAATGGTCAGCAGTCTTCTGCCGGCCGCGGCCAGGTTCGCCACTCCGTCCCGGTGAACCCTCATTGCCAGTTCCGGCTCCCTCTCGCACCTGTCCACATCGGTGACCGCGGCGCAGTTCACTATCCATGAAGGGTCCCAGGTATCCACCGCGGCCCGAACCGAATCGGCGGAAGTCACATCCAGACCGGGAAGGTCAGTGCCCGCCGCTCTTTCGCCCAGCAGCCGGAGAAGCGCCCTGCCCAGCTGTCCCGAGGCGCCTGTTATCAGGAATTCAGCTTTCATCTCAACTTTCTTCAGAACAGAGACGGCCTGGACTGAGGAGCCCTGACCGTCCGGGGTATCCCGGGTGGCCCGGGCTATGTATTCCTGGAACTATACGAAAGAAAGCGTGCTTAAGTAAATGGAAGCGGAAACAGCAACCGGAAAGGGCGAAGGGGGAGAAGGTGGAATGATGATCAGGGCGGTACTCCCGGCGCTGCTCCTTGTTCTCGTTCAGTCAGCTGCCAGGGGAGATGAGGCGGCGGCGCTGAAGCGCTTGCTGAACATGGTGGAGACTTTCCAGGAGATGGGTGATGAGGTCATGGGGGAGCCGGTAACGGGAACACTGGCGCTTGGGGACACGGTCGACCTGGAACTGGCCCTGGACAGCAGTTTCATGTACCATGTCCACGTCTGGTCGGATTCCTATTTCAATATCCTGGACGTATGGCTCACCGACCCGGGAGGTGAGCGGTGGGGTGTCGCCGGAGGGGACAACGCTTCCCTGGCCGTCTACCCGGACACCTCGGGAACCTGGACCCTGAACCTGCTTCTGCTGGAGGGCGCCTACTCCGACTCCGCCTCCTACGCCGCGGCCCTGTTCAGGGGGTGGCGCTATACCGATTGACCGCCTTCGGTTCCGCCGCCGGAGATGATCTCCTCCGCCGAACTCTGTGGCAGGATGATAAGCTCAGCCGAGGACCCCTTGCCGCATCTCAGGACCGCGTGGACCGCGGGACCGCCCTTCCGTCCCACCGGCTGAAGAGTCTCCGGACCCAGGTTCCAGGTCGAACAGCCAAGCATCATGACCGGGAGCATGGACGGTCTGCCCACCAGCAGGAAGCATCCGCCGGGAACGAGCAGGTGGGCCGCCGCTCTGATGAAATTCAGCACCAGAAGTTCCGAACCGGTCCTTGATACCGACCTGGAAGGGCAGGGGCTCACCCTGCCCCGCCCCGCAGAGGTAAAGGGGGGATTGCAGATTACAGCATCCGCGGCTTCCCCGGGAAGGGCCCGGGGTACGTCCTCCACCCTGCAGCAGACGGCATTGAGGCTTGAACTCCCGAAGGTACGCATCATCTCCGCCAGGGGGCGGGGACGGATATCTATACCTATCCACCGGCAACCGGGATTTTTTTCTGAAGCGGCTTCCATGGCGCCGCCGGAGCCGCAGCCGAGGTCCACCACCGTTGAACCGGGAGGGACCGAGAGAAGGGAAGCAAGAAGGAGTGTATCGGTAGTTACCGGAGCTCCCGGGTCCCCTCCGCCTTCCATCTACCTGAAGGTGGCCTTGGCCACGCCCCAGGTGTAGTACTCTCCGGTGTAGTCGTCGGGTCTGTAATCGTACCATCTCCTGATCGACCAGAGACCGTAGCTGTCCTCCACCATCAGGAACATCACCCTGCCTATGGCGGGGCTGTCCCAGCCGGCGTAGTCGCTTCCGGCGGCCACTATCTGGTAATCCCTCCACAGCTCGGCGGAATCCGAAGGCGCCACCGGGTCCGGCAGCGTGGGCACCGTTTGCATCACCACGGACAGCAGGCTGTCCTCCGGCAGACCCGATCCCTCCACGGAGCTGTATATGTTCATCAGGGTGTTCTGCTCCACCTGGTAGTCCCATTCGCTGAAATCCCATGAGCCGCCGAACTCCGCTATATCCGCTCCGTCGGCGATGAAGTAGTAGGATGAGTCGCAGCAGGCCATGGTTATCGATACAGACCGTCCCTCCATGGCGCTCTCCAGGTTCACTATGACGGTTGTGGGGGAGTACGGCTGCTGCCACTGGATCTCTTCCCCGGGGTCCGGATCCTCCGGGTCCCTGGGGTCGAAGAAGGAGCAGGAAAGCAGCGTCGCGCATATGACCGCGAGCGTCATCTCAATGTACCGGTCTCTCATTCTCTCTCCCGACTAGAACTGATAGTTCATGCCTACCGAGGCTTTCCAGTAGCTTTCCCTGTCGTCCCTGGAATAGAAGGAGCGGGTAACGTTCAGGTTCAGCGTACCGCTTCCGAGGTTCATCCTGGTCTTCAGTCCCACGTGATGTATGTGCTCCACCCGCGACGGTATGCTCTGGGCCAGGTAATTCCTCCTCTGGTACTCCCAGGCGTAGCTGGGGGTCAGGCCGGTATTGCCGCTGACATGGAAACCCAGGTTCAGCTGGATCCTGTTGTTGATCACTTCTTCGGACCTAAGGAAGACGGAGTTGGTGTAGCTGCCCTGGTCCTGGAAACGGAACGTATGAGTTACGCCGAGGGCGGTGCTGTCCTGGGACACCCTCTGGAACGAGGTGTTGGTATTGACCCTCCTGAAGAGCAGGTCGTTGCCGGCGGAGGAGTACTCCGGAAAGAGGAAGGTTGTGTAATCCGCGCTGAGCTTGATCGATTCTTCAAGGGTCCAGTCCCCGCCGGCCGAGTATTCGAAGCCCGGCTCGAAGCTGTAGGTGGAGGACCTCTTGCTGTTGCCGGACTGCTCGGACATGATGTAGATGGTCTCCCTGCTCTGTCCCTGTATCACCGCGTTGAATGTAATCCTATCGCTCACAGGCAGCTCCGAACTCAGCGAAAGCACCTGTCTTGTCTGGTCGTAGTCGTAATTGTCCGTATGCTCGATGCCCCATATATCCGTCCAGGTGCCGTAGGTATCACGCTTAAGAAGATGCACCGACCTGACGAAGGTGATGCGGCTTTCTCCCGGAGTATAATCCAGGGCCGCGGTGAACAGGCGGTCATCATCTATGTAGTAGGTATCGAACAGGGTTTCCACTCCGGTTGCGGTCCGCTTCTGGTCGACCCGGAGTATGTTCCTGGAGAGATTGAGGTTCAGCTTCACTTCATCCATTATCTGGTAACGGAGGGAGGATGATATGTCCCTGTTGTTCTCCGTCCTGTCCAGGATATCGTCCTGGCTGCCGGCCGAATCGGGGTCGGCATACTCGTAGAACCTGTCGGAATATCTCCATCCGGTGGCTACTTCCATGGACACGTTCTCCCAGGGTATCGGCACCACCATGGCCAGACCGCTGGAGAGATCGTCCTGTCTCTGCGTCCTGTTGGAATCATTGTAGGTAATGAACAGCTTCGAGGCTCTTACCTGGGCATCCAGGCTGCCGCCCCTGAACTGCCGAGGAAAATCGTATCCTATGCGAACTGCGAGGTTGTCGTTCCCGGTATCCTTCTGGTAGCCCAGTGTCCTGCGCTCGGCGAAGGAGATGTTCCCGGCGAGGCCGGGCAGGATGTCCCGGTTCAGGGTGATATCGGCGTTCCTCACTCCGCCCTCGTCGTAACCGGTTATTGTACTGTCGCCGGAGGGATTCATGTAGTCAACGAAATGGGCCCCCAGGCTCATGTTGACCGTGAGCCAGGAATTCGGTCTGTAGCGGATCTGCCCGGAGGTGGTGTTGTTCAGCTGGTCCCTGATGATCTCCCCGTTCTTCTCCTCGGAGCTGACCGTGCGTGACAGGTTCAGGCCGAGTTCGATGCCCCGGGCGGGAACGAAGGTGAGATTCGCGTTGCCCGTCCTGCCGTCCAGAAACCTGTCCAGGTCCTGGTTCTTCTCACCGGTGAACGTGGCGGTGGCGTTCATGGATATCCTGCTGGTGAGCTGCTGTTGAAGGGAGAGGGAGTTCATCAGCTTCATCCTGTCCTTGAACTGGTCGAGTTCCACGTTGTAGCCGATGGTCACCCCTCCCGCAACGCCGGCGAGGGTAAGGAGAGCCAGCAGCGCCGGGGTCCTCATGACAGCTTCTCCGCCATGGAGAGGAACTTGTCCGGGGGTATCTGCTCCGCCCTGCGGCCGGGCGCTACACCGGCGTCCTTCAGAAGGGCCAGAGCTTCATCCCTGCCCAGTGCGGCCTTCAGATTGTTCAGAATGGTCTTCCTCCTCATGGAGAAGGATACCTTCACAAGCCTTCTGTACACCGCGAAATCATCCGTGTTCAGCAGCGGCTCCTCTCTCCTTTTCAGTACAACGACCCTGGAATGCACCTCCGGGACCGGATAGAAATCCTCGGGCCCCGCGTCCAGCAGCGTCTCCACCAAGAACAGGGGCCAGAACTGAAGTGAAAGTTTACCGTAATCCTTTCCGCCGTCAAGGGCCGCCAGTCTCGCCGCCACCTCTCTCTGCAGCATCAGGACCGCAGTGCGGACGTCCCGGAACCCATCTTCAAGCAGCCGGAAGAGTATGGGAGAGGAGATGGAATAGGGCAGGTTTCCGGCAAGGACGGCAAAAGGGAATCCGGGAAGAGAAGCGGGGTCCACCCGCAGAAAATCGGAATTGACCACGTTCACGGCATCCCCCCGGAACCTGTCCAGAAGAAAATCGGACATCCTCGCGGATATCTCCACCAGGGTCAGCTCCGCGCATCTTTGAACCAGCCTCTCAGTCAGGGCCCCGAATCCGGGGCCCACCTCCAGGACGCTCTCCCCCCGGGGAACGGCGGCGGCGATACCGGCGGCGATTGACGGGTTGACCAGGAAGTTCTGCCCCAGGTTCCTGTCCGGAGACAGTCCCGCCTTCCTCAGGTTCCGTCTCAGCCGGGTGAGCAGCATCATCTCACCCTGAAGGGGAGGTCGAGTTCTTCCGCGAGCTTTCCGACCGCGTCCATGTCCACTCCGGGGTACCTGACCGCCGTTGCCCTGATCCCCACACGTCCCCCGGCCAGTTCAAGGAATTCCATCAGGCTTTCCCACGCGCCGCGGCCGGAGGGCCTGCATATCCTGTCGTATTCCTCCATGGAGGAGGCGTTCAGGCTGACGCTGACCGTGTGGAAAGGCTCCAGCATCCTCAGGGTCTCCCGGCGGGACAGCCTCTGAAGGCAGGTTCCATTGGTGTTCAGCCGCACCCTGTACCCTTTTCCGGCCGCGGAGCGGGCAAGCTCTTCCAGCAGGAGGTGCCTCATGGTTGGTTCCCCGTACCCGCAGAAAACCAGCTCCCGTCCCGACCCGGGCGGAAGAAAGCCGACCAGCGCCCTGAGCCTGTCCGGGTCGGGCTCGTGATGATGCCTCAGGTAGTAACCCCCCAGTCCGTCGGTCCTGTCGCGGATGCAGAACCTGCAGTGATTGGAGCAGAGGCCGGTTATGTTCAGGTAGAGGTTACCGTACAGTTCGTAGATGAGATCGGTCCTTCGAGGGTCTTCCAGCTGAAAGGCCCGCATGGAGTTCCGCATGAGGATCCGCGCAGTCTCATCCAGATCCTGTTCCAGCACTTCGGAAAGGGTCTCGGCCACGTGGACCAGGTATGCCGGTTCGTTCCTGCGCCCCCTTACCGGCTCCGGGGAAAGGAAGGGTGAATCGGTCTCTATCAGTATCCTGTCCCGCGGTAGAGCCGCGGCCAGCTCTCTCAGCCTTCCGTTGGCCCTGTATGTAATCGGGCCGGTGAAACCTATGTAGAATCCTCTTTCCGCGGCCCTGAGAGCATGTTCCGAAGGGCCGGTGTAGCAGTGCATTATCACGGGGACGGAGGGTTCCCCGCCCAGAACTTCCAGAACCTCGGCCTCAGCGCTCCGCGAATGCACCACCAGGGTAAGGCCGAATGCCCCGGCCATTCGGACATGTTCGGCGAAACATTCCCTCTGCCGTTTTTCGGCTGATCTGTCACGGTACAGGTCCATGCCGGTCTCACCCACGGCTACCACACCAGGGGATACCAGCATTCCGGTTAACTTCCCCATTTCTTCGGCCCAGCCTTCGCCGCAGTGGCCCGGATGGATACCGGCGGCGGCGAAGATACCGCTTCGCACATCGGCCATGGCCTCCGCCAACCTGCTTGTGTCCAGGGTAATGCCCGGGATCATGAAACGGTTGACCCCGGATCTCCTGGCCGAGTCCATGACCCGGTCCGGGTCATCGTCGAACCGGTTGTGGAACAGGTGGCAGTGAGTGTCGAAAAGCCCTACGTTCTCCAGATCAGATCCTCTCTCGCGGGTCCTGTGGAGACGGCCCTGACCGGTACCCCCATGATGTTCTCTATGAAGAGCACGTAGCTCCTGGCATTCTCCGGCAGGGCGTTCCAGCTGCGCTCCCCGGTGATATCCTCGGTCCACCCGGGAAGGGTCTCGTACACCGGAATGTGCTTGCCCAGTCTGGCCCCTGTTTCGAAAAGGTTGAGGTCTATCTCCGGATCAAGCTCGTACTTCTTGCACACTTTCAGCTCCGGAAAACCGCTGAGCACGTCAAGCAGGGTGAGAACCGTCCAGGAGCTTCCGTTTATTCTTGCGGCATAGCTGGCGAGCACCGCGTCGAACCATCCGCATCGCCGCGGTCTTCCCGTGGTGGCGCCGTACTCGTTGCCCCGCTCCCTCATCATGTCCCCGATATCCCCGGTGAGCTCCGTGGGAAAGGGACCGTTCCCCACCCTGGTGGTGTAGGCTTTCATGATGCCCACCACCTCGTCGATCATCAGAGGACCTATGCCCAGGCTCACGCAGGCGGCACCGGAAACGCAGGACCCGCAGGTAACGAACGGGTAGGTCCCGTGGTCGGGATCCAGCAGGGTCCCCTGGGCTCCCTCGGCGATGACGGTGCCGTCGGAATCGAGTATCCTGGATATCACCATTGACACGTCGCTGGCCCTGGTCACCAGCTCCAGTGAACGGTCCTGGAAGACCTCCGCCTCGTCCCTGAGAGCTCGGGCTTCGCCCTCCTCCAGCTCCAGGTCCCGGATGCACTCCTCCGTCATTCCGGATGACCTTTCGATGAAGATTTCCGGTACCGCGGCGTCCTCCAGCCTCAGTCCCGTTCGGGCGAACTTCCGCACGTAGGTGGGTCCGATGCCACGGCCGGTAGTGCCCACCGGGGAGTCTCCGAGTTCCCTCTCGCCGGCCCTCTCCCGGTATCTCGCCGCGGGATGCACCAGGTGGACTTTCCCGGAGATGATGAGCCGGTCGGACACCTCGAAACCCTCCTCCTCCAGCCCTCCCATCTCTTCGCGCAGGGAGACCGGGTCAAGGACGCACGAGGCTCCGATGATGCCCAGCACTCCCGGGCGGAGGAGACCGCTGGGAAGCTGATGAAGCGCTATCCTTCGGCCGCCGGTCTCCACCGTATGACCGGCGTTGGCCCCGCCTGAGAATCTGGCCACCGCCGCGGCGTTCTCCGCCAGATGGTCCACCATCTTGCCCTTGCCCTCGTCGCCCCACTGAAGCCCTGTTACTACGGTTGCCGGCATGTCATCCCTTTCGTATGTCCGGCGGATCTCACGTCGCCGCCTGGAATATCCATTTCCTCAGCTCCCGGAGTCCCTGCCCGGAAACCGATGATACCGGTATGACCGGCCCCATATCCTGTGCCTTCCGGGCGGATGACGCAAGCTTGCCTCTCTTCAGCTTGTCGGCTTTGGTAAGCGCTATGATATACGGCCTGCCCCTCTCCCTGAGGAAATCGCTCATCTGAACGTCGCTGGGCAGGCAGGGATGCCTGGCGTCCGCCAGCAGTATCACTCCTCTAAGGGGCACTCTCTCCATGAGGTATTCCGCTATCCAGCCGACCCAGCGGTCCCTTTCCTTCTCGGGAGCCTTTGCGTACCCATAGCCCGGCAGGTCCACGAAATAGAAGCCGCCGGCGACGGAATAGAGGTTCAGGAACTGGGTGCAGCCGGGTCTTGCGCTGGTCCTGGCCACCTGACGGCTTCCGGCCAGACTGTTGAGCAGGGAGGACTTCCCCACGTTGGACCTGCCCGCCAGGCAGATCTCGGGAAGACCGTCCGCGGGAAGGTGGTCCGGCCCGGGACAGCTTCTGACGAAACTTATGTCCAGGGACGGCATCAGGCGACCATATCAGCCGGCTCTGCCCGATTCTTTCTTTCCGGACTTCACGACCACCGGTTTGGCCTGACCCCTTACCACTTCCGGTGAAATGATCAGTTTTCTCACGTCGGTCAGTCCCGGCAGGTCGTACATGGGTTCGAGCAGGACGTTCTCGATAACCGAGCGAAGTCCCCTGGCGCCGCTTCCCGCTTCCCGGGCCTTTTGCGCTATCTCCTCCAGGGCTCCCTCCGCGAACTCCAGCTCAACGTCCTCCAGTTCGAAGAGGTACTGGTACTGGCGCACCAGAGCGTTCCTGGGCTGTGTCAGGACCTTCACCAGATCCTCCGTGTCGAGGTCGTCCAGCGCCACCAGCACCGGAAGTCTTCCCACCAGCTCAGGCACCAGACCGTACTTGACCAGGTCGTGCGATTCCACCCGGGCCAGAATGCCCGCGGAATCGGCGGCCACGGGTCCGGGGTCCGGGCTGAAGCCCATCGCGTTCTTCTTCACGCGCCTCTCGACAATGCTGTTCAGCCCGTTGAAAGCGCCTCCGCATATGAAAAGGATGTTCCCGGTATCGATGAGGATGTTGTCCTGATAGGGATGCTTTCTGCCTCCCTGGGGGGGGACGCTGGCAACGGTGCCCTCGATTATCTTGAGAAGCGCCTGCTGTACGCCCTCGCCGGAAACGTCACGGGTGATGGAGGGGTTCTCCGATTTCCTTGATATCTTGTCTATCTCGTCGATGTAGATAATGCCCTGCTGAGCAGTTGGAACGTCCATGTCCGTGACCTGCAGAAGGCGCAGGAGGATGTTCTCCACGTCCTCTCCCACGTATCCCGCCTCTGTCAGTGTGGTGGCGTCCGCTATGGCGAACGGCACGTCCAGTATCCTGGCCAGGGTCCGCGCCAGAAGGGTCTTTCCAACCCCGGTGGGTCCGAGGAGCAGGATGTTGCTCTTCTCCAGCTCCACGTCCCCCGCGTCCCTGGATGACCTGAGACGCTTGTAGTGATTGTAGACAGCCACCGAAAGGACTTTCTTGGCCAGCTCCTGCCCCACCACGTAATCATCCAGCCGCAGTTTTATCTCGGCCGGCGTGGGCAGGTCCTCCCTGAGCAGCTCGGGAACCTCCATCATCTGTTCCGACTCCAGGTCCACCAGTTCGCTGCAGTACCTTATGCACTCGTCGCAGATGTGTACTCCCGGTCCCTGTATCAGCTGGTTGACCTCACCTATCGGTCTTCCGCAGAAAGAACACTTCTTCTCTTTACCCATATCCAATCCCGTCAGCTCCTCGAGGACAGAACGTTATCCACGATACCGTACTCCACGGCCTCCTGAGCGTCCATCCAGTAGTTCCTGTCGGAGTCCTTCTCTATTCTATCGAGGGGCTGTCCCGTGTGCCTTGAGAGGATCTCGTTCAGCTTCTCCCTCAATTTCAGTATCTCCCGGGCCTGTATCTCTATATCACTGGCCTGTCCCTGGGCTCCGCCCATGGGCTGGTGTATCATCACCCTGGCGTGGGGAAGTATGTTCCTCTTCCCCTTCTCACCTGCCGCCAGAAGAACCGCCGCCATGCTGGCCGCCGTGCCCATGCAGAATGTTGCGATAGGAGGCTTTATGAACTGCATGGTATCGTATATGGCCAGTCCGGAGGAGATTATTCCACCGGGGCTGCTGATGTACATGTTTATGTCCTTCTTGGAATCCTCCCCCTCCAGGAACAGCAGCTGGGCGACTATCAGGCTGGCCGACTGGCTGCCGAGGGAATCTCCCACGAAGATTATCCGCTCCTTGAGAAGACGGGAATAGATGTCGTAGGACCTCTCCCTGTTGCCTTCCCGCTCCACCACAAATGGTACGAATGACATCAGCTTCCTTCCTCCCCGGCGACGTCTTCGCCGGCGCCGGTTTCGCCTTCCTCAACAAGGACCCATCGCCATGACGCCCCGGGCTTGTCCGAAGTCTCGGCTTCCCCGTCGCTCTTTTCGGGTTCCTTCTCAGTAATATCGGCCCTCTCGATAATTAGTTCCAGGGCCCTGGCGTTCCTGAGCCTGTCAAGGACGGACGATTTGGATTCCTCGGGACCCATCTCCTCCTCCACCTCTTCGGGGGAGACCTGAATGCCCTCCTTCCCGGCCACCGCCCTGAGTATGAGGAATTCCCTCACCTTGTCCTCCGCTATCTCCTCCGCGGCGCTGACGGTCGCATCCTCCGGGCTCTCCTCTCCCAGTCTGTGGAGGTAATCCCTCTTGAGGTTGTTCACCATGTAGGCCGGGGGATCGAAGGGGTTGCTTTTCAGAAGGCTGTCCAGCACGGTCCTTTCCTTCAGGTAGTTGACCTCCTGCTCGTAACGGGCCTTGACGCTCTCCTCCACCCTGTTCCGGAGTTCCTCCATGTTCTCCACGCCTGCGGCCTTCTCGGCGAATTCATCGTCGAGTTCGGGCAGCACCGGCCGCCTTACCTCCGTCACCAGGAAAGAGTGCACGGGGTTCCGCTTCTCGTCCGGGTCATCGCTTTCCATCCTGGCGGAGAACCGGTACCCCGGCTCCACTCCCGTAACCAGGAGGTCGAACCCCTCACCAATATGGGAATCGCCTATCCTGACGCTGAAAACCTGGGGGTCGCCACCCTCCTCGGCGGGGTCCGCCTCCAGCATCACGAGGTCGCCCTCCTCCGCAGGCCTGTCCACCTGCTCGAAGCTCACCATCTTCTCCCGGAAGGACTCGATGGTCCTGTCCACGGCATCCTCCAGCTCCAGGGGGGGAATCTCTACGGTTATTCCGTCGGTTCCGGAAGGCTCGGGTGTCTCGAACAGGGAGAAGGTCATCTCAAAGGAGTAGGGACTTCCCTCTGCAGGCATCCGGACCTCGTTCTCATGGTCGGTGTCGTCCAGTATCCAGTCCTGTTCCTCGAGGAGGCTACTGGTCAATTCCTGCCTCACCGTGTCGGCCACCTCGGCCTTGATGATGTTACCGTACTGCCTGTCTATAATGGATTTAGGCACCTTGCCGGGCCTGAACCCCGGCAGATCCAGGTCCCTGGATATCTGTTTTCTGACTTTTCCGAACAGCTCGTTTATGCGTTCGGCTGTCTCGGTGAAGCGCACCGTTCTTACGTTTCCCTCTGACTTGACGATATCATGCATGTGAGATTCTTTCCATTGTTCGTTCGAAATGGTGCGAGAGGGGGGACTTGAACCCCCACAAGCATGGCTTACCAGATCCTAAATCTGGCGCGTCTGCCAATTCCGCCACTCCCGCAGCGCGCGCTGTCCATAATCGGGAAATATGCTTCAGCGAACCGTTTCCGTCAAAGCCGGGCCGGATGAGCCTCTCAGTCCTGAAGCTCCCTGACCAGGGCCGCCTCATCGCTCCCGGGGTAGCGGTTCAGCAGCAGGTCGTAAAGCCGCTCCTTCTCACCCCGCGCCCCGTGGGCGCCGTATATGTCGGCGGCCCTGAACAGCGCTCCAGGGGCCCATTCCGAGTCCGGATACATGTAATAGAGCGCCACCAGGTCCTCTATGGCCCTGTGGGAAGACCCGGATTCCTCCCAGCAGATGGCCATGTAGTAGAGGGCGTCATCAGCCAGCGACGAGGAGGGATATCGGTCATGAAGCTCCAGGAATCCCTGGGCGGCTATATCGAAACTGCCCTGCTGGAACTGCCTGTAAGCCTCATCGAAAATGAGCTGTGCGTCAGGGCCGGCGGTTGTGTCCTGCACCGAAACGCCACCGCCCCTGTTCATTCTTGTCAGGGCCAGGTCCAGCTCGTCCGCCAGGGCGGACAGTCTTTCCAGCAGTTCGGCGGTTCTGCTTCCGGACTGGGCCTGCATGCCGCGGAGAAGGCTCTCGTTCTCTTCCGCGGCGGCTGCGAGGTCCAGCAGTTCCTGCCGGATATCCTGCTGGTCGGCCCGAATGTCCTCTATCTCCCGGGGAGTGCGGACCCAGATGCCGAAGCACCCGGTAAACAGAAGAAATGCGGCGATCGACAGTATTGACAGCCTGAGCATGTTCAGTTCCCGGGAAGAACTCTGAAATGGGCTCTTCTGTTGCGTGCCCAGGCCTGTTCGTTATGCCCGGGGTCGAAGGGTCGTTCCTTGCCGTAGCTCACGTACTCCAGACGGCTGCGGTCCACGCCGTAGTTCACCAGGTACTCGTAGGCTGCAAGAGCCCTCTTCTCCCCCAGCGAGAGGTTGTAATCTATCGTTCCCCTCTCGTCGCAGTGGCCCTCTATCAGTACCCTGTAGCCATCGGTGTCCATGATGTAGGAGGCGTTCTCCGAAAGGACCTCCAGCGCCTCCGAAGAGAGCTGGTGGCTGTCGTATTGGAAGAACACGTCCTCCAGGTTCTCCTGGTGGACCGTCATCATCTCGGTGAAGGCGGAAAGGGTGTCGGATTCCCACACTCCATCCAGCGTGTCCGGAAATTCCTGCACAACCACCGTGGTCGTGTCGGTGCCGTCGGGGACGGTCTCGTCCGGTCGGCATCCGGCGAAAGAGCCCAGGCCGGCCACTACAACCACCGCGGCGATGAACGATGCATATCCTCTTTTCACTGTATTCTCCTTCTGGAAAAAGATCGAAGCCGGTTCATTTGAATCCCAGGGGCGACCAGGCCGGACAGTAGTTCTCCCCTCCCCCGGATACCTTTCTCACTGTCAGTCCGTTCAGTTCTATCATGTATACACCCCGCCCGCCGTCCATGTCGCTGCTGAAGGCGATGTGCCTGCCGGTGGGTCCCCAGACGGGATCCTCGTTCAGGGTCCCGTCGAAGGTAAGCTGACGGACATTGGAGCCGTCAGCGTCCATGACGAATATGTGAAAATCCCTTCCGGACCGGGCGGCATAGGCTATCCTGTCCCCGTCCGGCGACCAGGCGGGGCTGTCGCAGTAACCGTGCGAAGCGGTAATTCTCCTGGCGGTCCCGCCGGAGCTGTCCATCACGTAAAGCTGGGGATAACCTATCCTGTCGCTGGTGAAGACTATCTGTCTGCCGGTGGGCGAGAAGCTGGGGGAGGTCTCGATGGATTCTCTGAGGGTGAGCCTGGTGGTCTGCGAAGTTCCGGTATCGAGCAGGTATATGTCCGAATTCCCGCCGCGGGACATGGTCAGGGCGATGGAGCCGCCGTCCGGCGACCAGGCCGGCGAGGAGTTCAGTCCGGGTACGCTGAGTATCTTGACGGCGGAGGAGCTGGAGAAACTGTATTTCCACAGGTCCGCGTTGCCCGATCTGTAGGAAGTGAACACTATCCTGTCACCGTCCGGCGACCAGGCGGGTGTGGTTATCACGTCCTCATCGAACATCACGTGCCTGGGGGGTCTGGGATCAAGCGACTTCACCGCCAGAGCGTAGCCTTCGGCGGTCCTGTTCACGTAGGCTATCCATGTGGAGGCTATACCCTGTTCTCCCGTGAGATCATGGACCAGGTCATCGGAGAACGCGTGGCAGAGGGAATAGATGTTCTCCCCGGAGTAGTTCCTGGTCATCAGGGGCTCGCCTCCGGAGAGGACCTCCGCCCGAAGCCGGTGGCCTTCGGGCGAACTGCTCACCTCCACTTCCACCGTGGCGTACCCTTCCTCGGAGGTTATGAGCAGGCCGGAAAAATCGATGTCGTCGCTTATCTGCGTGAATGCGGTCTCCGCCAGACGGTCCGGACCAGTAACGGTGAGGGATACCGGGATGCACTCAGCCCCTACGGGGGTCATGGGGACGAAATCCTCCCCGTTTACCGCAGCCGCCAGAAGAAGAACAGATGCGAAAATCCTCATAATCATCACTCCGGTCCCTGAAATTCGATCCTGATGACCACCGGGTCCGTCCTGCCGGGGGGCATCGGCGGTATCTGCGCCATGGCCAGGGCGTTCTCCACGGCCCTGTCGAATGCCGCGGTACCGCTCCTCCTCACCGTCTCCACCTGGGTCGACCCGTCGGGAAACACGGTGAGTACCACCCTGTAGGACTGCCCTGGCGTGACCGACGTCCGGTAACCCCGTCTAACCGCGTTGAACACCCGGGATTCGTATGTGCCCGGACCGGGTGCCCCGGCTCCGGCGTCTCCCTGCGAGCCGACGGCTGCGAAACCGTCCCGGGGCCCGGGGGTTTCCTCCTGAACCTCCTCCGGCGCCTCCTCCACTTCCTCTACTATCTCCTCCGGAATCTCCTCCGGCGCCTCCTCCACTTCTTCTACTATCTCCTCCGGCGCCTCCTCCACCACTTCCTCTACTACCTCCTCGGGCATTTCCTGCACTTCCTCGGGGACTTCTTCGGGAACGGAGACCTCCCCGCTCACAGCTTCCCGCGGGGAGGTCACGGTGACCATTCGCACCATCATGGCGTCGTCCCCGCCGCTGAGAGGGGAAACACTGCCGGAGAACGTGACTGCTCCCACCAGCAGCAGTATCAGGTGTCCCGCCCCGGCCAGTACGAAGTCCAGCCTGCGGGGGGAATAGTCCCTTCGCTGCTCCGGGTCACGGTCACTGAAGTTCACTGTTCTCGCCCCTGCTCTCCTGTATAAGGCCCACGTTCAGGTACCCTCCGCTTCCCAGCCGGGTCAGGGCGTTGGCCACCACTTCGTACCTTACGTCCCTGTCGGCCCTGACATAGGCCTCCGACCTTCCCGAGGCGTAGGCCGCTTCGGCAAGGGAGGCCAGGTTCTCCATAAGGACCGGTTCTCCGGACACCGACAGGTTGCCGTGGGCGTCTATCTCCACCACCAGGGCTTCCGAGGGGTCCAGGCTGCTGACTATCCTTCCTTCCGCGGAGGACGGGGGAGTCACGTCGGCGCTCCTCTGCATTACAGGGGAGGTGAGCATGAATATCACCAGGAGCACCAGGGTGACGTCCACCAGGTTGGTCATGTTGATGCCCGAGAAACGGGTATACCTGGTCTTTATCATTCCAGGCTTCCCCTCCTGCACACGTCCACCAGCTCGGAGAGGAACCTGTCCATGTCGCCGGCCAGGGAATTTATCCTCCCTACCACGAAGTTATGGAACACATTTGCGGGTATGGCGGCCAGCAGTCCCGCCACGGTGGTGGTCAGGGCGGCGGCGATTCCCGCACCCACGGCGCTCAGGTCCGCCACTCCCATCTCCTTCATTCCGATGAAACTGGTGAGCACCCCCCAGACCGTTCCCAGAAGACCCAGCAGCGGGGATACGCTGGTTACCGTGGCCAGAAAACCGATGTTCCGCTCCCTTCGGGCCAGGTCCTCCCCAGCCTCCCTCTCCAGAGAACTGGTGAGGCTGCCGACCTCCTCGGGGGTGAGAGGGTCGGTTACGCCCCTGTCCTGCCTTCTCTGCAGGAATCTGCCCGCCTCTGCGTACATCCTCGCCAGGGGACCCACTTCGTTGCTCCTGCTCCAGAAATCGCCTCCCGGTGGTCTTCCGGTGGTGCGGAGCGCGTCCATGAAGGTCTTGGATGAACTCAGTATGGTCCTGAACTCCCGTATCTTGGCTATGGCTACCGCCCAGGAGCCGATGGAAAGCACGGCTATCACGACGAGAATGAGCTTGGTCACCAGATCGGCGCTGGCGACTACGTTCAAAACCTGTCCTATCAAGTCTTCTCCCTCCTGACAGCCGCAGTCCCGGATGCGGACCGGCTGAAGCATATCCATGTCTCCGCATGATGGCCGGAGATGTGAGTAATATAAGGATTCAATCCCTTCGCCCCACGAAAACCGGCCTTCCGACCCGGCTCTCAGAACAATATACACTCCGGAACGTATTTCTGTTCCATCGGATCGCTTCGGGACCGCTCAGGGAATCTTTCTTCGGGAGGTCATCCCTGTTATAATCTTCCGGCATGCATTTCGAAGGCGAGGTTCGCATGATTGATATCCGGAATATGGAGACTTTCGGTCAGGGAGCCGCGGGCGGCAAGGCCTCGGGTCTCGCCGGCATCGTCCGGAACCTGCGACAGCTTGGAGAAGGCGCTCCTTTCCCCATGGAGGTCTCGGTCCCGCGATTCTCTGTCATCACCACCGAGTACTTCAGTGATTTCGTGGAGAGGAACAGCCTGGCCCGCTACGCGGAGGGGGATGAGCCCGACGACAGAATAGCCATGGCTTTCCTGGCCGGGGAGGTCTCACCCATGCTCTCGGGGGATCTCTGGAAGTTCGTATCCGCCGCCCATGAGCCGATCGCGGTGCGATCCTCGAGCCTCCTGGAGGACGACCTGAAGACACCCCTGGCCGGCATCTACCAGACCAAGATGATACCGAACAACCAGCCTTCGGACGAGGTCCGGTTCAGAAAACTGCTGGAGGCGGTGAAACTCGTGTGGGCCAGCACCTGGTTCGCCGATTCCCGTGAGTTCCACCGGGGGCTTGGCACCTCCCTCGAGGATGAGGCCATGGCCGTGGTCCTGCAGAGCATAGTGGGCAGGAGGTACGGCGACAGGTTCTATCCGGCGGTTTCCGGTGTGGCGCGGTCCTTCAATTTCTACGCTTTCGGGAAGTCCCGGCCCGAGGACGGCGTCGTAAGCCTGGCCCTGGGACTGGGCAAGACGATCGTCGACGGCGGCCTCTGCTGGTCCTACAGCCCGAAGAAGCCCGGCGCCCCCCCTCCCTTCGGTTCGGCGTCAGAATTGATGAAGTACACACAGAACAGTTTCTGGTGCGTGAACATGGGAAGGATAACCGATTTCGACCCGGTCCGGGAAACGGAGTACATGCTTTCCTGCCCGCTTGAAGACGCCGATTACGATGATACCCTGAAGCTGGTTGCTTCCACCTACCTGCCCGGGTCGGACATGCTGGTCAGCGGTACGGGCAGGGAGGGGCCCAGGGTGGTGGATTTCGCCCCTGTACTGAAGGACCGGGTCATTCCCCTGAACCGGACCGTTTCACAGGTGCTTGAACTCTGCGAGGGGGAGGCGGGTTCGCCGGTGGAGATCGAGTTCGCCGTCAGGGGACCCTTTCTGGACGAAGCTCCATCCCTGGGGCTCCTTCAGGTAAGGTCCATTGCTTCCGCGGAGGGGGGGGTGGAGATATCGCCGGAGGAGATCCGGGGAGACCGCACTGTGGCGGTATCCAGAAGGGCGCTGGGCAACGGTGAGATCGCTGTAAGCCACGTGGTCTACGTGAAACCGGAGACCTTCAGCGCTTCGCGGACCCGGGCCATAGCATCGGAGATCGCCGCGGCCAACAGGATAATGACCGCCGGGGACGGCGACTACCTGCTGATTGGCTTCGGACGCTGGGGAAGCACCGACCCCTGGCTGGGTATCCCCGTCACCTGGGGCCACGTCTCGGGGGCAAGGGCCATTCTGGAGGTATCGGGTCCGTCGATGAGGGTGGAGCTGAGCCAGGGCTCGCATTTCTTTCACAATCTCTCCAGCTTCGGGGTCGGCTACCTCTCTGTGAACGAACCGCTGGACGGACCGGTCAACTGGGGACTGATAGATTCCGGCAGCGATGTAATCCATGAATCGGAACACGTCCGCTGCGTTAGGGTGCCCGGCGGGCTGAAAATCAGGATCGACGGCAGAAAAGGACTTGGAGTGGTCGTAAGATGACGGACAAGGTAAGCGAATCCCATCAGCTGCTGACCTCCCTCAGGGAGAGGGCAAAGGAACTGAACTGCCTCTACATGGTCGACGAGATACTCATGACCGACCAGCCCCTGGGCAGAAGACTGCAGATGGTGGCGGAGGCCATGCCCCAGGGCTGGTACAGCCCCCAGAACTGCGAGGCCCGCATCGTCTACATGGGCAGGGAGTACAGCTCAGAAGGCTACGTGCAGGGAGGGCCGATGCTGTCGGAGGACCTTGTCATCAACGGCAGTGAAGTGGGCAGCATCTCCGTCACCTACCCGGACAGCGTGCCTGAGACGGAGAAGGGCGAAGTCTTCCTGAAGGAGGAGAAGAGGCTTCTGAGAACGCTGGCCCGAAGGATAGGCCACACCATCCTGCACGACAGCCTTTCGCAGATGTTCGAGGAGGACAGGGTGGACCCGGGGGACTGGCAGTCGGGAACCGAATCATGGAGGACCATACTGGACATGCTCCTGATAACGGACAGGAAACTCTACCAGACCCTCTCCAGAAGGCTGCTGAACTACCTTAGCTTCATAGGCATCTCAGACGCCACCGCGCTTCTGAACAGGTGGGCGGGCCAGTCGTCAATGGGCGCTTCTGACCTGGACCATCAGGGCATCAATCAGCCGATACCACGCCACCAGTTCGAAGTGAGTTACGATTTGGTGCAGGAGATACTGGCCATCGCCGGACGGGAACTGAGCGGCGACCAGATACTGTCCCTTCTTCAGAGGTGGATAGGGGAAAACCGTATAGAGCATCTCATCAACGTCCTGGACGACCACGCCAGCTCCCTTACGGATATCATTCAGGCCATGGAGACGCACCATGGCGTGGTCAGCGACGAGGAGAGCCTCTCGGGGCCGGTGGTGAACGCTCTGAAGGTCTCGCTCATCAGAAGGTTCGTCAGCAGGCGTCTGGATTACATCAGCCGAATGAAGGAATCGGTCTCCATAGATGACTTCTACCGGCTGACCAGGTCCCTGGTCCTTCCCAGCAGGAGCCACGGACAGCTGGGCGGGAAGGGGGCCGGACTGTTCATGGCGGAGAAGATACTCAGCCAGCAGACAGGACAGGATGACCCGCTTTCGGCCATCAGGACCCCGGCCACCTGGTACATAAGCAGCGACGGCATACTGGACTTCGTTCATCACAACAGGCTGGAGGAGCTGCTGGAGTACAGGTACAGGTACCTGGGAGAGATACGGCTGGAGTACCCCAACCTGATCCAGCTCTTCAAGAACTGCGCATTCAGCCCCGAGATGAAGCGGGGGCTTTCGGTGACCCTGGATTCCATGGGAGACGCACCGCTGATAGTCCGCAGTTCCAGCCTGCTGGAGGACAGCATCGAGGCTGCCTTCAGCGGGAAGTACAAGAGCCTGTTCCTGGCGAACCAGGGAACGAAGAATGAGAAACTGGAAGCTCTCATGGACGCCATAGCCGAAGTCTACGCGTCCATGTTCGGTCCCGACGCCATCGAGTACAGGAAGGAGAGGAACCTTCTGGACTTCCAGGAGGAGATGGGAATACTGATACAGCAGGTGGTGGGCACCAGGATGGGCAAGTACTACATGCCCTCTTTCAGCGGAGTCGCCTTCAGCAGGAACGAGTTCAGGTGGTCCTCCAGGATTAGCCGCCGGGACGGCCTGGTCAGAATGGTTCCCGGCCTGGGGACCAGGGCGGTGGACAGGCTGGGGGACGATTACCCGGTCCTGGCGGCCCCGGGCAAACCCGGTCTGAAAGTGAACACCAGTGTTGACGAGACCATCAGGTACGCGCCCAGGTACATGGACGTCATCAATCTGGAGGAGCGAAAGATAGAGACCGTAAAGGTGGAGGACATAATCACCGAGTACGGTCCCGAATATCCTCAGGTGGAGAAGATCTTTTCCACCCATCGTGACGGCATGATATCCAGGGCCAACCGGTTCACGGATTTCCGAAAGGAATACGTTATACCGACCTTCGACGGTCTTCTGGGGTCCGGCAGCGATTTCCTCGCCACCATGCGCAGGATGATGGAGGTGCTGGAACAGGGGTGCGGATACCCTGTGGACATCGAGTTCGCCTCCGACGGAGAAAGCTTGTACATCCTGCAGTGCAGGGCCCAGAGCTCCTGGGAGCAGTGTGATGAGGTACATCTAAAGGAGAAGCCGGAGCCGGAGGACATCCTGTTCACAGCCGAACGGTACGTTTCCGATGGTTACATTCCCAGAATAACCCACATCGTCTATGTGGACCCGGAGGGGTACGACAGCCTGGAGGACAAGGACCAGCTCGTAGAGGTTGGTAAAGCCGTGGGAAGGCTGAACAGCATGCTCCAGAAGAGGAGCTTCATACTGATGGGTCCCGGCAGGTGGGGAAGCCGCGGCGATATAAAGCTCGGGGTTCAGGTAACCTACTCTGACATCAACAACACCGCGGCCCTCATAGAGATGGCCTTTCAGAAGGGCAGCTACGTTCCGGACCTCTCCTTCGGGACACATTTCTTCCAGGACCTGGTGGAGGCCGGAATCCGGTACCTGCCGCTATACCCGGACGACAGCGGTGTGACGTTCAACCGGGACTTCTTCCAGAACAGCGATAACGTTCTGAGTCAGCTGCTCCCCGACTGCGGCCACCTGGCCGACGTGGTCAGGGTCATTGACGTTCGGGCCAGCGCCGGCGGCAGGGTGGCCAGAATGGTCATGAGCGGCGACGAGAGAGAGGCGATAGCGTTCTTCGCCCCCGAGGAAGGCGACCTGGAAGACCGCAGCCGGATGCCCAGGGGACGGCGGAACCTGGACGCGGATTCCGACGAGCACTGGCTGTGGCGGCAGAGGATGGCCGAGAGCCTGGCCGCGGGGGTCGACCCGGAAAAATACGGTGTGAAGGGAATCTACCTCTTCGGAAGCACCAAGAACGCCACCGCGGGAAACCGCAGCGACATAGACCTGCTGGTGCATTCCAACGGTGACCGGAGCAAGCGCGGGAGGCTGGAATCGTACCTGGAGGGATGGGACAAATGCCTGTCGGAGATAAACTTCATAAGGACGGGCATGAGAACTGAGAGCATACTGGACATCCACATCATCACCGACCGCGACATCGAGGAGAGGCAGTCCTACGCCGTCAAGATAGGAGCGGTAAGCGACGCGGCCCGCCCGCTGGAGATGGGCGGCGGCGGGAGTTAGGCCGGCCTGGAACAGCAATTGACAGCGTTCTTCGCTTCCGTGAAGGACCCGCGTTTTCACCCATTTTCACCGATCTCGGGCATTACATACTGTTTACCCTCCCTGTCCCAGCAGGTATCGGTAATCAGCGCGTGAACGTGGGGGTTCCAGTTGGCCATGCCTCCGAAGGTCTGGGGCACGAGGATGTCCATCGCCCTCTGCAGGAGCTCCGGGGCGTCCGCCGCCGTCGAGCTCCCTGTCTGCTGGCCGTATTTGGGGTAAAGGCAGGATGGGTTCGGGCGGGAACGCAGCGACCGGACACGCCGGAGTTTCTCTGATTCTTCGCTGTCAGGCCGCCCTTGCGGGAGGTGAGCCGCAGCTGCTGTCCGCATGCACGGCTGTGCTGCGCAGCCTGACAAATCCCAGGCGCACTCGGGTCTATGTCTGCCCGAGAAGGCGGCCTATCTGTCCCACCATGTACAACGGAAGGGACAGAAGGTCGAAAGATATTTCCCTGGAGCCGGTTCCGGTGCCGATCCTGTGCTGGACCCGCTGCAGGGATGGCGGGTTCATGTCCAGCCGGACCGCTGCCGGAGACCCCTTCTCCATGACGAACCGCAGAAGGGACTTCATGCTTCCGGACGCTCCGGCCTTGACCTCCAGGGGAACCACTCCCCGGGGTCCTTCCAGCAGGAAATCCACCTCGGCGTTACCGGACCGTCCTTCCCTAAGCCAGTAGTAGAGCGCAGGGCGTTCCCAGGAAGGTCCCCTGAACAGCAGATGCTGGGCTACGAATTGCTCCGCCAGGCGCCCGGAGTTGATGAACTCCCGGCTGTGGAGCATTTGCGGATCGATCTTCTGGACACGCGTGGCGGCAGCGGTCAGCCCCACGTCCAGGAAGTAGAGCTTGTACACGCGGGGCCTGGCCTCCGAACCCAGTGGAAGCCCGTTTCCATGGGAGTGCACCGCCGGCGAGACTACCCGGGCGTCGGTCAGGTACTCGATGGCCCGGCGGACCTTGCCCGCTCGGCTGTCGGGGGAGATATGGCTGTAGATTACCTTGTCGCCCGCCCTCGCCGGCACCCAGTCGAAAATCCTTCGAAGCAGCGATAGGTCGGTTCTGGAGGCGTACTTCGCGAAGTCGTCCCGGTAGGTATTCATGATCGATGCCTGCAGCCTTGCCACTTCCCCGGCGCTGCCCGTCTCCAGCCAGGACTCGGTCACCTCGGGCATCCCTCCCACCACCAGGAACCGCCTCAGAGCAGCGCAGAGGTGCCTGTGTGCGGCGGAAGGGAAGGACTGCCCCGGTGCCCATTCCCGTATGAGCTGGAGTTCCATCCCCAGATCCCCGGCACCCTCCATGTACTCCTCCAGCGAAAGCGGGCCCATGAAGAGGTACTGCATCCGTCCCACGGGGACCGGGGTATCGCTCTCGCGGAGCTCGGCGTCAAGAAGGGAGCCCGCAGCCACCCATCGCATGCCCGGGCAGTCTTCGGCCAGGTAGCGCAGGGCCGGCAGGGCGGAAGGTGCTGCCTGCACCTCATCCAGGAACACGATGTCACCATCATTCGGAGATCTGCCGGCGGTGAAGCCTATCTCCTCGAGCATACGCCCGGTGTCGCCCCCGGCGAAGACCTTCTCCAGGTCGGGGTGCCTCTCCAGGTTCAGCTCGCACAGCCCGGTCTCTCCCCCCCGGACCGATGGCAGACTGCGTATGGCCGTGGTCTTGCCCACCTGACGGGCGCCCCTAAGCACGAGGCACTTCGGTCTGCGCGAGGCCAGCCACTCCTCGATCTCGTCGAAAACATACCTATATATCATCGCATCATCCGTTCAAACATACCCCTATTTCGTCAATAAGATTGTTGAAACATACCCGTATGTCAACATAAGGCTACGGCGACGGGCACACTACGGCCGCTGCAGGCGTTCCGGCAGGTCTTGCTGCCCGGATCCGCCGAAGCAGCCGGCGGTGGTGAAAAGCGCCGGCCGGCTGCACTTGCGCGGCCGACCGGTCTGTGGGCATGTTGCAGGGGCTTCAACGGAGGTGGAGGCGCATGCTCGACCCCAGGCAGTTCTTCCGTTTCGCCGCGGAAAGCTACGACCTGCTGCGCGATCTGTACTACCGCACCGGGGGGGTAAGCGACGGCAGGCTGCGGGAGATGGTGGCCGCCCGCCGGCGGGAGGGCGATTCCTCCGTGGACACGCAGGTGGCCAACCTCCAGCGGCTGCGCATGATCGAGGCCTCACCGGGCACCGAGGCCCGCTGGGAGCTCACCCACCAGGTCCGGTCGCTCATGCGCTTCCTGCTGCGGGAGCACCGGCTCACCTCCGTACGGGTGATCCAGGGCTACCTGGACTCCCTGGAGGACGCCCGCACCGGGCTCGCCGACGCGGTGTCCGACGGAGACGGCGACGCGGCGGTCCGGGCCGTCTCCGAGGTGACCGAGACGGTGGAGCGGCTTCGCCAGGACTCCTCGGCCAACCGGGAGGCCATATTCCTGGAGGTGATGAAGATCCGGTCCAACCGCGAGCGGCTGCCTGCGGTGCGGCGCTTCGAGCGGATAAACAGGCTGTGGTCGGGCTACATGGAGCCCATGCGCGACCTGGTGGACGTCCGCAAGAGCATGGAGTCCGAGCTGGACGCCGCTGACCGCGCCCTGCACGCCGCTGGCCTGCGCTTCGCCTCCCGGAGCGCCGTGGCCTCCGCCCTCGACGGCTGCCGGGCCAGGCTGCTGCGGATGCGCCGGGAGGTGGCCTCGGACTTCCACGAGTCGCTGCGGGAGGTGGAGCCGCTCTACGAGAGCCTTCGGGCCGAGAGCCAGCTGGCGCGGGGGGCGTCGGAGGCGCTGAGGCTGGCCGACCGCAGGGGGATGGGCTTCCTCGACCCCGCGGGAATGCTGCGGCTGCCGGTGTGGCGCACCGAGGGGCTGCTGGCCGACGGGCAGATGGAGGCCGTTCTTCACCGGCTCTCCGGGTACACGCCCGAGCGGCCGCCGGTGGTGGTGGGCGAGGCGGCCGAGCCTCCCCCGCAGCGGCTGTGGGACATCGATGAGGTGGCCGCCCTGCTTCGGGAGGAGCTTCCGGTGGACGACCTGCTGGCCTGGCTGGCCGGGACCTGCGGGGGCTGCGGCGCCGCGGAGCTGCTGCGGCTGTACGGGCATGTGTACGCCTTCCCCCCGGTGCGGACGGAGTTCGCCGCGGAGCCCGCGAAGATGGACCTGGACGGGGTGGGCGTGGAGTACACGCCACTGAGGCTGAGGGGAAGCGACCATGAAGCCGTCTGAGATACCCATGCTGGAGGAGGTCTTCGAGCGGCTTCGCCGGGGGGAGCACATCTGCCCCGAGGACGGCGAGGTCTACCGGGCGCTGGACTCCCACGCGGAGGAGCTTGAGGAGCTGTTCGGGGCGCTGGGCTTCCGGCTGGTCCGCCACCGTGCCGACTTCTTCCACTTCACCGCCCCCGAGCGTTTCAGCCCCACCGGGGCGCGGGTGGCCGTGTTCGCCTTCATACTGGTGGAGTGGCTGGCCGGCAGGGGCGAGACGGTGGAGCGGGCGGTGATGGAGGAGCCGTTCGCGGTGGAGGACCTGCCGCACCTGGAGAGCCGGCGCTACCGGCGCTTCATGGCGGATGTGGACGTAGCCGACGCTTCCGGCATGGACAACCTGTTGCGGCAGCTGGAGAGGCTGGGCTTCGTACGGTTCGTCTCTGACGGGGTTCTGAGGTTCCGCAGACCCGCCTACCGTCTGCTGGACCTCTGCGCCGAGGTGGCCAGACGGAGCGGGGGCGGGGAATGACCGCGGCGGGACCCTCGCGGCTGGTGCTGATCAACTCCGGCAAGTTCGACTACGGCGAGGTGGACCTGGGCGGCCCCCTGCACCTGGTGGGGCCGAACAACGTGGGCAAGACCACCCTGATAGCCACCCTGCAGTTCCTCTACATCGACGGCCAGCGGCACATGCACTTCTCCCGCCCGATTGGCGAGACCCGCCGCTACTACTTCCCCGGCCGGGACAGTTACGTCCTCTTCGAATGCCTTACCCCCCGCGGGCTGATGGTGGTGGGCGCGCAGGGCCTGGGCCCCCTGAAGAACTACGAGTTCAGGCGCTTCGTCTACAG